>NZ_QNRR01000009.1 GCF_003315205.1 Roseimicrobium gellanilyticum | reverse complement strand
CACAACGCTCACGCACCCGGCGCAAACGCTGCGCGCTCAACTCAGAAAAAAACAGACAACCACTTCCGCGACTCCATTTATCTAACTAGACTTAACCATCTCAAACGCAACATCCTTTACGCCATTCCTCGCCAACTTCCCTTCATGGCATTGGGCTTCAGCCGAAACTACTTTTCGTTGAGCCTCACTCAATGCGCCAGATAGCGCTCCGCTTCGAGCGCAGCGGCACATCCTTGTCCTGCAGCGGTGATGGCCTGGCGGTAAACATGGTCGGCAACGTCGCCAGCGGCGAAGAGGCCGTCCACATTGGTATGCGTGCCGCGGGTCTGCACGATGTAGCCGTTCTCGTCGAGGTTCACGAGGCCGTTGAGGAACTGGGTGTTGGGCACGTGGCCGATGGCGACGAACACGCACTTCAGCTCGAGTTCGCTCTTCTCGCCGGTGACCAGATTCAGCAGTTCCACGGCACGCACTTCACCTTTTTCATCGGTGAGGTACTGGCTCACGGTGCTGTTCCAGATGGGCTTGATCTTCGGATTCGCGAGGGCGCGATCCGCCATGATCTTGGAGGCGCGCAGTTCATCGCGGCGATGGATGAGGTACACCGTGCTGGCGAAGCGGGTGAGGAAGGTAGCTTCCTCTGCAGCGCTGTCGCCACCACCGATCACGGCCACGGGCACGTTGCGGTAGAAAGCGCCATCGCACGTGGCACAGCTCGTGAGGCCATGGCCGATGAGGCTTTTCTCATTCGGCAGCCCGAGGTGACGCGGGGAGGCGCCGGTGGCCACGATGACGGTCTTAGTCTCCAGCACCTTGCCGCCCTCGATCTGCACATGGAAGCTGCCGTCACCATTCTTGGTCACCGCTTCCACATGGGCGTACTCCATGCGCGCGCCGAATTTTTCCGCCTGCTCCTGCATCTTCATCATGAGGTCAGGGCCCTGGATGCCCTCGGGGAAGCCGGGGAAATTCTCCACCTCCGTGGTCGTGGTGAGCTGGCCGCCGGGCTGGGTGCCCGCGAGCATCAGCGGATTCAGATTGGCGCGTGCGGTGTAGATGGCTGCGGTGTAGCCCGCGCAGCCGGTGCCGATGATGATGACGTTTTCCATGTGAGGTGAGAGAAGATGAGGAGCCTGAAAAGGGATACGCTACGGCTAGGTAGCGCGGTGCAGCCCGGGCGCAATGGCTTTGATGCGTCCAAATCCACCTCCGTGGATTCGGCCTCGCAACCGATTGAGACGCAGCCTTTGCCAGAGTCCTGGAAGCGGGAAGGTTACGACGGTTTCCTCACGGCACGCAACCAGTAGTCCTTCCGCCAGTAGTAGAGACTGTCGTGAGTAACCTTGCCGGCCCAGCACTCACGCCAAATTTCGTGATCTTCCGCCGAATTCCAGTCCAGGTACACATCTGTCTCGGGATCCAGTGGACGCCATTCTGGATCCACGAGCGGCAGGGTCGAATTTCTTTTCGCAAAGCTTCCCTGCTCCTCAACCAGACTTCGATTGGGGCCACCTCCCATCATGGGAAATGACAACTGCAGTGCGCAATCCTCCCAATCACACACCTCACAAATCACGTAGCTACCTGGTCTCTCCCCAAAATCGGAACGACCGCAGCAAGGACACGGAAACACTGGCATGCAGCAGAAACGGAACAGGTGGCAGACTTATTTGAACGGACCCGCATGCTCCGCCCGGGCGTATGGTGAGAAAACACTCATCTCGCGGCTTCTGTTGTTGCATGGCCCTGAGCTGGGCTACGTTCGGGCATCATGTTCACTGGCATCGTTGAGACCACAGGCACCGTCGAGAGCATCGCCTTCCGCGAGGGCGGGGCGCGCATCGTGCTCAAGGTGGGGCCCATGGCGGCTGAGCTGGCTTTGGGTGAAAGTGTGGCCTGCAACGGCTGCTGCCTCACCGTCACGGAGTTCGACCCGGAGCAGGGCACGGCGGCGTTTGATTTGCTCATCGAAACCCTGCGCGTGACCAGCCTGGGGCAGTTGAAGGAAGGCTCGCTGGTGAACCTCGAACGCTCCTTGAGAATCGGCGACCGGCTCAGCGGGCATTTTGTGCAAGGGCACGTGGATACCACGGCGACTATTCTCAAGCTGGAACCCGTGGGCAAGGATCACCAGTTCACCGTCGCGCTGCCAGAGAGCGGGAAGAAGCTCGTGGTGCACAAGGGCTCCATTTGCATTGATGGCATGAGTCTCACCATCGCGGAACTCAGCGAGGACTCGCTCACCTTCTGGATCACGCCACACACCTTTGCCGTGACGAACCTCGCGAACCTGAAGGCCGGAGATGTGGTGAATGTGGAGTTCGACATGCTGGCGAAGCACATCGAGCGGCTGGTCGCGGTGCGCATCGCGTGATCCTCAGGATGCCATGAGCACGGAAGCACCCGCACCTGCGCCGCATGGCTCGCGTCTGTGGCTGCTCGTGGTGGCGGTGCTGGTGTTCATCATCCTGCCCTTCGTCTTCTGGGGTGAGCTCTTTGAGACGATGTTCGACCTGCAGGGCGCACGCCAGTGGCTGGAGTCCCTCGGCGCGTGGGCGTGGCTGGGCGGCATCGCGCTGCTCGTGAGTGATCTCGCGCTGCCCATCCCCGGCACCGTGGTGATGTCCGCCCTGGGGCTGCGCTACGGGTGGTTCCTCGGGGGAGTCTTCAGCACGGCCGGTTCGGTGCTCTCCGGTGTGGTAGCCTACTGGCTGTGCAAACACTTCGGCCATGGCGTGGCGGTATGGCTCGCGGGTCGCGATGGCCTGGCGAAAGGCAAACGCCTCTTCCACGGCAATCGCGGTGGCTGGATCGTGGCCCTCTCACGCTGGATGCCCGTGCTGCCGGAGGCCGTGGCCTGTCTCGCGGGACTTTCCGCGATGCCGTTTCGCGTGTTTCTGGTCGCGTTGATTTCCGGGGGCATTCCGTTGGGCTTTACGTTTGCCACCATTGGTGCGCTTGGTGTGGACCATCCGGGGCTCACGATTGCGCTCAGTGCGTTGGTGCCGGTGGTGTTGTATGCGGCGGCATTGTTGTTCTTGCGCCAAAAGCACCAGCATCATCCGCATCACGAGGATGAGGAGCAGGAGCGGACGGATTGAGGCGGGCAGGGAAATCACGGCACCTCAAGCGGATGCATTCCGACTCTCAAGTCAGCCTGTAGCCGGCACCATTCACGCCTGTCGACGCTTCTAAAAAAAGCCCGGTAGGGCGTTGCTGCGCCGACGCCCTGATCAGAGTGGGCGCAGGCGGGGCGGAGCTTCCGGGCGACAGCGGCTTATCACGCTGGAGTTCCACACCACCTCCGCCCTCTCTAGTTAGGAGGCCGACGCAGCAGCCCCCTACCAAGTCATTTGGTGGGTGCGTCCATGGACCAGAGGGTCGCCACAGGGCACAAAGCCACTTCAGCTATAGAACAGAAGGGGACGCCCTTCTTGGCATAAAAAAGGAGGCACGAATATGCCCCCTCTCCTTGATGCACGCCGAGTGCGCGATGCTCTCCATCCGCCTCACGGATAATCCTGCTTCTCATACCGCAGGAGCTGCGATCCGTTGAAGCGTTCATTTGGCTTGAAGAGCCAGCCGGGGGAAGTGCTGATGGATTCCCAGTTGGTCAGGCGGAACTCCGGTAGGAAGAGGTCGCTATTCGGATCGTAGACGGTGCGGCCGGTGAAGCTGCCCCAGATCTTGTACTCGTGGTTGTGGTCGAAGCCGTGCGCATTCCCCTCGTTCGTGGGGATTTCAGGCAGGCGGTCGGGGGCGTTGCGCACGTTCTCGTTCATCATCACGAGGCGGGCATCATCCCAAGACTGGCCGGGTCGGCGCAGGTAGCCCCAGAACTGGGTCTTGGCGATGGTGAATCGCCGACCGATGTACCAGTCACCCTGCGGTTCACTCGCGATCTGGGCGCGGCGGGCGGCAATCTTTTGCTCGATCATTGGATCCGAGGCGCAGGCAGCGAGTAGCAACGAAATGGCCAGGAGGCACAGGGGGGCGAGGCGAAAGCGGCGCATGGGGAAGGTGACGTGGATGAAAGCTGAAACGCAGCCAGACACAACGGACAAAATAAAAATCCCCGCGGCACGGGGTGCGGCGGGGATTTTCAAAAAGCTTTCTGGTGGCTCGCTTAGGCGCTCACGGCGACTTCGTCCACATTGATGCGGCGACCGTCCTGGTCGAAGCGCACGCGACCATCCACGAGGGCGAAGATGGTGTGGTCCTTGCCGATGCCGACATTCTTCCCGGGGTGCCACTTGGTGCCACGCTGACGGGCAATGATGTTGCCGGCGACAACCACCTGGCTGCCGAATTTCTTGATGCCGAGACGCTTGCTGCGGCTGTCGCGTCCGTTTTTAACACTGCCTTGACCTTTCTTGTGGGCCATGTCGGTATCCTCCTGGGGGTAAGTGAGTTAGGCGTTGATGCTGGTGATTTCGACCTTCGTCAGGTTCTGACGATGACCCTTCTTCCGGTGGTAGCCCTTACGGCGACGGAACTTGAAGGCGATGACCTTCTCACCCTTGAACTGGGAGACGACCTTGGCTGCTACGCTCGCGCCGGTAAGGAAGGGAGCGCCAAAGCGGAGGCCTTCGCCCTCGCCTGCTGCCAGCACTTCGCCGAACGTGATGTTGTCGCCCTCGGCGCCTTCAAGCAATTCGACGTCGAGCTTGTCGCCCACGGAGACGCGGTACTGCTTGCCGCCGGTTTTGATGACTGCGTATGCCATAAGCCTGTGAAAATCTTTGGGGTGTTCCCACACGCACTGGCGCGAGGGGCGGGGAGATTTGCACAGGGTTGGGCCGGGGGCAAGATTTTTTTGAAAAAGTCCGCCCTCCTTTTTCACTTTGCGGGGGCGGACGGGGTCACAATGATGAAGCCCTCAGCGTCCAGCTTGAGTCCCGTGTGGCGCACTTCGGTCGAGCTTCCGGCCGCCAATTTGCTGAATATCAAGGTGTCTGAGTCCTGGCGCACGGCCAGCGCAGGCAGTACATGGCCAAAGGTTCCCGGCAGCAGGCCATGCTGCAGGTCCTCTTCCTTGGGCGGCATGGG
This sequence comes from Roseimicrobium gellanilyticum, assembly GCF_003315205.1. NCBI lineage: Bacteria > Pseudomonadati > Verrucomicrobiota > Verrucomicrobiia > Verrucomicrobiales > Verrucomicrobiaceae > Roseimicrobium > Roseimicrobium gellanilyticum. The sequence continues at coordinate 319,842 of NZ_QNRR01000009.1, read as the reverse complement.
GGGATTGGGCACGCTCAGGGTGAGCAGGGCACCGGTGGCGGCATCGTAGAGTGCAGGAGCCGGAGAAACGCGGGCGTCAGGGGCGATGGCACCCTGCGGGCTGGAAAGTCTGCGCTCCTTTGCCGTGCTGGCCTCGATCAACTCCAGGGCAAAGTCCCACACGTCCGCCTTCACCGAAGCGAGCAAGGCCGTATCACCAATCGCCACGACGCGACGAGCCGCGGATTTCTGTTTCTCCCCTTCCGCCACCGCCACATCCGTCGTGAAGGCCAGCCGACGAAGCTTGGGGATGGCCGCAAGGAGGGTGGCCGCCAGCGGATGCTCCTCCTTGAGAAGCACCAGCAGCAGATCGTCCTCACGCAGCAGGCTCGTGTCGAGCATGCGCGAGGCATTCGCCCATGCCTGCCTGGCTTCCGCTATCGGAACGGGATTGCCATCGGGCATGGAAAGCGTGGGTACCTCCAGCACACGATGTCTCCCAAAGAATGCCTCCGCGCTCAGGGCCATCAGCGCCTCGCGGACCTTCGCGGCAGTGGCTTCCTTGGCGTCCATCGGCTCGCCGAACCAGATGTTCACCCGGTAGGGCAGTGCCTTGGGCACCTTCTTGAAAAAACGTCCACCTTCGAAGCTGAAGATGCTGCCCCACAATCCATCCTGATATACCGGCTGCACCCGCACATTCTCTCCCGCCATGCGCGCCATGAGTTCATAGCCCTTGTGCACTTCATTGAGGAAACCCGTGCGGGTGAGTTGGCCTTCCGGGAAGAGCGCCACCGCCTTTCCCTCCTTGAGCGCCTCCGCCACGGTGCGGATCGCCTCCTTGGCCTTCGTTGGGGAAATGGGCACGGTGCCGAAGAGCTTCAGGAACCACTGCATCCACTTGATCTTGTACAGCGAGTCCAGCATTACGAAGCTCACCATGCGCTCCGAGCTCAGGCCAAGCATGATGGCATCTGCATAGCTCACGTGATTCGGCAGCACGAGCAGCGGACCATCCTTGGGCATGCGCTCCTCATGATGCGTGCGGAGACGGTAGAAGGTGCGCACAATCCCATTCACCACGATGATGAGCAGGCGCCGCGGCAGCAGTCGGGTGATGAAGATTGCCGCGCCGAGCGTGAGGGGCACCATGACCAGAAGCTGCACCGGCGCCGACACTTTGAAGAGCAGCATGCCCTTCACCAGAATGATGTTCGCCACGATGCCCCCGATGCAGTCCATGAGGTTCATGGCGGAAAGGATTCGGCCGCGTTCGTCCGGCTTGCAGCGGTCCTGCACAAATGCATAGAGCGGTGTCATGAAGGCGCCGCCTGCCATGCCCACACCCACGAGCGCGATGTAGATGAATGGATGCACCGGCTGGATACCGCTCCAAAAAAGAGATGCGGCGAGGAAGTATCCCGAGAGTGGCACCAGCCCAAGCTCAATGCGCCTGCGGCACACGACCCCCGCCAACACGCTGCCCAGCATGATGCCAACCCCGAGCGAGGCGGGCATCATGGAGAGCTCACGAGATACCGCGGCGGGATCCGACGGGTGCAATTCATTGGCCAGCGTCACCAGGATGCTGCCAACCGCATTCGACATGAACCAGAAATACGTGACTCCGAGTGCCGCGAGCTTAATGGACCGCTGCGAGAAGAGCAGCTTGAGGTGGGCGAGATGCTCCGTCCAGATACCCTTGTGAAACTTGAGCGCCTCGTGCGAGGGCGTCTTCTTAATCATCAGCGAGCCCACAATTTGCAGGCCTGCAATGCCGGTGACGATCCACAGGAGCACCGTCACCGCATGCCAGGAGACGTCATGCAACTGTTGTGCCGCAAATGCATGGAAGGAGTGCCATAGAGCAGCCGTGCTGGGATGAGCATTCGCAAGCGGCTGCATCGCGTCCGCGAGCTTCACCAGGTCGGTGGCCGGCTGAATCTTCGCGGCAAACCAGAATCCTGCGAGCCCCATGCCTGCGAGGATGCCGATGAAGTTCGTCATTTGCAGCGTGCCGCTCGCGGAGCCCATGCGGCGGGAGCCGACCAGTTCCTTCACGATGCCGTACTTCGCCGGGCTGAAGAAGGCGGCCTGGGTGGCCAGGAGGAAGAAACAACCGAGGCTGAGCCACAGGGTCCACTGCGTGTCATGCAGACCATGCACCACGAGAAACAGGATGAAGATGGCCACCTGCACCACTTGCATCCAGAACATGACCTTCGTCTTGGAGAAGCGATCGCTCAGCCAGCCCGCCACCGGGGCAAAAAGGACATACGGCAGGGAGAAGATGGCTCCCAGATACACCTGCATAGAACTGCCCAAATCGGTGCCCTTGGCCACGACTGCGGCGAAGGCGACCAGCAGGATTTTTACGAAGTTGTCATTGAAGGCATTCAACGCCTGCACCGCGATCATGGCCCAGAAGGACCGCTGATTCTCGGCAGGAAGGTGGACGGCATTGTCCAGCTCCGGGGTGGCAGTAGTGTCAGTGACGGGGGCGGCGGCTTCAGACATGCGTCGGCCCGCATCTAGGCACAGGAATGCTTTTCAGAAAGGGAAATCCGGGCGGATCACCCGTTGCAGAGGATTGAAAAAATCGATGGGCCGATGGTATCACTCCTGACTCGTCATCTCCCTCACCCATTGCGCATACGCCGGCTGCACCTTGCTCGCAGGGATGGCGACAATCTCCGGCACGTCATAGGGATGCAATTCCTTCAGTCGCGCCTCCAGCGTGGGATACATGGTCCCCGTGGTCTTGATGAGGCCCAGTACTTCGCTGGCCGATTCCAGTTCGCCCTTCCACTCGTAGATCGATTCCACTCCCGGCAGCACATTCACACAGGCGGCAAGGCGGCCCTTCACCAGTTCCTGCGCGATGCGTTTCGCGGTTTCCGAATCTGGAAAGGTGCAAAAGACCACGACGATGTCCTCCATGACCACCATTCACGCTGGACGGGCGGATTGTGCAATGAAAGTTTCCCGCCTAAATAGGAGGTCTCTATCCGCATTGGATCCTTGGTAGGTTTGCCATTGTTTCCCACCTAAATCGTCGCCCCGTTCCCACTCCCTTTCATGTCCTCATCGAAATGAAATCCGGATTCTTCGACAAGATCGTCAAGCGCATGGACCGGCTCGAGCCGGCGGAGGTGCAGCGCTACCTAATCCGGTTGGTACAGGAGAAGGGGTTCTTTGAAAAGGTCTTTGAGGCGCTGCAGGAGGGCGTGATCCTCCTCGATGGCGAAGGGACGGTGACCTATGTGAACCGCGCCGCGTGTGGCTTCTTCGGTTTCGAGCGGGAGCTGATTGTGGGACGGAAGCTCGCGGAAGGCGTCCGCGGCTTCGACTGGGAAGCGCTGGCGCACACCGGCGGATCCGTGAGCCGGGATCTGGAGGTCTTCTACCCGGAGAACCGGTACCTGAATTTCTACGTCACCGCGATCGATGAGCACGAGGACCTCGGCTTTGTGATGCTCATTCGCGACGTCACCCAGTTCCGCAAGCTGACGGAGGAGAAAATCGAGAGCGAACGCATCACCGCCCTCACCCTGTTGGCCGCCGGCGTGGCGCATGAGCTGGGGAATCCACTGAACTCCCTCACCATCCATCTCCAGCTCATGGAGAGGAAGCTGAAAAAGCTCAAGGGCAAGGAGGTACCCCAACTTCTGGAAATGCTCTCCGTGGCCCAAGGCGAGATCAAGCGGCTGGATTTCATCATCGGCCAGTTCCTTGCCGCCATCCGCCCCACCCAGCCGCAGCTCCAGCGTACGCAGGTGAATGAGCTGATCCAGGAGGCGGTGAAGTTCCTCACTCCCGAGTTGGAGCAGGGTAAGGTGAAGGTGAAGCTCGACCTCGCCACCGGTCTGCCCTCCACCCCCCTGGATGCCGGGCAAATGAAGCAGGCCTTCTACAACCTCATCCGCAACGCCGCCCAGGCCATGCCTCATGGCGGCACACTCACCATCAACAGCAGCTTCAATGACTACGAGATGCGCCTGAGTTTCGCCGACTCTGGCAAGGGCATCTCCACCTCCAACATGAGCAACCTCTTCCAGCCCTTCTTCACCACGCGGAAGACCGGCACCGGCCTGGGCCTGCTCATCGTCCGCCGCATCATCCGCGAGCACGGCGGCGAAATCGAGCTGGAGAGCCGGGAGAAGGAAGGCACCACGGTGAACATCTACCTTCCCCTCGGGGAGAAACGCGTCCGCTACCTCGCGGGGCCGCCAGTGGTGGAGGAGCCCTGACCGATGGGGAAACGGGTTACTTGACGCGATTCGACCGTGGCTTCGCAACATTCTGTCCTCACAAGTTTCCCTCCTTGACTGGGGACGGAGGATTCAGGTATGCCGATGCGTGATGATGGTAAAATCTCTTATTTCCATGCTCGCGGTGTCGGCACTTTTCGGCACTGCCGCTTCCCTGTGTGCTGAGGATGTCTCACGCAAGCTGCCCGCCATCTATGAGCAGGCTCTCAAGTCCCACCTCACACCGCTGGAAGAGGTGCTGAAATCCCTGCCTGCCGTGCCTGGGAACGCAGAAGACGGCTGGGTGCTGCTCGGAGAGGATGTCCAGTACGTGACAGCGGATGGGAAACGGTTCCTGGTGGAGCACGAGGTCATCAAGGCCCTCACGGATGCGGGTGCGGAAGAGATCGCGCGGACCGTCCGCTCGTACACCCGCAGCAGGCACAAGATTCACCTCGCCCTCGCCCGCACCATCCAGCCCGATGGCACCCGCCAGGAGGTAAAACCAAGCGCCTCCTTCCTACAGTCACCCCAGCGCGAGGCGGACGAATCGCTGTACCACGACACGGGAGAGCTCGTCATCATCTTCCCCAACGTGAAGGCCGGATCGATTGTGGAGTGGATTCATGTCGTGGAAGAACACACTCCCCGCGTTCCGGGCCACCTGCAGACAGCCTTTGCTTTTGAGTGGGGCTGGCCAATCCACCGTCTGCGCAAAGTGCTGGACCTGCCGGATGAGTGGGCGAAGCGCGTGAAGATCACCCCCGTCGGCAAGGGAGTGCCCGAGCCCAACCCAACGGTCCAAAAAAACGGACGGACCACGATGGCATGGGAGCGCCAGCATATCGAGGCTGGCCGCGATGAGCCGAGTCGCGCGCCCTTTGACCAGACCGGTCCGCTTGTACGCCTCACCACTTTCAAGGACTGGAATGAGTTCCTCGATTGGTATGCACCCCTCACCAACAAGAAGACGGCGTTGGGCGAAGTACTCGAGACCGAGGTCGACAAGCTGACGCAGGGGCTCTCCAAGCCTCGTGAGATCCTTGATCGACTCGCCACCAAGGTCGCCAATGACGTGCGCTACGTGGGGCTGGAGTTCGGAGACAGCGACATTGAGCCTCACCCCGTGGCGGAAATCTGGGAACACCAGTACGGCGACTGCAAGGACAAGGCCAGTCTGCTCAAAGCGATGCTCGCGCACAAGGGCATCACGTCCCACCTGGCCCTCATCAATACAGAACATGTGGGCGGTGTGGAACGGCGCAGTCCCGGTGTGCGGGATTTCAATCATGTGATCCTCCGTGTGGAGCTGCCTGAGGGTCCCATTTTCTGCGACCCGACGCTCTCCGGCGTGCCGGCTGGCATCATTTCACCGAATGATGCGGACCGGGACGTGTTGCTGGTGAAGCAGCCCGAGCAATGGGAACGCACACCCGCCCAAGATGCGGGCACCTACTCGCTAGACTTCGAAGCCAAAGCCATTCCCACGGGGGAGATTTCCGGCTGGGCCACCCTCCGTGCGCACGGTTACATGGCGTCCCTTTATGCAGAAGGCGAGCGCACACGTACCAAGCAACAGCTCGAAGAGTTCCTGCAGCGTCGCATTGAGCGCTGCTACCCTGGTGCAGAGGTGGTGGATGTGAAGCAAGTACCCTCCAGTTCATCCGGCGTGTACGAGGTATCTGCTTACTTCGTGGTGCCGCCCTCCGGCGCTCTCACGCTGCGCTTCCCGTTTGATGCCGGTTTCCTTCCGGAACCGGGTGACGCGAAGAATCGCGAAACGGACTTTTTCCTGTGGCGCGATGTCAATGCGACAAAGTCCGTCGTCAAGCTTCCCAAAGGCTTCCGTCCATCCACGCTGCCAGCACCACAAGTGTTGAAGACACCCCAGGTGGAGGGCAAAGCTGCGTGGGAAGTCACAGAGGAAGGTCTGAAGGCCACACTCCACTTCGAGGTGAAGGCTTCGCGCATCCCTGCCACCGAAGTCCGGCAACTGGAGCAAGCGGTGGCGGCACTGAAAACCTGGCTGGACCGCCCGCTCACCCTGGAAGCAGGCGAGCAGGTCACAACCGCACCCACCGGAGATGGGCTTGGCGAGTTTCCGATGATGCCTACTGGCGCGGGGCAACTCCAGCTGGTGTACAGCCGGTTCCCCATCAACGGGAATCTGCGTCTTCGCCGTGCGGCACTGGAGAAGACACTCGAATATTTCCCGAAGGATGGGGCCGCCCAGTTCAATGCTCAAGTCCAGCTCGCGTATCTGGACACCCTTGAGGACCAGCATGACCGGGCTCTCCAGCGGTTGCAGGTTCCCATGGCAAGCTTCCGCGGCAGTGTGACGGTGGAAGACGCAGCGCTGGGTGACTACATCACCGGACTCGCCTACTCCAACAAAGGGGCAGATGCCGAGGCACTGGCCATCATGGACAAGATTGTGGGAGACAAACAGGTCTCTGAGTTTCGGCGCTCCTGGGCGCAACTACAGCGCGCCACCGTGCTCGCAAAGACGGACAAACCTAAAGCCATCGAGGCTCTGCTCGCGGGGTTGGAGCTGGACAGCGACAATCACGATCACCTGTTCATGGACCTCGCGGAACTGCGCCTGGAGGCTGCGCAAGAGGACACCTTCCGGAAGGAACTGGTGGGGTACCTGGAAAAGCACCAGGAGGGCGCACCCCTGGTCATGCAGAGGTTGGCCGCGCTGGCCGTGAGCTGGGCTCAGAGCACACCGGAAAAAGCGGCAAAGCTTGTCGCCATCCTGGACGGCGCAGACGAGAACCAGACTCTGGGTCAGGAGTATGCCGACAGCCTCAAAGAAGCGCTCCTGGCGGTGAACTCCGGCAAAGGCTATGCACTCGCACGCAAGCACCTGCAGGAATGGATGAAGAAGCATCCCGAGCAGGTACCGGGTGCAACCGTACCTGCGGAGCTGAAAACACCGGAGGCCTTTGGCGAGAAAATCGAGTCCCTGCGGAAAGCCGAAGACCAGACGAAGGTCATGACTGAGATCATCCGCCTCTCCCTGGAATGTCTGACACAGTTCGAGCCAGGCGAATGGTTCGAGGACCGCTTGTGGAGGCTGGGCACCTATGCCGACTACATGGATCTGAACGACGACCAGCAGGAGTCTCCCCCCGTCCTGGCAGCGGTACTGGAGGCGTGCGACCTGCTTCCCCCCGGGTCCAAGGCAAACTCGGAAGGACGTTTCCTGCGCGGGCGGCAACTCGTGCGGGCGGAGAAACTCGAGGCGGCCGCGACGCTGCTCCAGGATCTCTCCACCAGCAAGGATCTGGACCGTGACTGGCACATCACCGCGATCCAGCGGCTGGGCATGGTGCTTGTCCAGCAGAAGAACTATGAGGCGGCCCTGAAGAACTGGGACCGACTGGAAGACTACCTGAACTACGCTGCAACGGCGGACGATTTGCTTCGGGCCACGCTGCTGTCCCTACAGATGAACCGTCCCGCGCAGGCGAAGAAGTATCTCAAGCTGATGACCCAGATGAAGCCCGAAACCAGGGGCGATGCAGAAGCCAAGGAGCAACTCGACTCCCTCCTGGAACTGGCGGCCGATGAACAAGCCATGCAAGCGTGGTGGGATGCCTCTGCAAAATGGTGGCCGGAGTGGCTGTCCCTCGAGCACAAGCATGGCACTCCGGTGCCTGAAGGGGAACTGATTCTCCCCCTGATCGGCAGCGCCGAGGAACTGGGTGGGGTGCTGGGAAATCAGGCGCGGGCAGGTCAGAAAAAGGAGTCCTTCGATACCATTCGCAAGCTGGTGCATGCAGGCAGGTGGGACCCGCGCTACGCCGCAGAGGTGGCCGGAATGCTGGGCTACCTCAATTCCATTCGCATGAGCGAAGTGACCCCGGAACTGAGGAAACTCGTGGTGGCCATGGAGGGAGCCGGCGGCATCAAAACGGCTTCGTACCGCCGTCGCCTTCAGATTTGGGCCGCCGCAGTCCTGATTGAATCCAAGCAGGCCCCCGCCGCTCTAAAAATTGCAGATGCCTTCTTCGCCGGAGAGAGTGGGAATCCAGATGCCATGACCACGGCCATGGCCCGCCTTCAGGCCACCGCCGCACAAGCCTCCGGAGAGAAGCTGGCGCCAGCCGCCACCCAGTTGGAAAGGCTGCTCGCCACGCAGGGGGCCGTGCCTGATGCAGTGCGGGCGGCGGCAGTCTTCGACCTGGCGGGTGTCTACTCCAAACTCGGAAGACCGGAAGCGGAAATTGTACTGCTGGAGCGCGAGCTGGAGCACCCGGCCGTGACCAAGACTGACTCTGCGATCGAGTTGCTCAAGCAGCGGCTGGAGGTGCTGCGGGAGGGCGGTGGCGCTGGTGACGCTCCCGCCCTCGCTGCCAAGGCCTGGCTCGCTGCTGGCAAGACAGGTTGGTATGACCATGCCCGTCCCAAGGATATGCAGGACTCCAAGGCGGAGAATGCTGACAAGACCATCGCGACGGCCAATGGCCTGCTGCCGCTGGAGTTTGTAAAGCTCTGTCTGCTGATCACCCAGGACTCCAAGCAGGCGGACGCCTCGCGTATGGATGCGCTGATCCGCCTGGGGTGGTACACGCATGCGGCGCTGCCATCCCTGGAAGATTCCGGCCCACGCCTGGAGGCCGTCCTCTCGGAAAAATCCCTGCCCCGCCGCACCCGTGGCCTGCATCTGGACTCCTTCCTAAGGAATGCGTACGTCACCCAGGATCGCGAAGCCATTCGAAAGTTCGGCAACCACCCCGTTCTCGCCGGACTCCAACCGGAGGATGCGCCCCATCATGACATCTTCCGCCGTTGGGCCGCTCTGGAGCCCACAGACCTGGCAGGGCACAAGGAATTCGGTCTTGCGCTGCTGGAGAAACAACTGACCTACTTCGAATGCGAGGCCCTGAAACGCTGCATCATGGCGCTCGCGTTTGGTGGCAAGGATGCCGACGCCCGGGCTCTCTATGAAAAGCTGGGACATGCCCGGTTCGAAGACACCAAGGACAAGCCTCCGCTCCAGCTCGCCGCGCTGAAGATGATCAACCGGGCGAAGAAACTCCTGCCCTATCAGGAGGAGATGAAGGCTCTGTACCTGAAGCATCGTCCCCTACCCGCCGGTCCCCCTCCCGTGAAGCTGGCCTGCAAGTCGGATGTGCAATTCAACCTCTCCGAAGCGGATGCCACCGCGGTACGCGAAGGCTGGCTGAAAGACGGCACCTGGCCCAGGCACAGCCTCGACTTCTGGTTCGACCTTACCAGCGACCTTCCCCACAGCGAAACACGCGAAAATCTCGCGTTTGCCCTGCTGACATTGGCCCTCGAGAAAGCACCGGAAGACGGCGACCGCGCGCAGCTCATCATGGGCAGCAGCGGCTATGTGGACATCGACAACCCCGCCGCGAGAGAGAAGCTGGCCGCCATACTGAAACCGTACCGCAACCGCCCAGATGCGCCGCTCACCGCGGATTCGCTCAAGACGCGTGATCTGCTGGTGCAGATGCGAGTGGGTGAGACATCAGACGGATTCACCGTGCTGACCTCTTTGCGCGATCCGCGCAACCTGGGTCGCACCCGCTGGCAGCTCTTCCGCAAGCTTTATGCCGATCAGGACAAGGCTGGACTCAAGCGCCTGGTGGAAATGACCAGCGTGGATGAGTTGATGTCACCGCTCTACGCTGGCCTCATGACCCGTATCTACCTCCTGCTGGACATGAAGGATGAAGCGGAGCTGGCCACGGAACAGGCGCGCGGCACCATCTATGAGAGCATGACCCGTGGCTGGGTGGACCCGGACAGGCGCACTGCTTTCATGGGGCTGCATGCGGCGGAAGCCATCGGGGAGCCGGATCTAGTGCCCGCTGTCATGGCCCAGGAATTGATCCCTGAAACGAAACACGAGCGGGAGAAGCTCTTCCTGAGCCTGCTGGAAGCCCGGCTGCGCAAAGATTGGGAGGCCTGCGCGAAGCACGCAGCGGAGGGTGCCAGGCTCTATCCCACCTTTTACGACTTCTACCTGATGGGAGGCCTCGCCTTGGGCAATCTGGGGCGCGGTGAGGAAGCGGTGAAGGCCTTGCAAACCTTTCTGGACCATGTCCATGATGACCCGGATTGTGTACAGGCACGCCAGATGCTGGAGCGCTTCTCCAAGAAGCAGCCCTGAGGCGTAATCATTGGCAGGACAGGAGGTCCAGGGCAGCGGCGGGGTGGTCGAACACCACGCCGCGCCTTGCACTCCCCTGCTCCGTGCGCTACGTCCACACCCCCACTCACACAGGACACTTTCCCTTCTACTGACTACTCATCATGACCTACGACCTCATCGTCATCGGCGGCGGCCCCGCGGGATACGTCGGCGCCATCCGCGCCGCCCAGCTTGGCAAAAAAGTGGCCTGCGTGGAGAACGACCGCGCTGGCGGTACCTGCCTGAACTGGGGCTGCATTCCCACCAAGGCACTCCTGAAGAACGCCGAGCTGTACCACACCCTCACGCATCGCGCGGACGAGTTCGGCCTGAAGATTGACGGCATCTCCTACGACTGGAGCAAGATCGTGGGCCGCAGCCGCAAGGTGTCCGACAAGCTCTGCGGCGGCATCGAGTTCCTCTTCAAGAAGAACAAGGTGGACTACATCCGCGGCACCGCCGCCATCCCGGCTGCGGGCAAGGTGGAAGTGACGGACAAGGACGGCAAGAAGACCTCCTACGACACCCAGAAGATCCTGGTGGCCACCGGCGCGAAGTCCCGCCCCATGCCCGGCCTGCCCTTCAATGGCAAGACCGTCATCGGCAGCCGCGAGGCGCTGACGCTGGCCGAGCAGCCCAAGGAAATCCTCATCGTGGGCGCCGGCGCCATCGGCATCGAGTTCGCCTATTTCTTCAACGCCTACGGCACGAAGGTGACCGTGGTGGAAATGATGCCCCGCATCCTCCCCGTGGAAGATGAAGAGGTGAGCGCGGCCCTGGAAAAGAGCCTGAAGAAGGCCGGCATCCGCATCCTGACGAACACCAAGGTCACCGCCTCCAAGGACCATGGTGACAAGGTGAGCCTGACCGTCGAAGGCGCGGCCAACGAAACGCTGGAGGCCCCCATGTGCCTCGTGGCCATCGGCGTGGTGCCCCTGCTCCCGGAAGGTGTGGAGCTCAAGAAGTCCGAAAAGGGTGGCTGGCTCGACACCGACGCCAATTACGAGACAAGTGTGAAGGGCATCTACGGCGCCGGCGACATCATCGGGCCGCCCTGGCTCGCGCACGTGGCCAGCTACGAAGCCGTGCACGCGGTGGAAGGCATGTTCAAGCCCGGCCACAAGCCGAAGAAGGTCACCACCTTCCCCGGCTGCACCTACTGCCAGCCGCAAGTTGCCAGCATCGGTCTCACCGAGGCGCAGGCGAAGGCCAAGGGCCTGAAGTACAAGGTCGGCAAGTTCCCCTACCAGGTCAGCGGCAAGGCCCTCGCCATCGCCGAGACGGAAGGTTTTGTGAAGATCATCTACGGCGAACCCCACGGCGAAATCATCGGTGCCCACATCATCGGCGCCGAGGCCACCGAACTCATCGCTGAGATGAGCCTCGCCGTGACCATGGAAGCCACCGCCGACGAAATCGAAGCCACCATCCACGCGCATCCGACCCTGGCCGAGATGCTCAAGGAAGCCACCGAAGTGGCGGAGGGACATCCGATTCATATCTGATCGAAGCGCGGAAGAGCGAGACAGCACTTCCTGCAAGAGCACCGGCGCAAGCCGGTGCTTTTTTGTTTGCCGGAGCTTGGAAGTGCCGCCGCTACCACACGCCAGCTCCACGCCACGTCCTTCCACTAAGGCCGCAGTCGTTAGTGTAGTGGCGGCCTGAGGTGCGTATAGATGACACCCAATCCGGTGGAATCGTATAGGTCCCAGCTGGCATTCTCCTGCCGAACAAAATAGTCATCCGCTCCAAGGACAGTACGCCACTCTTCAACGAGTTCTCTGAAGGCAGGCAGTGTGAATGTCGTCGGACAGAGGTCGGTGGGGAAAAAACTAAGCTCCACCTCATACTCGGAATGATCGCTGAGATCCCAATCCACAAAGCAAAGAAGCCTCTGAATGATCGCAGAATCACTCCGAAAGACTCCGAAAGAATGACCACAAGAGGATCCGAACAACGTCTCCCAATCGTGTACCTTGAGAGCTTCCGCCTGATCTTCTCCTTCCGAGTCGGAAAGACTTTCGATGCTGTACTTCGACAGCAATTGTTCACAGAACGCAATCAACCGCCACCGGGCAGCGGGGCGAAATGTGATATCCCTCGTGCTCCCGTCCCGCTCCAGGAGATATTTGAGAACTTCAGTGGAAGGATACATGGAAGTTAGGCTCTCATCTCAGTGAGCGTCACCGTACACTTTTCGTTCTCTCGTGCCAAATCACTCATACGTCTTCAAACACACCCGGCCATTTTCTCCTGGCGTCAAAAGTGCTCTATCGTGAGTATTCCCACCACTCCCGCAACCCCGGATTCCGCCGCTGCCAGAAGATGCCGTGATAGTCTTTCTTCCTGGTCTCGCGCCAGATCAAGAAGGTGCTCAAGCAGACACACGCGATGAAGACCGCAGGCCATCCAGGCCAGTCCGTGATCAAGGTGCACGCGGCAAGCAGCACAAAGGTGCCGGCCCAGGTGAACTCGGACCCGCGGGCGATGCGGAAGACATTGCAGAACAGAAAGAAGTGTCCCACGACAAATACCACGGCCACACCGGCCCACCAGATGACAGAACCGAGAAACCACGCGGTCGCTGCGCCAAGGCACAACACCACCGCATCCATCGCGGAGAAGCGAAAGCCGGGGCGGAACTGAGACTGGGGCATGGAGGTGGGGCAATGAATGAATGCGGGCGTAATGAAACCAGGACATCCCTGCCCTAACTGAAGAATACCAGCAGCGCCCACTTCTTCTCCACGGTTTCACGAACAAACTCTCTCATTTCGCAAAGAGTTTCCCAGATGTAGGCCACGCCCTCTTCACCGTCGCGCTGCCAGATTTGCGGATACACTCCAGCTGTGTCCATCTTCTTCCCATCGTAACGCAAGCGAACGCCATCTTCAGTCTGTGCCTCCAACACCGCCTGGATGCGCTGCACCTCCTCTGGCTGGAACAGGCGAGCGCCTGTCTCTTCCCGGTCATCACCGGCGGGAGTTCCACCGTGCATGATGAATCCCTCCGGGAAGTCTCCTCCTTCTGCGGTGCCTGTAAGAATGAAGTGCATGCCCTGCCAGGCCTTGTCGGTATCACCTTCGTCCTCTCCCTCTCTTGGTTCCAGTGACGGAAGCGACTCCGACTTCGACTTCGGCTCCACCTTTCGACCAAAGAGTCTCGATAAAAAACCGCTTCGCTTTGACGACGCAGCGCTTTCTTCAAAACCCAGCAATGCGTGCATCAGCTTCGGATGCTGCAGCAGGAGCGCAGCATTTGCTGGCGATACACGGATGTACGAAAGGACAACTCCCATGGCGAAACGATGCGCGCGGAACCGTCCGCATGTCAAACACCGCCACACGCCAAGCCGGCAAATACACTCGGATTTACTCTCTCCTCATCGTCCAGCTCAAGGCTTGTGCACCGTCTTGAGAGAGCCATCATCCAGAAGCTCCATGATTACTGTTTTACCGTGACCACCTTCCGTTTCCACCCTGAACTGGAACCTCGAGACATCGATGGCGTCGGGCTCGCCGACATAGAGGCAACTTCCCTGCATCGTGCCGAGGTGAGTCGAACCGCTCCAGACCATCCGAGGAGTCGCAGAGCCGTATCCTTCCACCGTGACCATCTCCATGTTTATCACTGGACCGGGACCCGAAAAAAATCCTTCGCCAGAAAACTTGTGTGCGAGCTGCACCACCACCAGCAGCTCCCGACCTCCCTTCGAACGGCGCGTCTGCGCAAACACGAGAGGAAACTCAGACACCTCACGTTTGATGCCAAGCTGACCTGCCAGGGTTTGCCAGGCCGCAGAAGGTGGAATGACCACCGCTTTCCCCAAGTCATACTTCTTCGCCAGCGTCCGATAGCGGAAATCTAGGACAGGAACCCGGTAGTTCCTGAAGAAGACGATGTCCGCCTTCCCCGGCATGAGCTCCAACGGTCCGCCATGATCCTGCCCGCATGATTTCATGACGATGACAGCAGCGCCCAGAAACAACACACCGATGACCAGACTGAAAAGTCCCTTCTTGGTGCCGGATCCGCTCATGGCATGATAGGAAGACGACCATGCCGCGGCTCGGGTTACGCATGAAACATTCAGCGTACAGCTCCAGGGCCCTCGCGTATCCGGAGTCCATGTCATTGGCAGATATCGACGCATAACATCTTGAGCCGTTGCATCTCGAGCTCGAGTACACCGGCACAAACGTGTGGCGCAATTACCTCGTTTCTCACCTGCCGCTCACCCCTTCTGCCACACCAGACCTGCTGGCGAAATCTGCGGGGGCGCGGCCACGACTTCACCCACCGCTTTCAGATAGTCTGGATACCACTCGCCAGCGAGAAAGGCATCCATGGCCTCCTTGCTGCTGTAGAGCTGGAACACACAGATGGTATCTGGGTCACCCTCGTCATAGCAGAAGTAGTAGGCCTCGTGCCCCGGATTCGCGGCGGCACGCGGCTTCACAAAGGTTTCCCAAACCCGTCGCACGTCATCGCGACATCCCGGTTTGGCTTGATGGCGGATGAAGAGGGCTTGCTTGCTCATGATGATGCGGGGCTTTTCTTGTTGCCAGCTGACAGACCTCTTCACGCCTCCGGGCGATCGCAATGCGCCACTGGCCGTACCTCCACCGCGATGCGGTAGTTCAGAGCTGGGCACGCCCGGGCGCATTCCACGGCCTCCTCCAGGTTCTCAGCATAGATCGTCACGTACCCGCCCACAATCTCCTTCGCCTCAATCATTGGACCGTCCACTATGAGTGCACCATGCGGGCCGCGAAGCACCTTTCCGGTGGGCTCCAGTCCATGCGTTGCAACCACCTGGCCCTTTGAATTCATGGACTCCATCCATTTTTTGAAGTGTCCCATGATCTCCTCCATTTCACTGGGTGTAGGGGGCGGTCCGTCACCATAGGGGTGGCGAAGCAGCAGCATGAATCTGGGTCGGGCATCGGTGGTGCTCATATGATGGGGTGGGAAAGATGAAGGAAAGCAGCTGCCCTCCCGGATATGACGAATCACCCGCGCCAAATGGGACAACAGATGACGCAATATACGTTTCTCCTCACTCCCGCCCGATGGATTGGGAAGGGCATTCCTCCATTCTATTCCGAATTCCCTACCAAACTCCGTTCACGAACCAGCCGGTGACAGGCACCCCCGCTGAACTCTCTGCTTCTAAAAGAATCAGTGGGGAGTCGCGTCGTTGCTTCGTGAATCAATCACTGGCCGCCCCACAGCAGGCGACTACCGGCCGCACCTCCAGGGTCATGCCGTACTCCAGCCCGGGGCACGCGCCGGCCAGTATTGCGGCCTGATCGAGATTTTCAGCAGTGAGCATCACATAGCCGCCGACAATCTCTTTTGCCTCAATGAGTGGCCCGTCCATCACCATGGTGCCCCGCAGCACTCTGCCAGCGTTCGTATCCAGACCATTGGTACCGATCACGTGTCCTCTGGCCTCCATGTCATCCATCCAAATCTTGAAGCGCCCCATGATGACCTCAAGCTCCTGCGGCGTGGGCGGGAGATCTTCCCCGTGCGGATGGCGCAGGAAGAGCATGAACTTGGGCTTGGATTCGACTTCGGTGGATGTTGGGGCAGCATTCATGGCGGTGATCAGGATGATGGGCGACGCTGGAGCGACGCATTCACCACCATGACGAACCGGGTGCCGCAGAAAGGACAACGTTTTTTGCGGCCATCGCAGTGAAAGCCCGTCGCCCCTCTCAGGGGACTGCCGCATTCCGTTTCGCATCGTCGTTGGCGTCGACCTTCCTTTTGAAGACGATGGAATAACAATCCGTAAACCCGGCACTCATCTTGACCTCCAGGTAGGTGTATCCGGGCTCCGCATAGGTTTTCTCAGAGGTGCTCTTGGGACCACGTCCGTCGACACCGCTTGTCTCAGCAAAGACCTTGAGACTGGGTTCCGTGCCTTGCAGGCGAACCTCACTGGATTCATGTGCCCAGC
The DNA here is from genome assembly GCF_003315205.1 of Roseimicrobium gellanilyticum. Lineage (NCBI taxonomy): Bacteria > Pseudomonadati > Verrucomicrobiota > Verrucomicrobiia > Verrucomicrobiales > Verrucomicrobiaceae > Roseimicrobium > Roseimicrobium gellanilyticum. Next base: position 303,476 of record NZ_QNRR01000009.1, on the reverse strand, counting down.
TCGAGTCGCCGCAGACTTCCACGAAGGTCCAGCCCTTCGGCTCCCAAAGCGCCCTCTGGCGCGCCACCTCCGGCCCCTGCAGCGGCTCACCGCCGCAGGAAACCAGAGTCAGCAATAGGCAGAGGAATGACAGGTATCTCGGGTGCATGGTCGAGGATGATTCCCAGCCTCGGCATGTGAGCCTTTTTTGTCACATGAATTGGGTGTGAAAACCCCATGAATGCGCAAACTGCCTTCACTCGCGCCCGATGGATTCCGAAGGGCATCCCTCCATGGCTTCCATGGCCTGCGCGATTTCCTCCTCCGTCACTGGTTGGGTGTGGACGATGCTGTAGCCGCCATCATCCCAGCGGGTGAAGAACTGCGGCGCGCTTCCCCGGCAGATGTCGCAGTCGATGCAGGTGTTGTCGACATAGAAGGAGCCGGGCACGTTTTCAGGATTGCGGTCGAGTGGGTTGGACATGGTCGGGTGAGTTTGTCGATTTGGTTGGCTCGATTTTCTGAGCGAACCAACCCTCCGCCTGCAACCTCATTGCGTGAAATGCATTAATGCCATATATTCATGCATATGGCGCATGACTTCCTCGCCACCTCACCCTTCGACCTGCGCGACCTGCATCATTTCCACGCGCTGGCGGAGAGTGGCAGTTTCACGGTGGCTGCGCGGAATGTGGGGCTCACGCAGAGCTCCCTCACACGCGCCATCCAGGGCATGGAGCAGCGTCTTGGCATCTCGCTTTTCGAGCGCACCACCCGGCGCGTCACCCTGACCGAAGCCGGTCTCTACTTGAAGCAACACTCCCGGCGTCTTGTGGGCGATGTGGACGCGGTGCTGAAGCGGATCCGTGAGGAATTCACCGAAGCACGGCGTGAGGTGAAGGTGGGTATCTCACGCAGTGTCACACTCGCGCATCTGCCCGGTCTCTTTGCGGCGAGCCAGCGACATCAGCCGGAGGTCTTTACGCGGGTGTATCACCAGGACAGTGCGGCCATCCTTGAGGCGCTGGATCAGCGCGAACTGGATCTCGGCATTCTCTGCCCGCCACGGCGTCTGCATCCGAGTCTGGAGATCACTCATCAGTTCCAGGATGTGTTCGCGCTGATCGCAGCGCGTGATGCCGTGGCGCCGCCGGCCACCGCCAACTCGCGCACCTGGCGAAGTTGGCTCACGCATCAAAGATGGCTCATGCTCGATCCACGTACCAATACCGGCCGTGCCATGCGCTCCTGGCTGCATGAGCAGAATCTGGAAATCGAGCCCGCGATGGAGCTCGACAGCTTCGATGTCGTCATCCAGCTCGTCGCCACCGGCATGGGCATTGGACTGGTGCCCCGACGCTCGCTCGCCGCCTTTGCGCGAAGGCAGGCCGTGCAACGCCTCACCTGGAAACCCCGCTTCACCCGCGAGCTGGCCGTGCTGGCACGGAAAGAACGCAAACGCGCCGCGCACGTGCAGGGCTTCGTGGATCACATCCTGTTCTGATCTCTCTACCCACCACATCTCCACAAGTCAGTCGGTGACAGGTACCACCCGCTAACCCTCTGCTTCTAAAAAGCCGGTGGGGAGCCGCTGCGCCGGCTTCCTGACTAGAGCGGGCGGAGGTGGAGCGGAGCATTCGGGTGAAAGCAGCTCGCCACGTACCAGTTCCACACCGCCTCCGCCCACTTGATTAGGAAGCCGGCGCAGCGGCTCCCCACCAGTGTGTCTGGCACGCAAAGCAACAAACCAGAAGAGTGCGTCAGAGCTCAATCTCGCGCTTACGTTGTGCAATCAACTAATCCTACTTCACCGCCGTCACTTCCGCCTTCACCTCGGGAAATGTGCTCAGCAATCCCAGGGTCGCCCATGCGGTGGACCAGTAAGTGTAGATGCCATCGACCTTGGGGTTCTCCTCCTTGCGGATCTTGTTGCTGATTCTTTTGTGATCCTGATACCAAGCGCCGTCTTCGCGTTGCGTCTTCAAGAGGTAGGCGACGGCGCGAGGTGCTATCGTGTCCATCTGCTTTGCGGCGGCGACGTTGAGGACGTAGAGCACTTCACCGGTGGTGATAGGATCGCTGTCTTTGCCTTCTGCACCCATCTTCCAGCGCCATCCACCATCGGGTTGTTGCTGGGAAAGCAACGTCTCACAGAGCGCAACTTGTTGGACCGTATGTTTGATTGTCACGGCGTAGGCAAGTCGCGTGGCATGGGTGCGCGTGCTTTGAGGACTCGCGTTCGCGGTCTGCGCCTCGCGGGTCTTCAGCCAAGCGAGCGCGCGCTCCCGATTCGCCTTGGTCTTCTCCGCATCCGCCCAAGGCGAGTTCAGGCTCTGCAGCATGAGCCTCGTCGTGGTCTCGTTCGCTTCGGCCGCGGGCCAGCTCTCCGCGTGAAACTGTCCTGATGCCGCCCACGAACCATCCGGCTTCTGGAAACTCGCGATCTTCGCAGGCAGGGTCTCCAGTTTCTTCTGCGCCTCACCGGGCGGCACCATATCGCGAGACAGGAAGACCATCAGCTCGGCGAGCACGTCATTCCCGCCCTTCGGTTCGGCGAGTTCCACGCACCAGCCAACCCATTCGTCGAGCTTCTTCTGCTCCACGGAAAAGCCGCGGCGCTGGGCTTCGCGATGGGCCCAGACCTGAAAGGGAATGTGGTGACAGGAGAGACAGCTCTTCTCCTCGTACCAGGCGGCTCCCTCCTTTTCCAGAAAGGCCAAGCCCTTTTGCACCGCCGCTTTCACGGCAGCTGGCTCAGGCATCGGCGCGGGTGTGAGTTCCCCGGCAGCACACAGCGAGCGCATCATGAACACACAGCCAAGCTGCAAAACGAGACAAAGCGCTGAATGGCGAGTCATGACTGGATGGGAAGCGGAGCCGCATTCCCCTCTCCTACCCGACTAAACGTGCCCGCCACATGGAACTTAGCAGCGCTTTCGCAGTGGAAGACAGGCAAAAGGATGGGGCTCAGGCGCGTTCCTGCAAAGTTGCCTTGGAAAGGAGAAGCAGATTGCACTACACTACCGGCCCTTTGCCCCTGATCGCCCGCCTTTCTTCATTCCGCCCATGAAACGACCCATCCCCGGAGGACTTCTTATCGCCGTGGAAGGCATTGATGGCGCGGGCAAGACCACCGTGGCAGCCACGCTGGCGCAGTGGTGCGGAGAGCGCGGTCTGCTGTGTGCACTCTCGAAGGAGCCCACCAGCCTGGAATGGGGCACGAAACTGCGCGAATCCGCCTCTGCCGGTCGCCTCACGCTGGCGCAGGAGCTGGACATGTTTCACAAGGATCGCGCCCAGCACACGGAGCAATCCATTGGGCCGGCGTTGGAGGAGGATGGCATCATGATCCTGGACCGCTACTACTGGAGCACCGCCGCCTACCAAGGCGCCCGTGGGGCCAGTGTGAAGGAGGTGCTGGAGCACAACGAGACCAGCTTCCCCATTCCGGACCTCATCCTGCTGCTGGATCTGCCGGTCGAGGTGGGACAGAAGCGCATCCGCGTCCGCGGCGACCAGCCGAACTCCTTCGAAGACGCGGCCTACCAGCAGAAGATCCGTGACCTTTTCTTGAAGCTGCCCGCACAAAGCCAGGCCCGCTCCGTGATCGTGGATGCCTCGCAACCGTGGCGCGACGTCTCGCGCGAATGCCTGAGTCTCTTCAAGGACGCCGCACTGCAGAAACTGTGGAAGACGGCAAATCCCGGCTCCCTGGGCACGGGCACGCTGGGGATCTTCGGGGGTTGAGCCATCAAGACAGAGGCACGCCGTCAGCTCCCCTGTGCCTTGCTCATCTTCTGCACCTCTGCGCCTGTGACGTGCAGGCGAGAGTAACCGTGCAGCTCCGGCCACCAGATCTGCACGCGCACTTGGGAGATCCACTGCTCGCGTGTCAACCCGGTGATCTGCATTCGGGCCCGCGGACCATCCACCGGCAGCGTGTCGAACATCAATGCTGTAGTGAAGGTCATTCCCGGAAATCCCACCGCGTAGGGATTCATGGTGATGGACTGGCTCACCTTCATATGTGCCATGTTTTGGGAATCATCCAGAAGCAGGACATACAACTTCCGGGGCAGCCTTTCAGAAGTCGTGGTACCACCTTGGCGCGCAGGATGTTTTGACAGAATGGGTGAGCGCTCCGCAGTCTGCACCCACAACTGCAGGAAGGCCTCGGGCGACTTGATCTCTCCCATGACTCCACGCAGTCCAGGCTCCAGGAGAAACTCCTTCTTGCCATCAAGGACGTCCCGCAGGGGAAACTCAGCCACCATACGCGGCTGCACGACAGCCAGGGTCATGGTCCATGCGTCTCGTTCTTGCACACTGGACAGGTCGGAGGCGGTCATCTGCAGCACATCCTTCAAAGGCGGGCGCACGGAGACCCTGCCATCATCAGACACGATCCAGCCCTGGGGCAGGGAGCTGTTGATGGTGCGCATCATGTCCACATTCACACCAGCGCGTTTGGTCCCGAAAGTGTTGGGCGCTGGATCACGATCATTGGCGTCTGTGAACGATGTCGGGAAACGAAAGCCACGATGGTGAAAGCCCGTGATCACCGGCACCTCAGCAGGCTGCAAACCCTCTACGACCACGCCGTCCCACAGGCGGGTGGCACCCGGCTGTAAAGCCTTGTCCGCTCCAGGCAATACGAGCCTTGGAGTGCCCCGCGTGTAGGTCATCGCATCCCCCCTCATCCAGTTCCATGGCCAGCCCAGCGTAATGAGTGCCAGCACCACCGCCCCCGCCAGCGCGGCACACAACATGACACGGCGCCGATGCCACAGCGACTGAAGAACCCACAGGATGAAACCCATCAGGCCGGCACCGAAGAGATGCACCCAGTACTGCTCCGTCGAGAAGCTGCGGTCGGGTTCCAGCCAGTCCAGAAGATGATTGCTCGACATCTCGCTGCACAGGAGAGCCGCTCCCCACCAGGCAAGAAGAGCCACGATGAAGATCACACCTTGCTGCCGGTAGGTGCGTGCTGCGGACATCCAGGCCGCGCTGAGTCCGATGGGCAGGAGCACCATAAGAAAGCTGCCGAGGACGAGCTGCGACCACTGGCCCCTGCTGAATTCAAAACCCAGTCCCGCCACGATATCCAGCAGCAGCCAGGGAACGACGATCGCCACCAGCATGAACAATCCCTGGCTCAGCACCAGCGCCAGCCGGCCCAGCGGCTGCGTGTGAATCAGTATCTCCGGCCGGGCCGCCGAGGAGGCCCACACACATCTGCACGTCAGGACCACGCAGAACACCACCGAGACTGGACCGATGATATAACCCAATATAAGATGATACTCCAATCCGGAAATCTGCAGCGCCAGCGATGTCACGGGCAGCAGCCACATGAGGAGCACCAGCAGCCATTGCCTTCGCAACTCATGGACACACTGGTGCCGCACACGCAGCCACAATCCTTGCGGGTGGGCCACTTGTTGCCGGGCGATGGAGAGCTGGCTGGCGGACTCCGGTTCTGGAAGGGTGGCGACCATATTCATGCAACAGCAGGGATCATCGTTGGGGAGTGGCAGGGGACCGGGGTGGGGCGACCGGCTGCCACACGCGCGCTTCTTCATCGAACCGTAGCTCTTCGGGACCCAAGGCCGCTATCTCAGCCAACCAAGCCCTGTCCTTTTCCTGCACCCCGGGTGGGAACATCGTGAGACGCGGAAGTCCAAACGCCTCAGACACCCTTCCACCAACAAGGAGCCCGTCGCGCTCCTCCGCAGTCATTACCCTGGCGAGGTGCTGCACCAACTGCAGCACCTCAGGGATGCCAGCCCGCAGTCCCAACGCGAGCCCCCGAAAGGCTTCTGCCTGGGTGTTTCCAACGAACGGACCTGATTCCTGTATCGATGCCAGAGCTGCACGGCGTGCCGCCGCATCGGCCGCTTCACGATGCTCCGGAAATGATCGGCAGTGCAAGTACAAGTCCTCATCTGCACTGGCTTCCATCACTTTGATCAGCCACGGCACATGGGCCGGATCCCGGAGGTTCATGAAGAGGTTGGCAAAGAAACGTCCCTCCAAGGGAGGAACAGTGCTCATGATCATCGGGGCCTGCTCACGCAGGAGCGGCTGCCATTCCGGACTCTGGTCCACCACCGTGGCGAGCCACGGCTTCACCGGCATCTCCGTGAGGATGGCCTTTTGCATCTGGGGGAACGCGGCGAGCTTCCCCAGGATTTCCGGCCACGGTCGCTGGTCGCCAGTCTTGAGCAGCAAGGAGGGATACAGGCGTGCCATCGGCTCGAGCCGTTCCACCACCAGATCGAGGCGACCTGCCCACGGCCGTCTGAAGGTGGGCCGCAAGATGTCCATGACGGTCGCGAGGTACCGCTGAGCTTCTTCCAAAGTGGTGTTCTCACCGAGTTCCGGCAACTCCCTGAGACGGGCGAGGAAGGACTCATCCTCCTGCACGGAGTCAGGATACTGTTCGATTCTGGAGTCCGAATCCGGGAGCGTCATCGGGGGCAGACTTCCCTCCCACATGGAAGTCCCAGCATAGGACCTCCTCAGCACCACCAGACGAAGCTTTCCCTCATCAGCTTTTTGAACAGGGCCCAGCGGAGCCAGCGCCTTTGGCCACGACACGCGGAAGATGCGCCGCTGCCACGCGGAGGATTCCGCGCGGACGCCTATCTGGGGCTGCGCATTCTGAGGCTGTGCCCCATCGCCTTTCCAGGCATCTGAAAAGACGAGCCCCAAATGTGGCGCATGCAGCACGGGCACAAACTCCTGGGTCCAATCCCAGGGTGGCGCGCTCAAACCCTGCGCCCGGTGCTCGAGACGCAACGTCACGCTCACCATTCCGGAAGTCGGATCACCCCACGATGACCTATGGTCATCCACCGCCAGCACCGTCCATCTCGTCCCAGCCGTGGTCAGAGTGCTTCCGGCCACGGCAGGAAGATCTGCCTCCTTCTCCCACTTGAGCCAGTCGATCGCATACGCTCCCTCCACGGAAATGGGACTGCGATCACGTGTCCATGAGTCCGGCACGCGGAACCGGCCGGCATCTGCGCCGCGATCGATACCCCAACGAGGACCCGCCCTCCACAAAGTGTCCTTGGGGAAGAAGCTGGAGAGCGCACCCTGCACCGAAATGTCCTGCCAGGGATGAAATGCCGTATCAAAGCCCGGGGCTTCAGAGCGCGTCGTGGTGATCACGTCGCTGCCATGACTGAGGACCACTTTTTGCCTTCTCCAGTGCGGAGTGTATTCCGCAGGGAACCCATGCATCTCCCCTTTCACCCAGGCATCATATCGCTGCTGGGCGCCCCTGGAGGGTTGCAGTTTGTATTTGGTGAACGCGGGCTGCAGACCCGGCGCCAGGCGATCCACTTCTGCCTGTGCAGTGGGACGTGTGGCGGGATTGGGTAGTGGCACGTGAAGGATCAGCAGCAGGGTGCCCGCAACGATCACGAACACGGCGGCAAGTCGCAGGCCAAGTTTCCACCCCCTGCTCAGATGCCTCCAGGCAACGCCTGACAAAATCACGGCGCCAACGAAGAACCAACCAGGCCACTGCACGGCATGCCTCAGCCAATGGATCGACACCGGTAGAGGATCAGGCGCATCGATCAGCTTCTCGGAAGTTACCTTGGCGGCCCATGCCAGGGAAAGCCACGCCACGAAAAGGGCGGCGAGCACCACGCCCAAACTGAGCCACACCTCACGCCGACGCCGGCACAGCAGGGAAAAGGGAATCCACCATCCAAGGAAAGCACATGCTCTGAATGCCGCCTCGCCCGCGCCGCTGAGAATCTCATTCCATGGACGATCCGAGAACCACAAGTACAGAGCCTCCTGCACACCGAAGGGCACTACAATGAGCGCCAGAAAAGTCAGCACCCTGCCGAGCAGATAACTCCGAAGCGGTAGCGGGCGCGCGCCAAGGAACCGCTCGGGATTCCCCGGGCGATCCTCTGGTGCACAGGATACGACGAGCCAGAATGCCACGCCCCAGACCACGGGTCTCACCAAGAAAAGCCAGAAGGGATTCACCACACTGCGGTCCACTTTGAAATCCGGCGGCATGGGCGCGATCCACTCCAGATTCACCGCCATCTGCAGTGCCAGGAGCACCAGCCAGAGCAGCCAGCGCAGGCGCACATGGGATGCTTCCTTGCGGAAATGATGCAGGGTGAAGTTCATGATATCAGGGTGTGATAGGATTCACCGTACTTCATGCTCCTGTCACCGTTCCTTCCAGGCGATAGGCACGCGCGAGCGCCACGAAGATTTCCCGGAGACTCATCGCGTGGGCACTGTGGGTGATCACCTCCGGCAGGTGCTGGTGGATCTGCTTCTCCAGCGCGATGCCGTCTGTGTAACGCGTGTCGACAAAACGCACGGTGCGGCCCGCCTGCTCCAGATGCAGCCATGTGGAAGGAACCTGTGGTGGCGCCTTCGCACCATCCGGCATCACCACCTCCACCGCGCGGAATCGCGCCTGCAATGCTTCCGCATCCTCCTCCAGCGCAAGGCGTCCACGATTGATGATCGCGATCCGGTCCGCGAGGCGCTGCACTTCTTCAATATCATGAGAGGATACAAAGACGGTCCAGCCCTCCTCCTCCGTGAGCTCCAGCAGGCCGCGGATGAATTCATCCCGCACCAGTGGATCCAATCCGGAGAAAGGCTCGTCCAGCACCACGAGCTTCGGCCGGTAGGCAAGGCTGCTGAGCAGTGCCGCTTTCATGCGCATGCCACGCGAGAGGGCGCGTAGCTTCGTTTTCGGCGGCAGTTCAAACTGCTGCATGAGCCGCTTCTCAAAGTCGGTGTCCCACTGCGGATAGAGCGGGCGGCAATAGTCGAGGAACTGCGCCACGGTCATCCACAGCGGCAGTTCCATGCTCTCCGCCACGTAGCCGATGTTCACAAACTGCTGCGGCCCGAGCTTCCGGGAGTCGCAGCCCAGTACCGTCGCTGTCCCGCCATCCGGCCGGTAGAGATTCAGCATGGAGCGGATGGTGGTACTCTTCCCCGCACCGTTCGGCCCGAGGAAAGCGGTCACCGCGCCCTCCGGTACCGAGAGCGTGAGGCCATCCACCGCCATGGTGCGGCGGAACTTTTTGCGCAGGTCGTGGAGTTCGATGAGGGCGCTCATGGGTGGGAGTGTTTCGGTTCGCGATTTTCAGGTCGCAGGTAAGAGGGGCGGGCAGTTGCTAACCTTGGCCAGCGGCATCCAGCAGATCCCGCGCAGGGGAGTGGGTGCGATGCAGGGCCTCCAGCACTTGATCAAAAGTGAGGCCGAGGTCCGCCGCCTCCTGTAGCAGCCGCTCACAGGCAGGGCTGAGCTGGGCAAGCCGATCGTCCAAGGGCGGCAACGCGGGCGTGGTCACCACCATGCCGCGGCCCGGTTGGGCGGCGAGGTAGCCGGCGGCCTTGAGCTGGAGCACCACCTTGTGCGCAGTGGTGGGGCTGATCTGGAGCTCCTGGCTGAGCACGCGCACGGAGGGAAAGGTGTCCCCGGCTTGGAGCTGCCCAGTGAGCATCGCCTTCCGCACCGCCTGCAGAATCTGGTCTGAGACGGGGGCATTGTCCTGAAACTGGACGGAGAAGGGAAGCATGGCGGCAATCTGTACCAAGTGTAACAGCATGACTGTTACACTTGCAACAATTTTTTCTCCGAAGCACGATGGGGAATCACGGCAGTGCTCCTGCACAGGTGTTCAGGCCTTCCTTTTTCCCTTGTCCGCCTTCCTATTGCAGTCACACTTCGCGCCACCTCATATTCATTCCCATGTCCGCACGCAAAGGCATCGTTCTCGCCGGGGGTTCCGGCACCCGGCTCTACCCGCTCACCATTGCCGTGAGCAAGCAGCTCATGCCGGTCTATGACAAGCCGATGATCTACTACCCGCTCTCCGCGCTGATGCTGGCGGACATCCGGGAGATCCTCATCATCTCCACCCCGCACGATCTCCCGGGCTTCCGCAAGCTGCTGGGCGATGGCTCGCAGTGGGGCGTGAAGTTTGAATACGCGGAGCAGCCCAAGCCCGAAGGTCTCGCACAGGCGTTCCACATCGGGGAGGAATTCCTCGCCGGCAGTGCGGCGGCGCTCGTGCTGGGAGACAACCTTTTCTACGGCACCCAGTTCCGCAAGGCGGTGGAGCGTGCCGGTGCGCAGGGCAAAGGCGCGACCATCTTCGGCTACTACACCGCGACACCGGAGATCTACGGCGTGGTGGAGTTCGACAAGGCTGGCAAGGCGATCTCGCTGGAGGAAAAGCCCAAGCAGCCGAAGTCGAACTACGCTGTACCAGGCATCTACTTTTACGATGAGAACGTGTGCAAACTGGCCCGCAGCATCAAGCCCAGCGCCCGTGGTGAACTGGAGATCACCGACCTGAACCGCCTCTACCTTGAAGACAACCAGCTCCACGTGGAAGTGCTGGGCCGTGGCGTTGCCTGGCTGGACACGGGCTCACCGGACTCACTTCTGGAAGCAGCGGAGTTTGTGAAGGTCATCGAGCATCGTCAGGGCCTCAAGATCGCCTGCCTCGAAGAAATCGCCTACAACAAGCAGTGGATTTCCAAGGCCGAGTTGCTGGCCACCGCAGACAGACTCGGCAAGACCGAGTACGCTGTCTACCTGCGCAAGATGGCGCAGTATGAACACACCACGGCGGCCCACGGGCCGATCGCGTAAGCATTGCTGGCGCAGGAAGCCGCTCTGGAAAGCAGATCGACAGCAGGCCGGGCGGCAGCCGCGGATCTCAGGGACTCCGGCAGTGCGAAGGGACCCCGTGGGCTCGCGCTGCGGCCCATCTGCGCCGCGAAGCCGTTTGCTTCATGGGCAATTGAGGCTTAGCCGTTTGCTTTCCCCGTTATCCTCACCATGCCAGATTCCAGACTCCCCGACCCCCAGCCGCAGGAAAAGGACTTCACCGCTGGGGGCATCTTTGATCTCGCAGAGCGTCCCCGCAATACCACGGGCGATAGAGCCCTGGACGATCGGCTGAAGGAAATCGCCGGTCACTGGGTGAAGGATCCGCGCAAGCGCGACCTCATCGCGGGCATGCTCATGACCAGCCTCAAGATCGGTCGTGACAATGCGGGCATGGGCGACCTAAAGATGCTGCACCGCGCCCTGCGCGAGATGCGGTATGCGAACAAGGTCTTCCAGGACTACCGCCACTGCCGCAAGGTGAGCATCTTCGGCTCCGCGCGCACGCTGCCTGACAATCCAGCCTACCAGGCGGCCGAGCGCTTCGGCCAGCGCATGGTGCAGGAGGGCTACATGGTCATCACCGGCGCAGGCGATGGCATCATGGGCGCCGCACAACATGGTGCGGGACGTGAGAAGAGCTTTGGTCTGAACATCAAACTGCCCTTCGAGCAGAGCGCCAATGACACCATCCTGGGTGATGAGAAGCTGATGACCTTCAATTACTTCTTCACGCGGAAACTCTCCTTCGTGAAGGAAGCAGATGCCTTTGCGCTCTTCCCCGGGGGCTTTGGCACCATGGACGAGCTCTTTGAAGGACTCACGCTGGTGCAGACAGGCAAGGCAAACATCCTTCCCATCGTGCTGGTGGATGTCCCGGGCATGGAATACTGGAAGACATTCCTCGCATTCGTGGAAAGCCACCTCCTGGGTCACGGTCTCATCTCACCGCTCGATCTCACGCTCATCCGCCGCGTGGAAGATGTGGAGGAGGCGGTGCAGGAGATTCTGCAATTCTACCGCATCTTCCACTCCTACCGTCATGTGCGTGATCGCGTGGTCTTCCGCCTGAAACGCAAACTCTCCGCAGCAGCGGTGAAGCAGCTCAACGAGGATTTCAAGGATCTGCTCGCCGAGGGACAAATCGAGCAGGGCACGGCGTTGCCGGAGGAGGCGAATGAAGAGGGCATCTTCCACCTGCCGCGACTCATCGCGCACTTCCGCCGCGGTGACTTCGGACGGTGGCGGCAATTCATTGATGCCATCAACTCCTCAGCGGTGGTCCTGGCAAAGTTATAGCTGCCAGTGCGCATACAGTGCAGGTCACTGAGCATCATGTCAGATGAAAACGGAACTGATCTGGGTGCTGACACTGCTGGCGGGATGCGTCGCGATGTTCGCGGCCAACCGGCCACGCGCAGACGTGGTGGCGCTGCTGGTGCTGATTCTCCTGCCTCTCAGTGGAATCATCACCGTGCCCGAGGCGATGTCGGGATTCAGCGATCCGAATGTGCTCCTCATCGCGGCCCTATTCGTCATCGGAGATGGATTGGCGCGTACCGGAGTGAGCCATCACGTGGGGGACTGGCTGATCCGGAAAGCGGACAGCCGTGAGACGCGCCTGCTGGTGCTATTGATGCTCGCCGTGGCCGGGCTGGGGGCCTTCATGAGCTCCACGGGCGTGGTGGCCATGTTCATTCCCGTGGTGCTGAGCGTCACGAATCGCCTCCGCATCTCTCCCAGCCGCCTGATGATGCCATTGAGCTTCGCCGGCCTCATCAGCGGCATGCTCACCCTGGTGGCCACACCGCCGAACATGGTGGTAGATGCCACGCTGAAGCACGCCGGCCATGCCGGGTTCTCCTTCTTCAGTTTCACTCCGATGGGCCTCGTGGTTCTGGCCATGGGCACGGGTTACATGCTGATCGCGCGACGGTGGCTCGGCGGTAAAGACGAGTCCACGCAGAAGACCGGACGACGTGGTCTGAAACATCTCATCCAGGAGTACCACCTGGAAACCCATGGCCGCCGCTTCCGCGTCCTCCCGGACTCCCCTTTGGATGGACACCAGCTCAAGACCGTGTCCATGCGGAAGGACTACGGTTGCAACGTGGTGGCCGTGGATCGCCAGGTGCATTTCCGCCGGAAGCTTTTCAATCCCGGCGCAAACATGGTGCTGCAAGCCGGGGATGTGCTGCTGGTGGATGTCTCCGCAGCAAGCGGACTGGAAAAGATGGAGGCAGACTTGAAACTGCAGGGACTTCCACTCACCGGGAGCTACTTCATGGCGAACTCCCGCGAGGTGGGCATGGCAGAAGTCCTCATACCGCCAGAATCCGACCTGATCGGCAAATCAACCATCAAGGCTGCGTTTCGACGGAAACACGGACTCACGGTCGTCGGATTGCGGCGTTCCGGCAAGGCGATGGCGGGCCCGGTGCTGGAGGAGAACCTCAAGTTGGGAGACGTGCTCCTTGTGGTGGGTCCGTGGAAATCCATCCGCCAGCTTCAGTCACAGACGAAAGACTTCATCGTCCTGAGCCTGCCCGCAGATGTCGAAGACGTGGCCCCCGCCGCGAGCCAGGCATTCTATGCCGTGCTCAGTCTCTGCGTGATGGTCACGCTCATGGTAACCGGCCTGGTGCCCAATGTCCTCGCAGCATTCTTGGCCTGTCTGCTGATGGGCGCCTTTGGCTGTGTGACCATGGACTCAGCCTACAAATCCATCCACTGGCAGAGCCTGGTGCTCATCGCTGGGATGATGCCCTTTGCCCGTTCGCTGGAAATTACCGGAGGAGTGGATCTCGCCGTGGAAGGCCTGACGTATCTGACGGGAGGCGCCGGTCCCCGCGTGTTGATTGGCAGTCTCTTCGTACTCACCGCGGTGATCGGGCTCTTCATTTCCAACACCGCCACCGCCGTGCTCATGGCGCCCATCGCCCTGAGCATGGCCTCGCATCTGGGCGTCTCTCCCGTGCCCTTCGCCATGACGGTGGCCATCGCAGCCTCCAGCTCCTTCATGACACCCGTGTCCTCTCCGGTGAATACCCTCGTACTCGGTCCGGGGCAGTACCGCTTTGGTGACTTCCTCAAGGTGGGCGTGCCCTTCACGATCCTTGTACTGCTGGTCACGGTTCTTCTGGTGCCGTGGCTGTTTCCGCTGAAGTGAGACGCGGGTTGATGGTCTATGGTTGATGGTTGATAGTCTGAAGAACTGCCATCTGACCTGTTCTCTTCGATACTGGTCAGGTTCAAGCTATCCACTATCAACCCTCAACTATCGACTCCCTTGCCCCCCATCGGTTTCAAAGAATGGTCTTTTGTATGTGAAGCGCTCGGTCAGGGCGCGCAAACCCTGATCCTGCGCAAAGGCGGCATTCATGAGGGCAAGAGTGGATTCCACTTTCAGCATGATGCGTTCTGGTTGTTCCCCACCGGATTTCACACGCAAGCAGAGTCCTTGAAATGGATGCCGGAGAACGCCGGTGAAGTGACCGTGCCGCAGGACGAGCAACGCGAGCGTGTGGATGTGCATTACTTTGCGAAGCTCCACCAGGTGTGGTGCCTCACCGACTGGGACAAGGTCGCCGCACTGGAGCCTCTGCATGTATGGAAGGATGAAGTGGTGCGTGAACGCTTCGCCTGGAATGAAGAAAGCTGCCTGCATGTGGCGCTTGTACGCATGTATTCGCTGCCGGAGATCTGGAGCTTTCCCTACGAGCGCGGTTACGGCGGCTGCCGGAGCTGGGTGAAACTGCCCACCGAAGGCGAGGCGAAGGAGCAGGTGGCGCTGCAGCGTCCCGTGATGAACGATGCCACTTGGGAGGATGCGGCGCACACGGTGCGGGGGATGCTGGGCTCCTAAATAGTTTGAGATTCACGAGTCCCCGAGGGACAGTCCGCACCGATCACCCAACCATGGAAACGCTCGTCGGGCTCCTTGCTGTGTTCGGCCTCATCGCCGCCTCATTGTGGTTCTTGTACCGTTACGTGGCCCCGCGGCTCGCGCGACAAGACTCCTCTCAGAGTCGTTTCAAAAGGAGCAACCACGACAGCGGTGGAAGTGACGAAATTGGCCACAGCCATTCGCAATCCCACGATTCTGGAGATGACGGTGGAGGAGATGGCGGCGATTGAGCCGTCATTCTCCGCGTGGAACCCTTGAGATTTGTGCTACGGTGTGAAGGATTCCATCATCCCATCCGCTTGAACGATCTCGCTTTTCACATCCACGGTCTCGATCACGTCCAACTCGCCATGCCTGCGGGCGAGGAGGATGCAGCCCGGTCTTTCTATTCCGGCGTCCTCGGTTTGAGGGAAGTTCCCAAGCCCGCGAATCTCGCCAAACGTGGGGGCGTGTGGTTTGAAGGCGGCGCGCTACGCCTGCACTTGGGTGTGGAGAAGGAGTTCCTGCCTGCACGGAAGGCGCACCCCGCACTGCTGGTGAAAAGTCTGCCAGCGCTGAAGGCGCATCTTGCGGCAGCTGGAATCAATGTGGTGATTGATGAACCGCTCGAAGGCTACGAGCGCATCTATGTCGCAGATCCGTTCGGGAATCGGATTGAGTTGCTGGAGCCGGTGGACGGACGTCAAAGCTGAGCGGAGTGGCTTGGCAAATTTTTCCAGCTCCTACTCCACCACCGCCTTCCCCTTCGTCCCGCTGATCTGATTTCCCTCCGCCTTCTGCGCGGTGCCATTCAGTGAGATGCCGTTCTTCCCGGAGTTCACGATTTCGTTTCCCTTCACTTCATTATCCTTGGTGTTCTTGCCAAACTGAACGGCATTCCCCTCCATGCCGGTGAAGAGATTGTTCAGGATCTTGTTCTTCTCATTGATACCATTCTCTTGTTTGCACCAGCGCCAGAGGTTCACGCCAATGCCGCAATCACGCACTTCATTCGCTTCCACGATGCAGGCGATGGCGTCATTCAACTCGAAGCCAATGCGCGCACGGGCGATGTGGTTGTGCTTCGCCACGCAGTTCTCAGAGAAGTGATCGAAGTTGATCGCCTCATCACTGATGTCCATGAAAGTGCAGCGGGTGATACTGCTGTTCTCCACACTATAGAATGATACACCACGGCCGAAGCAGTTTTGAATGATGCAATTGTCGATGGTGACTCCCTTGATGCGCGGGCCGGTGGGGCCCTTCTCATAGGTGTACGGTCCCGCCACATGCACCCCGGTGAGTTCCGCGTGGCCGTGGATGACAGGATCATTCGCCGCACGTCCACCATCGATGGTGAGATTGCGAATGGTGACATTCTCAGTCGCACCGCGGATCTCGAACACATTCGCCGCATCCGCATCACGAATGGTGGTCTTCGCCGGCACGGCATACTTCAGCGGTTCTTCGAGCAGCAGTGTGTCCTTCGCCACGGCCTTCACCTTCGCGAGGTGATAGTTCGTGGGCTTCTTCGTGAAGGAATCCACTGCCCCGGGCGCTTCGATGCGGAGTCGCACACCCGGCTTCATGTTCTGCAATCGCGTGACTGGGATCTCCGTGCCGCCTGCCGCCGTGTCCTGTGTGCACTCCGCATACGCCACCGGAGGCAGCTTCAAGATGCACGCTTCCCGGTCCAGTCCGGCGATGGTGACGTTCTTCGCGTCCTTGAGGAAGAGTCCCTTCTCCAGCACCCACGTACCCGGGGGGATGATCACTTCGCCTTTCCCAGCAGCGATGGCCTCATTCACGAACTTCTGAATGTCGAGTGCAGGCGTCTTGGATTCCTGTGCCGGAAGTGCTGCTCCCACCAGAAGCAAAGCTCCGAGGATGAAAAATGAACGCAGGGGAAAGGAAAGAGGACAGGGCATGAGCTTTAGACAACGGCGCGGAAAGCAGGAATTCAGGATAAATCTCACGCTGGATTCCGGGCACACGACTTTCCCTCTCTGTGCATTTGTCACTTGTGTCCGTTTGCATTTTCCCCATAGCGTCGTGCCCCATGAGCATGAACGACGATGCGCGTCCAGATCAGCTGGTGGATGAAGAGGGCAACCTCCTCGAGGGTGGCTATGGTTTGCGGCAGAAGATTGGCCTGTTCCTCGGGCTGGCACTGTTGCTCTTCACGCTGGTCGCTCCGCCGATGTTCGGGCTTCCAGCTCCCGCGTCCAAAGTCGCGTTGCTGGCCATCACCATGGCGGTGCTGTGGGTGACGGAGGCCGTGCCTATTCCCGCCACTGCGTTGCTGCCTCTGGTGCTGCTACCCATTCTAGGCGTTTCCCCGGTGGACGAGTCCGCGGCACCTTATGCGGACCGCATCATCTTCCTCTTCATGGGTGGCTTCATCCTCGCGCTCGCCATGGAACGATGGAGCCTGCACCGGCGCATCGCGCTCACCATCATCGATGCGGTGGGCACCAAGCCCCGTGCGCTGATCATGGGTTTCCTCTGTGCGGGAACGTTCATCAGCATGTGGGCCAGCAACTCCGCCACGGCCATGATGCTCCTGCCCATCGGCATCTCGGTGTACGGCCTCCTCAAAGAAGGTGGCGGCGCCACCTTGGGAGCAAAGGAATTCGGCGCCGCGCTCGTGCTTTCGATTGCGTATGGCGCAAACATCGGTGGCCTTGGCACTCTCATCGGCACACCGCCCAATGCGTTGCTGGCGGGGCACATGCATGATCAGCACAAAATCACGGTGGGATTTGGCCAGTGGATGCTGCTGGGAGTTCCTCTGATTCTGGTATCCCTGCCCCTGGTGTATCTCATTCTCACCCGACTCAGCTTCAAGGTGCCCAATGATGAGGTCCCCGGCCTGCGTAACGCTCTCCATCAGGAGCGCACAAAACTCGGCAGGATGAGCAAGGGCGAATGGGCGGTGGCCGGAGCCTTTTCTCTGGCGATTGTGCTCTGGATTTCGCGAGAACTGTGGAAGGGAACAGCCATCGGCAAGATCGTCACGGACGAGGTGATTGCCATGGGTGCGGCTACCCTGTTGTTCTTTGTGCCACTCGACATGAAAAAGGGTATCTTTGTCATGGACTGGGCTTCCATGAAAAAGTTGCCCTGGGACGTGCTGATCCTCTTCGGTGGTGGCTTGAGCCTAGCCGCCGCCTTCAAGAAGACCAAACTGGTGGACGCCATGGCAACCGCCATGCAGGGCCTGTCTGACTGGCCTCCGGTGGCCATCGTTTTCCTGGTGACCGCAGTCATGGTCGTGGCCACGGCACTGACCAGCAACACAGCAACCACCGCCGCGTTCCTCCCCGTCATCAGCGGCCTGGCAGCCGCGGTGAATCAGCCTGCCATCCTCCTCTGTGTGCCTGTAGCCATCGCTGCCAGCGCGGACTTCGCCCTGCCCGTGGGCACGCCACCGAATGCCATCGCCTACGGTTCCGGACTCGTGAGCCTGCCCCGCATGGTGAAGGCGGGCATCTGGGTGGACCTGCTCTTCGTGCTCCTCATCCCCATCATGATGTGGACGGTGGGACGCTGGGTATTCAAAGTCTAGAGCGGTTTAAGTTACAGTGTAGCCAATTTCGTCTTGGGGTGCGGCAAGTCACCCCTGATCCAAGGCCACGACTTTGTCTAAACCGCCCTAGACGGGCATGCCACGCCTCCCGCACCTAGCTGGGTATGTTTGAATCCGGCAGGGCATGCCACTCTGCTGGGAAGAGAATGAGCTTCATCTCGGCCTCCTCCAGACGCTGGACATAGTCCTCCTCCTCGTGGGCCCACGCCGCTGTGCCCCGTTTGGGAGACGTTTGGTGCATCTGCAGCATATGGCGCAGGAACTGCACGCGCCAGCGTACATGAACGAAGTCGTCCCAGTTCTTATTGTTGAGCTCCAAGATGGCAATTTGCATTTCGCGCGCCGACCACGCAACGCGGGGGCCAAAATCTAGGGGCGATCACCTAGGGAGCGCTAAAGGGGCCGCGTTTAGCAGCAGAAGTCGGTCAGACACTTCCAAATTTTCCAGGCCAACGTCCCCATCTGGAGAACAAAAGACAACGGCAGGAGGATGAGCATGAGCTTGTTCCGCAGAGCTTTCTGTCCGTTCCCCGGATACCACCACGGTGCCAGCACCAGTGACGACCATCCCAGCAAAGCCAGGCCAAGGACATCCAAACCGTCCTGCTGGAAAAGCGTGAACGGGAACACGTCCTCAACAATCACATAGGCGGGCGCTGCCACCAGCAGTCCCACAAGATCGAAGTTAAAATAGCGCTCCCACTGCAACCAGAGCAGCAGGAGAGCCACGGGCAATGGGAGGAGAAGGAACCGGACGAGCATTGGAATGCGGAGGTCACTCCCCCAAGTGAACCAACCGATCCACTTTCAGCGCTCCGCCACCGGTCGTTTGAACACTGCCACCACATCCCGGGTCACGCCGCCAGACTGGTTGGTGTCGAAGGCGGAAACCAGCTCCCAGCCATCGCGTCCGAGGCCGTTGAGCACATTCTCAAACGAGGCGGTATCGAGTACGCCCCCCAGAAACCCAGTGGCGGCGAGCTTGATGGTCTTGTACTCCCAGCGTGTCATGGCCAGAATGTGAGGGAAATGGCACGAAAGACAAGGCGTCTTGTGTTGAGCAAAATCGGGGTCTGACTGGTCAAACCCCGCCCGTTTGCGCTGCAAGGCGCGTAATGCTAGAATTTAACCCCCTTATGGATCTCCTCCTCAACGTGCTCCGGGTCGCCGGTCTGATTTTCCTGGTCCTGCTTGTCTTCAACCTCATGATCGTCGTGCACGAGTGGGGTCACTTCCTCGCCGCGCGCTGGCGCGGGCTGAAGGTGGAGAAGTTCTACGTCTGGTTTGGCAAGGCCATCTGGAAGAAGAAGATCAATGGCGTGGAGTACGGCCTCGGCAGCATCCCCATGGGAGGCTTCGTAGCGCTCCCCCAGATGGCGCCCATGGATGCCATCGAGGGCAAGAACGAGGAAGGTCGCGAGTCGCTGCCGCCCATCACCCCGCTGGACAAGATCATCGTGGCCTTCGCCGGCCCCCTTTTCAGCTTCCTGCTGGCAGTATTTTTCGCCGTGGTGGTCTGGCAGGTCGGCCTCACCGAGCGCGAGATCGACACAGAGAAGCGCATCGGCTACGTGGCCAAAGGCTCCCCGGCGGAACGCGATGGCCTGAAGGTTGGCGATGAGATCATCACCGTGGACGGCAACAAGGTGCGCGGTTTCCGCGGCCTGGTGGAGAGCGTGACCTGGTATGTGGTCTCCAGCGAGAAGGATGTGATTGAGTTCAAGGTGAACCGCCCCGGCGTGGGTGAAGTGGTCGTTCCCGTGAAGTCCGAGAAGCCGAAGCAGGAAGGCAAGACCTCCTGGTGGACGGGTCTCTTCACCCGCCCTGCTTTCCGTCAGGTGGGCATTGGTCCGGTGATGACCCTGAAGGTGATGGACTTCGCCGCGGATGGCGCTCATACCCCGGCCCAAGAGGGCGGCATGCAGAAGGATGACATCCTCCGCAAGATCAACGGCCAGCCTGTGCTGAGCACAGGCGTCCTCTCGGACATTCTGGAAGAGAACGTGGGCAAGCCCATGAACGTGGAAGTGGAGCGCGACGGCAAGACGGTCCCCCTCACCATCACCACACGGTTGCCCGACCAGCGGGACAAGGCGTTTGATATCAAAGACGAGGCCATCGCCACTCTCGGCGCGGGTTGGGACATCGGCGGCTCGGAGAAGAAGCGTTACCCGGGCCCGATCGGCCAGCTCAAGGATGCCGGCCGCACCATCTACGACACCCTTCGCAAGCTCTCCCCCACCTCCAACTCCGACATCGGCGCCAGTCACCTGAGCGGCTTCATCGGCATCGCCAATGTGTACTACAACCTGCTCCAGGACCCGAATGGCTGGGAGCGCGTGCTGTGGTTCAGCGTGGTGCTGAATGTGAACCTCGCGCTGCTGAACATGCTCCCCTTCCCCGTGCTGGACGGTGGCCACATCGTGATGGCCATCTATGAATGGGTCCGTCGCAAGTCGATCAATCTCCGCATCCTGGAAGTGGTGCAGACCGCGTGCGTCATCCTGCTCTTCGGCTTCATGATCTTCATCAGCTTCAAGGATACCGGTGATGTGATTGGCGTGGGCCGCAAGGGTGCTGAGGTTCAGCGCGTGCCTTCCAAGTTCCTCGCTCCGGAGAAGCGCGCCGCTCAATAACACCGCCCGCCCCTCCCTTTCGTTTCACCCTCCCGCCCGAAGTTCGCTTTCCCTGCTCATGTCCGACCGCTCCGCGCAGCCCCTGCTCAGCTACTGCCCCGACCTGTATCACTACCAGCGCCGTGAAACGCGTGAGGTGATGGTGGGCAAGGTGGGCATTGGCGGCAAGAACCCGATCCGCGTGCAGTCGATGATCACCAGCGACACGCGCGACACGGAAGCAAGCGTGAAGCAGGTGCTGGATCTCGCGGCGGCTGGTTGCGAGATCGCACGCATCACCGCGCAGACACGGCAGATCGCGGAGAACCTGGAGCACATTGCCGCCGGCGTGCGCGCGGCAGGCTGCGACATTCCCCTGGTGGCGGACATCCACTTCAAGCCGGATGCCGCCATGGAAGCGGCGAAGTGGGTGGAAAAGGTACGCGTGAACCCCGGTAACTACGTGGACAAGAAGAAGTTCGCGGTCCGCGAGTACACGGATGAAGAGTATGCCGCCGAGGTCGCGAGCATCGAGGAGGAGTTCGTACCGCTCGTGCGCCTCTGCATTGAGAAGCAGCGTGCCATGCGCATCGGCACGAACCACGGCTCACTGAGCGACCGCATCATGAACCGCTACGGCGACTCGCCGCTGGGTATGGTGGAGAGCGCGCTGGAGTTTGCCCGCATCGCGCGCCGCGAGGGTTTTCACAACTTCGTCTTCTCGATGAAGGCAAGCAATCCCAAGGTGATGATCGAGGCCTACCGTCTGCTGGTGGCGCATCTCAATGCCCTGGGTGGTGATTGGAACTACCCCATCCACCTCGGCGTGACCGAGGCTGGTGATGGTGAAGATGGTCGTATCAAGAGCGCCATCGGCATCGGCTCGCTGCTGGCAGATGGCATCGGCGATACCGTGCGCGTGAGCCTCACGGAAGATGCCGTGTATGAGATCCCCGTGGCGCAAGCTTTGGTGAAGCCGTACAACGATGGCGTGCCTGCACGCTTCCCGCGCGTGGAGAAAGCGCCGGCGGTGAGTTATGATCCCTTCGACTATGAGCGTCGTGAAGCGACCGTGGTGAAGGAGAACGAAGTGAAGATCGGCGGGCATGAAACCGTCGCCGTTTTCACCAGCCGCACCAAATGGGATGCCGTGGCACACAAGATGGACAAGCTCGGCGACTACAAGCCCGAAGTGGTGCTGGAAGACAGCGCCGTGGTGGCGGTGGATCCCCGTGATGAAAGCCAATTCGACGGCCTCAAGGATTCTGAAATCGTGACGGTGCAGGATGGTCTCGACCTTCCCGTGATCCCTTCCTACCGTCTGCTTGCCGCACGTCTGAAGCAACTCGGTCGCACTTCACCGATCCTGCTGAAGGACACGTTGGAACCCGCGACGCAACCCGGTGCGGATTTCCTCCCGACGATGCTCAAGGCCGCGACAAACATTGGCTCGCTGCTGTGCGATGGCATTGGCGATGCGGTGATCGTGCAGGGCGAAGAAGCTCCGGGCCAGTCCCTGCGCCTGAGCTACAACATTCTCCAGGCGGCGGGCACACGTATCTTCAAGACAGACTATGTGGCCTGCCCGAGCTGCGGCCGCACGCTCTTCAACCTGCAGACCACCACGCAAGAAATCCGCGCGGCCACCGGCCATCTCAAAGGTGTGCGCATCGCCGTGATGGGCTGCATTGTGAATGGCCCCGGTGAAATGGCCGATGCCGACTTTGGCTACGTGGGCGGTGCTCCGGGCAAGATCAACCTCTACGTGGGCAAGACCGCGGTGAAGTTCAACATCCCACAAGCCGAAGCCGTGGAGCGACTCAAGGATCTCATCAAGGAACACGGCCGTTGGGTGGATGCACCCGCGCAGGTGGCGGAAGCGGTGTAACACCCTGGGATGCCATGTCTTTCGCTGGTGTATCCGTCGAACGTTTGCGTCTGGCGGGTTTTTCCAAGGGCTGGCAGCTGGAGTATGCGACGGGTCCTCATGACGAGGACAGGCTCATCAAAGACATGCCGCCTTTGCGCCTCGGCATGCGCGTGCAATTCCTCGACTTGCCGGAAGGCATTGCCATTACTGCCCATGCAACCCTCAGCAGACCGGATTTCAGTGCCCTCATCAACGCCTTGATGAATGAACCGCAGGGGCATGAATTCCCGTTGGAGGTCTGGGTCCTTGAGGCATTGGCGGATCGCGCGTTGATTCAGTTCGAGGACATACTAAGCAAACAACTGTCTGAGTCGGAAAAGCGCGTGGAGAGTTTTGATTGGAACTCGAAGCTCGAGCACTTCATCCATCACCGGCCGGATTCGCCTGGTACCCGGCAACTGGCACATCTTGCAGCGCTGGCTTACAAGGGAGACCTCAGCAAGCTCCTGGATTATCAGGACGCCTTCGCGAAGGGGAAGCGGCTCAATTTTGCCACCATGATCTCATCGGAGGTGATGGAACGAGCCGTGGACATTGCCGCCCTGCGCTGAGTCCCGCCCACCCGGCCTACCTTGACGAGCGCTCGGGTGGGCGTGAACTCCGGAAGCTCGTACCAGCCACGCTGCTGCAATCTTCCCTTGGTTGACAGCCTCACATAGCGGAGCATGAGAGAGAGTCGATGAAGGTCGAACGCTGTCCGCATTGCAAGAACAGGGTCCTGTTCGCAGGGGACTATTGCTCCCACTGCCGGAAGCATCGTGTCACCGGGGAGCTGATGGCGGCCGAGGAGATGAATGCCCGGCTTGGAGACGCGCGAAAGGTGGCCAGCATGCGCACGGCTCACGATCAGGAGGCCATCAATCAAGAAGGCAGGTTGAAAACCGTCTGCGTTCTGGCCTTGATCGCGGGGGTCGCAGTGACCTTGAGCGGTCTCGGAGCAGAGTCTCCTTTCATTGCAGTCGTCGGCGTGGCGATGTTCCTCGCAGGAGCTCAGTTGTACCTGCGCCATGCGGTGAAATTCATGGCTCTTTTCCTGATGCTCTCCAGTGGCTCCTTTTTGCTGCTTCGGCTTTGGGAGCTGGTCGGCATCTTTTCCCAAGCTGGTCTCATGATCGCGGGCACGCTTCCCATGTGGGTGATCTGGTCCGGTCTCTTTCTGATTCTCATGGTGACCAGCTTTAAGATCGTGGTGCACAATCCCGACAAGAACACCACACCACCGGCGGTGCCGGACGGCCCGCCTGTCAGCGCAGCCCTGAAACAATCCAGCCAACAAGCAGGCGACAAAACGTGAGCCCGCGCTAGCTTGCGCTCGTAGCACTTTTCATGAGCGGACACACGGGACTGCAACTGACCTTCCTCGGCACGGCGACCTCCGTGGGCGTGCCGATGATTGGCTGCGATTGCGACACCTGCCGCAGCGGTGACCCGAAGGACAAGCGGCTGCGTTCTTCCATCTACCTGGAGACGCCCGAGTGCTCGTGGATTGTGGATACCGGCCCGGACTTCCGCACGCAGTGCCTGCGGGAGAACATCCGGCGCGTGGATGCCGTGCTCATCTCACACCCGCACATGGATCACCTCACGGGCTTCGATGATCTGCGGCGCTTCACCATTGGTGAAGATGCCGTGATGCCGGTGTATGCCATGCCCTCATGCCTCGATGCACTGAACCGCATCTTCTACTTCAGCTTCCTGCGCGAGAACCGCTGGCGCGGCTACCTGAAAGCGGAAGCAAAGCCCATCGAGGGAAACTTTGCATTGGGTGAGACCGAGATCGTTCCGCTGCCTGTGGAGCATGGGAAGCACGAGACCATCGGCTTCATGTTCGTGCGCGGTGGAAAGAAACTGTGCGCGTACATGAGCGACTGCAAGGTGGTACCCCCCGCCACGATGGAGCTCATCCGTGGTGTGGAGACCCTCGTCTGCGACGCCCTGCGCCACACGCCCCACCCCACGCACATGAACTTCGCCGAGGCGCTGGCGCTGCGGGATATTCTCCAGCCCCGTGAAACATGGTTTACCCACATCCAGTGCGAAATCATGCACGCGCGCGAAGAGGCCAAGCTGCCCGACGGTGTGCGCATCGCCTATGATGGGCTGAAGCTGCGCTGGCAGGATGAAGAGCAGTTTAGCGCGCGTTGAATAACAGCGCGCCGGCCCAATCTCGTTAAAATCGGCCAACCGAACTATCGTTTCGTGACCAGAGTGAATGCGGCAAGCTGAAGATAGCAGACCGCTGCGAGCATTCAAGGCTTGACAGTCGAAGGCGTTTCTGGGGAGGATTATGCATCGCCAATGCCATGAAGCGCTTCCTCTGGCTCCTGATGTCCTGTGGTTTGGTCGCTGCAGTGATCGCCATTGGCATGGCGGACATCGACACCGGCCCTCGTCCGGAAATCCGTGTGGTGCAGATTGTCTCCCACGATGCCGAGCAGAACTACCTGCTGGAAGTGGTGAACCCCGGCTCCCGGGATCTGGAGTACTGGGGCTACGGTGCGGAGAATCCCATGTACCAGATGGAGAGCTATGAGGCTGCCTCGGGCGAATGGAAGGACGCCATGATGGGCTGGTGCGGCATGGGTGCGGCTCCGCAACGGCTCGCCGCGCACAGCAGTCAGCGGTTTGAGGTCAGCGTCAGGGACGCGCCTTCGCGCGTGGGCCTCCTGCTGCTGCCGCCGAGCTACCAGCGCGGACGCGTGTTTCAATTCGATTGGCTGCCCTTTTCCATTCGTGAGAGTGTGGTGGCATGGCAGAATGGACGCCTGGATGAGCGGACCAAAAAGCGCATGGTGTGGAGCGAGAAGCTGGAACCGCTGCCGCCGGTGACGACCATGCTCACGACGCAGGTCACGGAGAAATCAGGCATGGGAGGCATGCCGTGAAGAAGTGGATCGTCGGTGGTGTTCTGCTCTGCAGCCTGGCTACGGCTTTGTCCCTCGTGATGCCGGATGTGTCTCCCAAAGCAGAGCTGCGTGTAGTCGGAACTGTGATCAGGGACGGCGTGGACTGGTATGAACTTGAGCTTACCAATCACACCACCCACGAGCTGCACTACATGGGATATGAGCCCACTGACCCTCGTTTTGTGGATCTGTACTGGGAAGGCGGCGAATGGAAGGAGCTTTCAGGATACCGCTGTGGATTTGGTCTCGGGCCACAGACGCTGGCTCCAGGCACGAGTATACGTTTCGTGACCAACCGTCCCTTGAGCACACCCTCCCGTATTGGAGTAAATTTGCGCGATTCAAGCTACGCGTACGGTAAGGTTCATGAACTGGAGTGGCTGCCGGATCGACTGGAGAAATGGGCTCAGGATCGGCAGAAAGAGTGGCTGCACAAGCGGTGGCTAGAGACGGTCACGTGGACCCCGCCTTTGGACCCTGTTCCTTACACTGCTGCCGAACAGTTGGTATTGGAGGCCCTCGACGATGGAGTGGTCATGGACCTGGAAAATCTATTCGAAGAAGACCTGCTTGCTGCAGGCCCGCCAGTGGGAGATCCGTTCGCTCCGGCACCAGCAGATCCTTTCGACCCGGCCGTGGGCGGTATGGCCCCGGCTCCAGCTGGCTCAGACCCTTTTGCTCCCGCGCCCGTAAGCGCATCCACCTCTCCCTGACTACACCCACTTCTCCGCCAGGGAGTACCCCAGTCCGCGGTGCGTGACGATGGGCTCTACCTCGTTGCGCACGGTCTTCATCTTGGCGCGCAGGGATTTCACGTGGGCGTCTACGGTGCGTTCCATGGCGGCTTCGGGTTCGTCGCTGGCATGCTCCATGAGCTGAGCCCGGCTGAAGACGCGGCCGGGATGTTTGGCAAAGGTTTGCAGCAGCCGGTACTCGTAGCGGGAAAGAGGCAGCACCTCGCCAAAGTAGCGGATCTGGCAGCGGGTTTCGTCCACCGATACCGGGGTGGCACTTTCCTCAGGAGGTGCTGCAGCGACGGCGGGCGAAGATTCCGTCGAAGAGGAAGCGGCGGCAGCAACAGGCGCGCCTTTGGGCCGGTGGTCCGCCCGACGCAGCACGGCACGCACACGTGCGGTGAGTTCGCGAGGGCTGAAAGGTTTGCAGATGTAATCATCGCCTCCAATTTCCAAACCCACTACGCGGTCCAGCTCTGAAGAGCGTGCCGTGAGAAAGATCACCGGCACATCCTTGATGAGCCGAAGCTCACGACAGAGCTCGAAGCCCGTCGTATCCGGCAGGCCAACATCCAGGACAGCCAGGGCGAAGTCCTCGGCCTCCAGACGTGCGATCGCCTCGGCTCCGGTGCTGCAGGCGCAAGGAGCGAAACCCTCTGACTCCAATGAGTACACGATGTTGTCCGCGATGGACGGCTCGTCCTCAACGATCAAAATGCGTGGGCGGACCGGGGGCAGCATGGCGGCGGAAGGCGTGGGTATGAGGGGAAGCAGTGTCATTGCATTGATGATCGAAGTCACGCTTCGGGCAAGAGTTCCGTGTGATAACCGTCAAACTCGGCGGGGGGACCGGCCCACGAACGGGTCTCGACAAGCCGGGGTGGTCTGCCGGGACTGGCCCAGGTGGTCACGTAGACCATGGCATTGTCTGCGAAGTAGTAGTGGCAGTCCAGGTGCAACACGAGGTGGGTGACGCGTTTGCAGCCATGCTTGCGAAGGATCTGGAGATGCGCCGCCTGCTGGAGCACCTCGAGGTTCTGGGCCACAGGCTCGAACATTGGGGAACCGCCCTCCGGTAGCACCAGGCCCAGCACCGGGTACTCGAAGCTTCGTGCCTGCGACACATGGGCGACGTCGCGTTTCAAGTACATGTGGGCGATCCCAAACATCCCCGCCGTGAGGACCAGCAACACTACAATCCATTTCATATACCCATGGGCTTAAGATGAAGGAATCAAGGTCGTGCGAGGCAGGCGCAGCTTCGGAAAGCGATCCGCCGCCATCTGCACCACACGATTCGCCAGCAGCGCCATCACGAGTCCACCGAAGGCACCCGTAGCGCCGCCCATGGCCAGTATCACACCATGATGGGAGAGGTCAGGCCAGGTCTGGGCAAGCACCAGTGCCGCCACGGCACCCACCGGCGCCCCTGCGAGTACACCCAGCTGCACCAACAAGGCGCGCAGTCCGGACAACACCTTTCCTGTGGAGAATCCCACGATGATGGAAATGGTCACCACACCGATCATCACCATGACGAATGCCACACAGACGGCCATTGCGATGACGACCGCGGCGCAGAGCGCAGCCACTGCGCCAAAGATGAGATATAGCTGTTCAGGTTCCATGGGAGCAGGGTGGGTGCAGGATGCGCGCGAGGGGCGATCAGGTGGTTGCTGGAGACGGCAGGGGGCCGCTCTTGCTCTTTCTTTCCAGCAATGCCTCACGACCCCTGCGGAACACTTCTTCCCAGTTCACCTTCGCGGTCGCAACCATCAGGAGCGCGAGCGTGGCCACGGCAGTGATGGTGAGCGTGAGACCTGTCATGCCGTCGAAGAAGAAGCTGTAGCTGAAGAGCACCATGTACGCGAGCTGCGCCGGCACGGCGACCATGCTGATCGACTTGCCGGCCACCGCATGCAGGTAGCCGCTCACCATCACGAGTGAAATCACCGAGGCGATCAGGAATGCCGCATGCAGGGACATCTGATCCCCCAGATACGCCAGCAGCAGATGGAAGGTGAAGAACCCGGCCGCGAGAAAGGCATACGTCATGGGATGAAGATGGATCCCCCGCAGCATGCTCACCACCACCAGCACGCCGAAGAAAAGCACAAGTGACACCGGTGCAAAGAAGGTGATGCGCGCAATCACCGGCCCTGCATTCAACAAACGGGGCATGTCCACCGCGATGTCACGCGCGTCGATGGTGTCGGTGTAGTTCCACACGAGATCCACACCTTCACCTTTGGCCACAGGTTCCAGCTTGGTGGGTGAGGTGGCTCCCACGGGGAAACTCACGTCATCGAAGTTCGTTCCCATGGTGAGCGTGAAGTTTTTCACCCGGCTGCCCTGCGGGAAGGTATAGGACCAGCGATCCAGACCGCGTGCATTGTAGCGCACCGTCAGGGGCAAGGTAGCGCCGGCAGGAATGAGCTTCACGGTCTCCACCATGCCATTGTGCGGTGCGATATCGGTGGCAGCGCCTTCACCGAGCTGGAAGGCGAAGTTGTCATAGCTGGTGTTCCTGGTGGGCAGGGACATCTGCACGCGCACGTTGCGCGCGCTGGCCGCCGTGTTGGTGATTTCATAGCGCGCGGAGAACTCCACGTCGTAGGTGCGATGCCAGAGCAGGCCGCGCTTCTTGGGCGAATACGCAATGCGCGCCTCCACCTTCGAAGAGGTGGGCAGCATGACTTCGGGATCTCCGGACCCGGAGGTGCTGTCCGCCAGCAGCGTCAGGTGCGGCTGGGCAAGGCCGGGACCCCAGACCTGCCGCACCTCATTCCCCATGCGTGAAGCGGAAGCACGCGAACGCTGGTGCAGCGTGGCGCCCAGGACAAACCAGGCAAGGGTGGCGGCGCCCGTGATGACGACAATACTGACGAGGCGTGACGGTGTCATGGCGATGGGTGGGTTGAATGAAACGGGGAGGAGCAAGATCACTCACACTGCGGCAGGGAGCTTGCCTGGAGGCGCGGGCGGAATGGTGGGTGGCGTAGGCAGGACGCGCTTCTTGCCAGCCAGTTGCTCGGCCCAGTTCACCCGCGCGGTGAAGGTCATGAGCAGGGCGAGGGTGACGATGGCACCGATGGTGATCATCAGCCCTGTCATGCCATCAAAGAAGAAGCTGTAGCTGAAGAGCACCATGTACGCGAACTGCGCCGGCAGGGCGACCCTCAGCATCCTCTTCCCGCCCACCGCACGGATATAACCACAAACGAGCAGCAGCGAGACCACGGCCGCGATCACGAAGCTGAGATGCAAGGGCACCAGATCCACAAGGTAGGCAAACAGGAGCTGGAAAGCAAAACATCCGGCCGCGAGGAAGAAGTAGTTCATGGGATGGAGATTGATGCCCATCACCACGCCCATGAGCATCAGCACCGTGAAGAAGAACACCAGCGATACTGGTGCGAAGAAAGAAATGCGCGCAGCCACGGGGCCGGCCTTCAGCACCTTGGGCATGTCCATGCCAATGGCAGGCGCGGAAAGCACATCCGGATAAGTCCACCAGTAACGGCCCTTCAGACGATCACGCGCCGTTGGAGAGCCGGTGCCGCTGGGGAAGTTGATCTCAGCGAAGTCCGTCTGCATGACCAGCTCGAATCCCTGCACGCGGCTCGCGTCGGGGAAGGTGTATTGCCAGGAATCCATGCCGCGGGACTCGTAGGAAACCTTCAAGGGGGCCGTTCCCTTCGCCGGTACCGTGAGCGCCTCGGTGATGACTCCGGCCTTCGGGACCGCGCGGCGCAGCGATTCATCTCCCAGTGTGAAAGCGAAATTGGTGTAGCTCGCCTCTTTCGAGGGGAGCTGGTACTGCACATAGATGGTCTGTGGAATCGGCGTGGGATTCGTGAACTGATAGGCCGCACTGAATTG
Organism: Roseimicrobium gellanilyticum; assembly: GCF_003315205.1. NCBI lineage: Bacteria > Pseudomonadati > Verrucomicrobiota > Verrucomicrobiia > Verrucomicrobiales > Verrucomicrobiaceae > Roseimicrobium > Roseimicrobium gellanilyticum. Next base: position 273,271 of record NZ_QNRR01000009.1, on the reverse strand, counting down.
TACCGAGTAGGTGCGGTGCCAGAGGAGCCCGCGCTTCTTTGGTTCAGACTGCAGCGTCACCTCGACGTGGCTCGAGTCCGGCTGGAGCGTCACCTTGCGATTGTTCCCCGTGGGCGCGTGATAGAAGGCGGAGGGATGAAGCTGCTTCAGGGGAAAGCCCCACACATCCGCCACCTCGCTGCCCATCTGGCTGCTGGATTCGTGGGTGCGAATTTGCAGCGTACTGCCAAGAATGGCCCATGCCACCGCGGTGCAAAGCGTGATGAGGGCGATGGTAAAGATGCGGAGAACGGTCATGGCGAAGAGGGGTCAGAGGTGACGGGACATGCGGAAGGAGAGAGCGTGGCGCTCGTGCTATTCGAGACCGCGCTTGCGGTAGAAGAGTGCAATCTGCGGGCGCTCATTGCGGCAGAGCTTTTTGATCAGACTGAGAGCGGCGGCATTTCCACTCGTGTTCGTGCCCTGGGTGGCGAATTCCACATTCCCCTCGGCGCCGACAGCTTCATACCCCTCCGGGATTTCCACATTCCAGAGCACTTCATGAATGAAGAGAGGTGTCTGCGCGAGTTCCAAGGCTGTCTGACCTTCCACGGCATCGAGCTTGCCCTTTGCCTCGGTGTACGAGAGCTGAACTTCGCTCTTGCCGCTGCCGGTGAGAGGCACCTCCAGTTCTCCAGCGGCGCGCACGATGGGATTCACCGGCGCGTTGTTTACCGCGCACTTCAGCAAGGTGCTGTTCTCAGGGAGAACGACCACCCAGCGCTCCGGCTGCTGATGTTCGATTTCCATCTTCGACTCTGTCAGCACCGAACCATCCGCCACCAGCTTCGTGGTGCAGGTGCTTTTGGTGATGGCGGCAGAAGCGGTGTCCACACGCGGCAGCAGCTTCGCAGCCACCGTCACTGAGGCCGCACCCGACACCGTGCCGAACTCCGTCGCCTTGGACTCCTCGGCAATCCACTTGGAAAGCCGGATGGGCGGCACGGGAGACTGCATGTCGGGCACACTGAGCTCCACGCCGGCCTGCAGCGCGAACATGTACAGTGTCTTCGTCTTGTTCTCACCCGCGACGGCAGGAGCGCGAAGCTCCCAGGCCGTCGCCAGCGGCAGTTGGGGCAGGGCATAGGAAAGGCGGAACTCGCGCTCCATGATGTCGCGTGTCTGCCAGCGCAAGCGCAGTTCCGCACTCCCATCCGAATTGCGGACGAGTTTCCAGTCGCGAATGTCATCTGCCTTGGCAAGCGCAACCCCACGCGCATTGGCCGGCATCATCAGCGTGGCCTCCAGCGCCGAACCGTTCACCGCCAGCAGGCGGACGCGCGCGTGGTGTTTGATTTCACCATCACCCTCGATGGCGAGCACTTCATTCTGCACCGTCCATTCGCTGGCCTGCAGCGGCGGCGGTGGAGGATCCGGCTGTGGCTCGGAAGCGGCATCGACCAGGCTCAGGAGATTCTTCCCACCTTTGGGTGAGAGTGGGATCTGCAGGGCGCCATCTGCCGCTGCGTCCACCCGCTGCTCACCCAGCTTGAGAAGTTGCTTCGCCGCCACACCGCTGACCTTCAATGCGGCCACCGCACACGGCGCGGATTGCAGCTCCAAGAAAGGACCGCTTCCCAGCACAGGCAATACAGTCTCCACAAAACGGACCTTCACCGAGGTGGCGCCTTCCGTGTGGGTCAGCAGGAAGAGATCCTCTCCCTCTACCAACAGTCGCGCATCGGCAGGCTCGACACTGGCCACGGCGGGACCCGCACCCATGAGGCGGATGCGTTCCCAACGCTTGCCAAAGGACTCCACCCTGAAGTCGGCCTCCAGCTTCAGCTTGCCACCGGAGACGTCCGCGCGGTACTCGGCCGACAGGAGCGCGCCCTTGGGCAGTTCTTGTGGGTCCATGCCATGAGCGATCTCCCACAGCTTTCGCAACTCCGCGTACGGGATGCGCACTTCGGCATTCTCCAGGGTGGGCAGGGGTGATGCCGGGGTCTGCGCTGTAGAGGTTCCTGAGACTGCTGCCTGCATGGCGATGTAGCAGACGAGGGAGAGGCGTGTGGAAGTCATGGCAGAGGCAGGGTGAATGACACTCCCACTCTGCCCGGGCCGCATGAAGCTTCGATGAACACCACATGAAAATGCGGTGAATAACAGAAGCGCGTGAACGACAACTGTTGGGTTTAAACCAGCTACTCACGGCGTCAGCGGGAGCTTGTTTTTCACTGCCTGATTGCAGTATGGATGGGTTAGTTGGCAGTTCGCCTCACTTCCCAACCCACCGCGAGCCCGCTCCCTTATGTGATCGTATGAGATCGATTTTGCAGAGTCTAGAAATCCATTGCAGATAGGACAACGGAGAGCTCCTTTAAGGGCTGCGTTAATAAAGACAGCGCTCTTGGTTTCATCTGAAAAGTCCTTTCCAGCATTGTCCGCGCTACCTGTAATGATTTTACCAGATAGCCCAGAGAGCGATACGATTTGAGCATCATCGAGACTGCTATTCGGATCAGATACGATGTAGCCAACAAGCGAATCGATCAAACTAGCGTACTTTTGCACTCTGTTTCTGCTAATAGTCTTCTGCAAGATTGTGGCGACGAGATCCTTGTGAGCAATCAACGCGTCTTCGAGTTTAGAGCGTACCTTTGTAAATTTTTCAAAAAACCCCTTGTCGTTGTTGATCATCTTTCGACTAAGCAGAAGGGCCATACCCAAGAACATTGGACTCAGGTGGCGTCCAGTGGGTCCATAGAAATAAATCGCCGGGTGCAACCCCAAGCTGCCCTTGTCGTTTCCGGTCATCCTCAATGCCAAATTGAGTGCTTCCCGCAGTGCCTCTTTGGTTGAAGAGCCGTCGGGATCGTCCGCTTGGTCTTTTAGATGTTTCGGCTCATTTGCTTGGTTGCGGATGGCAAACAACATGAACTCGATAAGCACTTGGAGGGCGGCACGAACTCCAGAAGAACCTCCTAACGGAAGATCCAATGTCTTAACTGGAGTATTGTATTCAGGTTCAAAGAGAGTGCTATGGATCGTTTTGGCCAGCTGCTCAACTTCGTCACATGTCGGCGAAGGGAATCGACTCCAGTACCGGTGTCCCATTCCCGCCCGGATCACCGCCCGTGACGCAACAGCGATTGGCTTGCGCCGATTCGAAAGCAAAAGTTCCTCTATGTCATCAAGCGGAGTTCCTTTGGTATTGATTTTAAAGAAGGAAGCCTCAGCCTTTTCGGCGTTGCCTTCTACCCATTGCACAGGAATTCCTCGTGTCAGGACCGTGTTGATACGTCGTCTCTCGCGATCATCAAGATTTGGATCGCTCAGCCGTGCCTGAAAGTGTTTAAAGTTCCCAATCTTTTGAGACACTAGTTCTCGTGTTCGCTGCGCAGCCCTTTCCTGCTCGTTCGATACTGAGCGACCAAAAAAAGCGAGAGAGGTTGGCGCGTCCCCGTAGTCGTCGAGAAGCCATGCTCGAAGTGCACTTAGTCTATGACCTCCATCAATCACGAAGAGATAGGTTGGTGACTTCCAGACAATAACTGAAGGTATCAGGTCGCCGTTAACAAAACATTCGAGCAATGAGGCAACTTGCTCTGGAGTCCAGTGATTGGTCTCTCTTTGAAAATCTGGCTTGCGAAGGAGTGGAATTATTCCATCCTCTTTTAGATCTTTGACAGATATCCTCTCGAATTTTTCGTAACTCGGCGGGTTGTCGTCATCGACCAACGCAAAGTCCTCGCGTGGGAGCATCGCATCAAGATTTACTAGGGTGCCTCTGGCCATGGGACTTTTTTCCTTCCCAGCCGATTGTTAGTCAATGAAAAAACCCCGCCGAGCGGAGGGCGCTGTTTTCCAACACCAATTGCCTAGCTCCGCTTCCGGCCGGAAGCGATGGGCAGGATACCGAAGTCCCGCGCCTCCTGGATGCTGATCAGCTGATATTCTGTCTCCTCTTCATCCCCGAATTTCTCGGCATTCTCTTCGAGGTCCTCATTCGCAGTGGAGATGGCGCTCTTGAAGGTTTTCAGCGAGGCAGCGAATTCCTTCTTCTTCAGCTTCGCCTCCATGCTGGGCAACTCCTTGAGGGGTTTGAGTTTGTTGTTTCCCAGCATCGTGGTCTCGAGACCCACTGTCTCTTCACCCTCGGCATCCGTATCAAAAGCAAGGTAGCAATGCCCGGGCACCATGACGAGGTAAGCCGTGATCCCGATCTTCCGCAGCAGGGACGCCATCAGCACGGAGCCGTCCACACAATTCGCCTGGGTGGCATCGAGGCTTTCATCCAGGAAACGCACAGTCTGGCAGTAGACCATCTTCGCACCGGGCGTGGTGGAAATGTCCGAGTACTTGATGCCCTTGCGCTGGAGGACATGCCAGATGGCAAAGACCTGGGTCAGCACCTGTTCCGGGTCCTCTGTCTGGTATCCGGTGAAGGAGTCCACCAATCCTGTCTGCAGGGCTTCCTGCAGGATCCTGTCGATCCAGGGGTGGTTCTCATTCACATATGCGGCAAACATCCACGAGAGATCCAGCGACTCAGCCTCTTCACCGTGGTCGACAAAGAAAGGACAATCGTTCAAGCCATGCATGGTGAGGGTCTCGTGCCGCTCGCCCAGCAAGGTTCCATTCAGGCTCACCTTGAAGGAGACGTTCACAGGCTTCTGCTCGCGGATCAGATGCAGGGCGTCGTAATCCAGCACTGCCTTGGGAGTGATGTAGATGTCCTCCTGCGCTTTCTTCACGTTCACCTCCACCTTGGATGGCTTGAGCCAGCCGGGCGATTCCACCTCCACGGTCAGCTTCGCGCCAGCGGGTACCTGGGACACCCACACACCGAACCATCCATTGGTATCTCCATAGGTTGGAGCGTACTCTTCACCATCCTCATCCACTTCTGCTTCCGCATTCCAGTCAACCGTGGCGGTGGCAATGAGCAGACTGGGGAAGACATCCCTGTCGGTTTCCATCCATGGTTCCCATTTCACGGGTTTGGCAGCCTGAAGGCTGGCCATGAGGAAAAAGAAGCTGGCGGCAAGGGAGGCCCGTAAGACTTTCATGAAGGTATTCTCTGGACGCTGAACGCAGTCGCAGGAATTTTTCAGACCGCAATTCCTATCCACCAAAATGAACTGGCTGGCCCATGTGCACCTCTCCCCGCCGGATGTCGAGTTCCAGCTCGGCAACCTGCTGGCGGACGTGCTGCGTCGTGAGCCACGCGGGGTGATGGGTCCCTCCTTTGAGGCAGGTCGGTGTTGCCACGCCGCGATTGATCGGTTCACGGACACACATCCAATCGTGCAACGCAGCAAGATGCGCATCATCGCCAGTCATCGACGCTACGCGGGCATCCTGGTGGACATGCTTTATGATCACTTCCTGGCGAAGAACTGGGAACAATTCCACGAGTCCACCTTGCGCGACTTCACGCGGCAGTTTCAAGCGGAGGCCACCACGCGCAGGCACCAGCTTCCGGAGGATGGTGCGGAGTTGATCGAGTACCTTGTGCGTGAGGATCGATTGTATTCCTACCGCAGGCTGGAAGGCATCGAGGCAGCCCTTCAACGCATGTCCCTCCGTCTCTCCCTGCGCTGGAAGAAGACCGTGCGGCTGCAGGATGCGGTGGCACCGATCCGCGAGCATGGTGAAGAGATGGAGAAAGATTTTCTCGAGTTCTTCCCACAGCTGATGGCGCACGTCGCATCCGGTGAATGGTGGAGTGCACGGAGTTCGCGGGACGACACATATTGACGATGGGCGAGGAGACGTGCGTGAGGTTGGTCGCAAAGCAGCGAAAGCAGCGAAAGCAGCAGTGCAGCCAGAGAGACATGGGCGATCTGTGAGTTGGCTGCGTTTGCGGTTGTAGATTATCAACGATGAAGGCGGGTAAGAAAACCCGCCGGCCGCTGTCCGGTCAGGAGACCTGACTTCCTTTGCTCGCTTTCGCTGCTTTGCGACTAACAAGCCCATGGGGATGGCGCAGCAGCATTCTCGTGCGAATCGCCCGAGCCTGTCTCCATACGATCATGGGACGCAACGCGGGGCACGCAGGAATATGTTTTCATCCGAACCACCTTTGCCATGAAAACCCTCTCACCCACGCTGCACGGTGCCACCCTCGGCGCTGCTGCGATGATTTCATTTTCCGCCGGTGTGTTCATCCATCAAGCCGGTGCGCAAGAGATCGTTCCTGCGCCGCCACCGAATGGAAACACCGTGATCGTCGTGCCTCCGGGCGCACCTCCACCCGTGCAGGTGCAAGAAGTGCCCCCGCCAGCTCCCGAACCCAAGAAGCGGGGATTTTTCGGACGCCTCTTCGGAGGAGACAAGAAGGATCGGGAAAAGGACAAGCCCGACAACGATGACGATGGTGATACGAAACGACTGCCCCCAGCACCCGGCACCACCGTCGTGGTCGAGGAAGCGCCACCTGGTGCCACGGCAGTTCCTGTCGTCCCGCAACAACCGCAAGAGATCCAAGGCCAGCCAGCGGTGACGCCAGAGATCCGCAAGGAACCGGCTCGCAAGAAGTCCAGCACGACACGACGCAGCACCACCGTTGTCGAGACGCCGCCTGTAGATCCGCCCAGGACCAGGGTGGAACTTCCGCCTCCCGGAAGCGCTGTCACCGATCGCAGCACGACAGTGCAGAAGCCACCGACCATCCGCGAGCTGCCGGCGGGGAATGCGACGACCACGAGTGTGACTGCCACAGCCACAGTGCCGTCCGATCAAGCCGTTCTCGAGCAGGCACGCGCGAAGACCGAGATGAACAAGGCGCTCACGCCGGAGGAGACAAAAGTCGAAGTCACGCAGGAACGTACCAACGTGAAGCCATCGGCTCCGGTGCAAACGCAAACCACCACCGTGGACACGACTCCACCCACCAGCACCACTGCGGCCGTGGAGCAACAGCGCGCGCTGGCTGAAACCAAAAAGGAACTCGCCCGTCTAAAGGGCGAAGTAGCGACGGTGAAGGAGGAGCTGAAGACGACCAAACGCTCCTCGCCCACTGTGGACATAGACAAGGTCACCATCGCGGCGCCCAATGAAGCCGCGCCCATCACGCCGCCCGAGCCTCCCGACGCCGCGGCCACACCTCCCAGCCGGGCTGCTTCCGTCGCGGGTTCAGAAGCACCCACGGACAAGACTATGGTGAAACCGTCCGAGCCCCCTGGCGGCCTGGCACCACCGAAGACGCCTCCGGGTGCCGATGCGGTGACGATTGGAACGAGTGCTGCGAAGGAGTCAGGCGCGTCCGCTCCTACGAACGAACATGGGACCGACGCCGGCACTGTGCCCACGGGCACCAAGACGGATTCACCGGACTTTGTGCGCAGCCCCTTCCCACCGCACAACAAACTGGATGTCACCGGCATGAAGCCGGGCGCGCTCGCGAAGGATCCCTCAAACGGAAAGGTCTTCCGCATACCGTGAGTACTGTGATGTATCACATCATCCTAGCCAAAAGAAAGGCCGGCATGCTCCAGGAGCTGCCAGCCTTTTCTTGGTGTCCCTAAGGAGAGAGGTGCCTAGCAAATGCCCAGCACCTTCGCGACGATGACGTCGGGATAGGGGAGCTGCAGTTCTTCAAGCTTCGGGCTGTAGAATGCCGGGGCATCCAGTGAGCTCACGCGCTGCACGGGAGCGTCGAGGTCATCAAAGCAATGCAGACCAATGCTGGCGGCAATCTGGGAGCTCACCGCGCAGAAGGGCTTGTTCTCATCCACACACACGGCGCGGTGGGTCTTGCGCACGGATTCGAAGATCGTGTCTTCATCCAGCGGACGGATGGTACGCAGGTCAACGACCTCCGCGGAAATGCCGTGTTCTTCTTCAAGAATCTTGGCTGCCTTCAAGCAGGTGAGCACCGCGCGGCCATGGGCAATGAGGGAGACGTCCGTGCCTTCGCGCTTCACATCGGCCACGCCGAGCGGGATGAAGAGTTCGCCCTCGGGCAGCTCGGAGTTTTCCGGCACTTCCCATTCTTCGCCGTAGAGCTTGGTGCTCTCCATGAACATCACCGGGTCGTTGTCGCGGATGGCGGCTTTCATCAGGCCCTTCGCGTCATACGCGTTGGAGGGGCACACGCACTTCATGCCCGGGAACTGGGCCATGATGTTTTCCGGGGTGTGGGAGTGGGTGGCACCCACGTTCGTGCCGCCATTGGCCGGGCCGCGGACGACGATGGGGCAGTTGATCTGGCCACCGCTCATGTAACGCACCATGCCGGCGTTGTTGATGATCTGGTCCCACGCTACGGTGTAGAAGCTCCAGAACATGAGTTCCATCACCGGGCGCACGCCGAGCATGGAAGCACCCACGCCCATGCCGATGAAGCCGGCTTCGCTGATGGGGGTGTCGATCACGCGCTTGTCGCCCCACTTTTTCCACAGACCTTCGGTCACCTTGTAGGCACCGTTGTACTGCGCGACCTCTTCACCCATGAGCACGACCATGGGGTCGCGGGCGAGTTCTTCATCAAAGGCTTCGCGGAGGGCGTGGCGGTAGGAGAGTTTACGCATGTCTCGTCAGGCGGGCAGAAAGGGGATGGGAAGGGGGAAGGGGGAAACGGCGGGGCGATCAGTCGTTGAAGAAATGGCGGCCGGTCTGGCCGGCTTCGGTTCCGTTGTCGACCTCCCAGTAGATGTCATCGAAGATCTCGGAGGGATCCGGCAGCGGGCTCTGCTCGGCGAATTCACCGGAGTCCTCGGCTTCCTTGGAGGCGGCCTGGTCGATTTCCGTGGCCTCTTTCTCAGTGAGCACCTTCTCGTTGATCAGGTGATTGCGGAAAATGATGACCGGATCGTGCTCGCGCTCGCGCTTTTCGATTTCTTCCTTGGTGCGGTACTTCTTGTGCATCGCGTCCGCGACGGAGTGTCCGTAGTAGCGGTAGGTGAGCACTTCGAGCAGCATCGGCTTGCTCTCTTCCCGGGCGCGGACCATGGCTTCATTCACCCGGGCGCGGACTTCGTAGATGTCCTCACCGTTGAGGAGCTCCCACTTCATGCCGTAACCCTCGGCACGCTCAGCGAGGCAGCCGGGGTAGGCGCTGGAGCGCTTCTGGCTGGTGCCCATGGAGTAGCCGTTGTTCTCAATGATGTAGACGACCGGCAGATCGAACAGGGCCGCGAGGTTCAGGCTCTCGTGGAACGCGCCCTGGTTCACCGCACCATCGCCGAGGAAGCAGAGACTGCAGCCCTTGAGGCCCTTGTACTTCACGCCAAACGCCAGGCCGGCGCCCAGCGGGGTCTGGCCGGCGACAATGCCGTGACCACCCCAGTAATTCTTGTCCGGAGCGAAGAAGTGCATGGAGCCACCCTTGCCCTTGGAGCAGCCGGTCTTCTTCCCGAAGAGCTCGGCCATGCATTCATTCATGCCCATGCCCACGGCGAGGGCGTGACCATGGTCGCGGTAGGCGGTGATGATGTGGTCATTTTCCCCCATGAGGGAGACGCAGCCCACGGCCACGGATTCCTGGCCATTGTAGAGGTGGAGGAAGCCACCCATCTTGCCGCTATTATAGTGCTTCAGCGCCACCAGCTCGAACCGGCGGATGCGGCACATGTCCCGGTAGAGCTTGATCTTTTGCTCCGGGGAGAGCGCCTTGTTTACCGGCGCATCAGCGTATTTTACAGGGGCGGCATTCTTTGCGGACATGGGCGAGTATAAGAGGGCGGAGTGTACCGACTATGGAGGCCTTGGCAAGGTGTGCTTTGCCCTCGGGCGGCAGGTAGTTTCCAGGCCGCACAAAGTCTGCCAGCTCATCCGGGCGGAGTGAAATTGCGCGGGCAAGATTGGAGCATCGAAGTTACTCCATGAATGGCCCTTCAATTCATGGTGAACAATCATTTAACGATTGTAAAATAGCTAGAGCCAGTAAAAATGCGCCTCATGCGCTTGCTCTCCCGGCATCCCAAGCTCGCTGTCTTCTCGCGATCTGTGGTGGATGCCACCATCGGCGCCCTCCTGATGCTGGCGCTGCTTTCCTGGCAGCGCATGCGGGATGATGACGCCCTCTTCCGCCAGCTCGTGCAAGTGGCGGAGCTCAAGGCGGCCAAGGTCGCCGGGGGCGTGGCCCCCGATGAGACTCGGGCGCTGGAAATCCTGCACGCCGTCTACGCCGAGGTGCGGGAGCGGGCGGTCTTCTTTGGAGACACGGAATGGACCACGCCCCACCTTCTCTGGTCGGCCGGAGACCATATGAACCGCCCTGCTGGTGCCTGTGCCAGCTATGTGACCGTGCTGGCCAAGGCCATGCAGACGGCGGACTTTCCAGTCCGGAAGGTGGGGCTCGTCAAGAATGGCATCATGGCCTACCACCACGTGCTGGAGGCGAAGGTCAACGGTCGCTGGGTGGTGCTGGACGCCGCCTTTGACCAGTCCTTCCGGCGTCCCGATGGCAAGCTCGCCAGCGCGGCGGACGTACACGGGGACTGGCTCTACTACCGCACCCAAATCATGCCCGGCTACTACCCCGAGTACGATTACAGCGGGTACTACTACACGAACTGGAATCGCATTCCCGGAGCCGCGATGGTGCTCGGCTGGTTCCCGGAGGCGCGCACCTGGCTGCACGCCCATGGGATTTCCATCCGGTTCTGGTTCCTGAATGTGCACGCCTGGCTGATCGGCCTCGGGCTCGGTGGGGCAGGCCTGCTGCTGCTCGTCCGGTGGCGCGGCACCAGGAAAACGCCGGCTGCTCAGAAATCCGCAGCACCTTCCCCCGAACCCCGCGAGAAGCCTAAAATGCCCGAATGGGTGCGGCAGCAAGCCCTGGAGGCCCCTCTCCCACTGCCAGTGGCAAAGCGGGGCTAAAGATGCCCTTCCATTCCTGCATCACGCCCGATAGCAGCGCGCTGGTTCTGCCGTTTCAACCCGCGGAAAAGACTTCGGCACTGCCGGGCACGGATTGTGCGTTGTCCCGTGTCGAAGTCGAACTTTGACAAAAACCCTGATACCGCTGTTTTTAGATATCCACATATGCACCCACAAAATCCTTATTCAAAATGATGGCGTCCCTTATGGATCTGCGCTAAAGTGTCGCCGTTGTCAGATTTTTAAAAAAGATGTGACTTGCCTTTGCCCGTGCTGGCAGAGGAGATTATCCAACTGATAAAAACACGTCCGCCGCCCCCGCCTGGAGAGATGTTTTTAAGAACTCTAATGCCATGGCCAAGACCATCAGGATTGTGATTGAAGGCACCCTTGAGTTGCCTGACGCGGCGGAAGTCATCAGCTTTCGCGACGAAGGAGGCTTGGAGAGTGACCACATCAAGTTCAAAGGACACATCATCCGACCGAACATCGGATGGCTGGAGTACTTCAATGAAGCGATGATGCGGAAAAAGTACCCCAACCAGTCCGCCGATATGGGCTGGGAAAGCATCAACGAGGACTTCCACAACAAGTTCTTCCTCTTCTGTGATGAAGAGTGGAACCTGGAAGAACTGAAAGAAGAAGAAGCCGAAGAAGCTGACGAAAGCGAACGGGAGTAGCCCGGTGAACCGGTAAGCGGTAGGACGGTGGGTGAACACACCGTCGAGTACCGCTTGTCCCGGTTTTTCCGCAGTCTCGACGCTTCGGTTCAGGGAGGTAATCCCGCCGTTTCGTCACACCACGAGGCTATGCAATAAAAGAAAAGACGCGCCACTGCCATGGCGCATTGACGATCAATCGGCTGATCCTGCCGTCGTACTGTCCCACCGCTCACCGTCGCACCGGCTACCGGACCACCTTCACCGGCATGCCCACGTAGGCGTTTTCATAGAACTTGGGCACCACGCGGCGGTCCATGCGGATGCAGCCGTGGCTGGCGGGATATCCGGGAAGGAAACCTTCGTGCATGCCCACGCCATCCCAGGTGATGCGCATGAAGTAGTGCATGGGTGCAGGCACATAGCGGGTGCCGGGAGGACGCGGGGTACGGGGAGTCGCGTCTGCGTTCACAGTCTTGCCTGAGCTGTCCTCAATGATGCCATACGAGGAGGACTCGTGGTCGATGTCCTTTTCCAGAATCTTGTAGTCGCCCGCAGGAGTGGCGCGATTTTCCACGCCAGATGAGATGGCCGCCACCCCAATGATGTGGCCGCCACGATAGAACTCCGCCACCTGACGACGCAGGTCCACCACGATGTAGGCGGCGCCACTGGTGCCATCGTCATCCCAATACGAGGTGTGCTCTGCCACACCCAGCGACTGTGGTGCCTGCGGTGCAGCATTCCCGAGACCTGCGAGGTAGTCCGCACCAGTGTTTTCCTGGGGCCTGGAGGCGCAGGATGCCAGAAGGAATGCGCCAAGCGCACCGAGGAGTAGGGAAGATTTGCGGATCATGTCAGGCGTGAAAATCAGTGGCGTGCGTGAAGGGAGACTGCAAGCGCGGATTTGTGGCGTGAATGGTACGCCTTGAAAAACACCCTCAGAGGCAGGCCTGCACTCGATGGGTGATCCCATATTGCGCACCCGAGCCCACTCAACTGCGCACCGGAATACTGAACACCGCTCGCGCGCCCTTGCCACCATCGCGATTCTCCAACTCCACTGTGCCCGAGTGCAACGCGGCGGCTTCCTTCACAAAGCACAAGCCAAGGCCGCTGCTTTTCTTTCCGTTGTGCGGACGGGGAAGGGAGTAGAATCGCTCAAAGACGCGTCCCTTCGCGTAATCCGGCAGCCCGGGCCCTTCATCTTCCACGACCAGGCAGGCGCGATCATCCACCGTCTTCAATCCAATGGAAACGGCGCCGCCATCGGGGGAAAAATCCACCGCGTTCTGCGCGAGGTTGGTGAAGGCCAGCTGTAGCAGGAAACCATCCCCCCGCACGTGCACGCCGTCCTGCACCCAGCAGTCGAGCTTGAGTCCACGCTGGGCGAGAGGCGCGGTGAAGTGGTCGCACACTTCACGGGCGATCGCGCTGAGATCGACCTTGGCCGGTTCATCAAGGGCCTTCTTGTTCTCCAAGGCAGCGAGTGAAAGGAGACGCTCCAGCAGATCCTGCAGCCGGAGGGACTCCACCTGAATGTTTCGCAGGAAGCGGGCGCGCTGCGCTTCCGGCATGGCTTCCTCCTGCATGAGCTCGGCCGCGCCACGGATTGCCGCCACCGGGCTCTTGAGTTCGTGCGTGAGCGTCTGCACATAATGTTCCACGCTTTCACGGTTCTCCAGCGTATCACGCATTTTTTCGAAAGCGGTTCCGAGCGTTTTCATTTCCTTGCCGTGCAGCTTTGGCACAGGAGGCCGCTCACCACGCGTGATGGCCTCGGCATAATCTGTGAGACGTCGAATGGGCCGCGTGGTCCACCGCGCCAGCAGGAAAGACCCCAACACCATGCAGAGCACCAATGAGCCGATGGTGCGAATCAACCATGCCTTGGTTTCATCGCGGAACTTGAAGGTGCTCTTCTGCGGCTTCGCCACGGCCACCACGCCGACAATGTCGCCGTCGGAGCGGATCGGCGCCGCCACGTACATGATGGAGGAGTTCGGATCCCTCTCGTCATCACGGGTGGAGCGCGCTCCATAGAGCCCTACCTTTGCCAGGTTCACATCCCTTTTCGAGAGCACGGTTCCGATGAGTTCCGGATGCAATGAATCGTACAGCACCTTGCCTTGCACATCGGTGACATACACGTCCATGTTGATCTGCGTTTTCGTGTGCGAGTAGATCTTCGCCTCGAAGATTCGAATCTTCGCCGCCTCCATGGCGACCTGAATGGATTGCGTGTCGATCCGACCGTCACGTTTCACGTCGCGTGCCAGCACCTCGGCCATCACATTGGCCATGTCCACCATCGGTTCCTCCGCCGCCTCCAGGTACTGGCGCTCCACACGTTCCAGCACCTGATCCATCATCAGCCAGAATCCAATGCCCGCGATGAGGGCAAAGCCGAGAAGAAGCCGTGAGGTGAGGGACATGATACGGGCTCACTTCGCCGGCATTTTCTCCAGCTGGCGCTGCATGTCCTCGGACTTCTTCTGCAGCTCCTGGAGCTTGTTCCACACGTCCTTCAGCTCCTGAGGACCGGCCTGGGCCGCTTCGAGTGCCGTGATGGATTTCTCCGCGGCATCACGCACGGGATCCTTGAAGGGCTTGCTGGTGGCCGCCAGTGGCGCAAGCCAGGCAAGCGCGCGGGGATCCCGCAGCAGACCAAGCGACTTCGCCGCGGCCACGCGCAGGGATTCACGGGGATTATTGAGGTGCTCCGTCAGATAATGCAACACCGCAGTACGCTGGGGATTCTTCTCATCACGCGCAAGGAACCCGAGTGCCTCCAACGCCGCCGACCGATCCCAGGTGGCAAACTCCTGGGGCGTTTTCTGCAAGCGCGCGAGAATGGCTGGCACCGCGCTCGCATCATCCTGCGCGCGGAAGGTGGCAATCGCCGCCGCGGCCACCGTGTTCCAGTACGTGTTGGATTCCAGATGCTTCATGAGCGCTGATGTGATGGCGGCATCGCCTGGACGCTGGCTCCAGGTCTTGATGATCTCCGCGAGCACTTCGGGATTCTTCTCCATCGCAGCCTGTTTCATCAGGGCATCCCACGCTTCAGGGTGGGGGAAGGCTGTGAGGGCCTCCACCACGTCACTGCGCACCCGGGCATCCGGCTGGGAGAGACTACGCGCGAGATGCGCACGCGCCTCCGGTGTATTCATCTTCTTCAGTGCCTTCGCAGCTTCGCTGCGCACTCCGTGGAAGGCGTCCTTGTTCAGCACGTCGGCCAGCTGTGCGGCGCTCTCGGCATCTTTCCTCCCTCCCAGCGCTTGCGCTGCCAGCATGCGGCCGATGACATCTCCCTGGAGCTGCCGCTTCAGCATGTCCGGCGGTGGCGTGAAACTCATTTTCGCCAGCAGGGTGTAGTCGGGATCCACACGCACGAGTTCTGGAGCGGAGGGCAGCGGGAAATGGAAGTCCTCTTCCACCTTGCTCACGGTCACGCTGAAGTCACGGGGCTTCGCTTCGCCTTTCACCCAGAACCGCACGGGTAGATCCAGATTGAAGAGCAACACCTCCGGGGAAACCTTCTGCGTCTGCTTCACATTCAGCTTCGCCTGCTTGGTGCCGGCATCCCAGGAGTAGCTCACATTCAGTTCCGGCAAGCCTCCGTGATAGAGCCATTGATCAGCAAACTGATCGAAGGACAATCCCGAGGCCTCTTCCAGGATGTCCATCAGATCATCCGTGGTCGCCACCGTGCCCCGCTGCTTTTCCAGATACCTGCGGATGGCCTTGCGATACAGGTCCGGACCCAGGCGTGCCCGGATCATGTGCAGAATCCAGGCGCCCTTCGGATACACACGCTGGTCAAACTGCTCCATGGGGTCCTTGTAGTCCCGCCACACCGTGGGGCGCGTGTCATTCTTCTCCAGCACGCGCTGGGCTTCGCGCCACATGGAGTAGAGCATGGCGTCGCGACCTGACTTCGCTTCCTCATAAAGGACGGTATAGTAGGAGGCGAATCCCTCATTCAGCCAGAGGTGTGACCAGTCACGGCAGGTCACCAGATCTCCGAACCACTGGTGCGCGGTCTCATGCGCATCCAGACGGTGCAGGGTGGTGAGCTGCTCCGTTTCATCACGGAAGAGCATGGACGCCGTATTGAAGGTGCAGCTCGTGTTCTCCATGCCGCCCGCCACGAAATCCAGGCAGTACACCTGCGCATACTTGTCCCAGGGAAAGGCCACGCCGATTTCGTCCTGGTAGAACTCGATGATCTTCTTGGTGTCCCGGAAAGCCCCTGCAGCCTGCTCCTTCTCCGAAGGAGGCACATAGAGCGTGAGCGGCAGCTCGCCCACCTTGTCCTCGAGTTTGTGGAAGTACCCCGCCGCGAGCGCCACGAGGTAGTTCACATGCGGCTTGTCCTGCCTCCAGTGCCAGGCCTGCAATCCACCCGCGTCCTTTGTTTGCGAGACCAGCACGCCATTGGAGATCACGCTCATGCCTTCCGGCACGTGGCAGATGACCTCGCTGGTGAAGCGTTCATTCGGATAGTCGTAACAGGGAAACCAGAAGCGGTGCAGCTCCGCCTCACCCTGGGTCCACAGTTGGGTATCACCGGGTTTGTAACCCATCTCTGGCGTGCGGAAGTACAGGCCGCGCTCGGGCTGCGCTCTATACGTCACATTGACAGAGGCCTGCACATCCGGCGCCACGGGATCCTTGAAATGGATCACCAGCTTCTCATCCGTGACCTCATGGCTGGCGAGCGTCGCGCCCTGCACGGAGACCTTTTCCACCACAAGGCCCACGGCATCGAGTTCAAGCTCCGACACCGGCTTGGCGATGGGGTGGAAAATCAAGGTGGCCGTGCCCCGGACGGTGCGCTTTGCGAAATCCGGGGTCACATCGAGCTGCAGATGCTGCACGTCCACATGACGGTCGCGGGCATATTTGCGCCCCGGCTTTTCGCTGACAGGGGCGGGCAGGAGATGGGCATGGCCCCGCCCACACCGACAGATCATCTCCTCCTTCCCCACGGCGGTGAGTTCCAAACCACAACTCAGCAAGACGGCCAGGGCGAGGATGCGCGACATGGACCGGATGCTAGCGGCGGGAACTGGACGGAGCAAGAGACAGTCTGGGGCAGGCCTCCGCCCCTTGGCGAGCGTGCTCCGGGCGTCATAAAGCGATGAAAAACATCAAATTCCCGGCAACAGATCGCTGCCAGAAGACACCAAGATCAGACTCGGTCCCAGCCGGGCTGGGGATGCCAGCCAAGATTGAGATTGCCCAACTGGACGGAAGAGCGTCTCATGGTCGCTATTCATGCTCCAGCCGGGAAAATCTTGCGTCTTCCCTGACCAAGACGACCGTTTTCTGCGTTTTCCTTTCCTCATAAATGCCTATGTCCAAGTCCCTGCTCCTGCCGGCATTGCTGTTGACGGCGCTCCACCTGCCCGCTCTGGGCGAAGGAACCAAACAAGAAGAGGCGCCTGCAGCTGCGGCAGCCGAAGAGGCCCAGGCCGTTCCCAAGAACGCCCCCATTGGCAAGGATCCCTTCGAGGGCATCGTGCGCATTGAGGCGGAATTCCTGCTCCCCGACTACCGCACGCCGTGGCAGGCCGGCCGGCCCACCAGTGGCAACGGCACCGGCTGGCTGGTGGGGAAGAACAAGTTCATCACCAACGCGCACGTGGTGAGCAACAGCACCAAGATCTTCATCCGCACCACCGATGACCCGAAGCCCTACGAGGCGAAGATCACCCACATCGCCCATGACTGCGACCTGGCCATGCTGGAGCCGGAAGATCCCAAGCGCTTTGCCGACCTGAAGCCGCTCGTGCTGGATGGCGTGCCGAAGCTCGACACCGAAGTCATCGCCGTGGGCTATCCCATCGGCGGTGATCGTGTGAGTGTGACTCGTGGTGTGGTCTCGCGCATCGACTTCCAGAGCTATTCGCACAGCGGCATCGACCAGCACCTGGCCATCCAGGTGGATGCGGCCATCAACCCCGGCAACAGCGGCGGTCCTGTCCTACAGGGCGGCAAGGTGGTAGGCGTGGCCTTCCAGGGCTACAGCGGCGCAGTAGCACAAAACGTGGGTTACATGATCCCGGTGCCGGTCATCAGCCGCTTCCTCAAGGACATTGAAGACGGCAGCTACGATCACTACATGGATCTGGCAGTCACGGATTTCCCCATTGAAAACGCTGCGCAGCTCAAGGCGCTGGGTCTGGAAGACAACGGCATCGGCGTGATGGTGGCGAATGTGGACAGCGCAAGCTGCGCCGGCGGCCTCCTGGAAGTGGGCGATGTCATCATGGCCATCGATGGCAGCCCGGTCTACAACAACGGCCTCATCCGCCTGGATGGCGAGATGGTGGACATGAACGAAGTCGTGGAGCGCAAGTTCGCCGGCAACAAGATCAAGATGGACATCCTGCGCAAGGGCAAGCCCCAGCAGATAGAGATCGCCCTGAAGCGCTACCTGCCCTACCTCATGCTGGGCGAGCAATATGATCAACGTCCCAAGTATGTGCTCTACGCAGGCCTGCTCTTCCAGCCCATGACGCGCAACCTGATGGAAGCCCACGGCATCCGTGACCCGCTCGTCAATTACTGGTTCGACAACTATGTGACGAAGGAACTCTTCAAGGAACGCCCCGAGGTCATTGTCCTCACCGCCATCCTTCCCGATGAAGTGAACAGCTACCTGCAGGGGTACCAGCACAGCATTGTGGACGAGATCAACGGGGTGAAGATCAAGACGCTCAAGGACGTGGCTGAAGCGCTGAAGCACAAGGAAGGCGACGGCAAATTCACCGTGGTGAAGCTGCTGGAGAAGAACCGCCCGCTCGTGCTGCGCCGTGACCTCGCGGAGACCGCCCAGCCGCTCATCATGCAGAAGTACGGCGTGGATAAGGACAGCTACCTCGGGGACTAACCGGTCCCGCCCTGTTCTTCTGAGTCCGCTATTTTCCAAGATTCTCCTTTGCTTTCCATGCTTATGAATCCCTTTCGTCTATCCATCGCCGCGCTGCTGATGCTGGCTGCGCCGGTGTTCGCGCAAACACAGAACCGCCCGCAACAAGGACGTGGCGGTGAGAAGAGCGCCGTCAGTGATGAACCTGTGGCCGTGGTGCCAGTCCCCATCGTCGAGGCGGCGGGCAAGAACACCTCGCTCCTGCGGGTGAATGTCACGTACCAGGCCTGGAATTTCCGGGTGCCGTGGCAGAAGACCTCTCCCGGCACGCGCCGTGGTCTCGGTGTGCTGATGGAGAAGAACCAGATCCTCGTCACGGCGCAAATCGTGGCGGATGCGACCTACATTGAGCTCGAGCAGGCCGACACCGGCCAGAAACTCAGCGCCAAGGTGAAGGCCGTGGACTATGACGCGAACCTCGCGGTGCTGGAGCCGGCGACGGCGGCGAAGGAGTTCTTCTCCGCGCTCAAGGCCATCTCCATCGAACCGAGCGCGCGCATCGGAGACAAGCTGCAGGTCTGGCAGCTCGGCCGCGTGGGTGATCTCATCGCCACGGATCTGGAGATCAACAAGGTGCTCACCTCGCGCTACGTTCTCGATACGAGCCATTTCCTCGTGTACGAGACCATCGGGATCATCCGCAGCGAAGCGAACAGCTTCACCCTGCCTGTGGTGAAGAATGGCAAGCTCGCGGGCCTGCTGCTGCGCTACAACTCGCGCGATCAAACCGCCACGGTGCTCCCCGGACCCATCATCGCCCACTTCCTGAAGGACATCGCCTCTGGAGACTACAAGGGTTTCCCCAGCCTCGGCGTCGAGTTCCAGCAGACGCTGGATGAGCAATTCCGTGAATACCTCGGCATGGGCAAGGAACAACAGGGTGTGTACATCAGCGAGGTCGCCAAGGGCGGCAGCGCGGAAAGCCTCGGCCTGAAGAAGGGTGACATCCTCACCGAGCTGAATGGCTTCAAAATCGATGCGCGTGGCGACTACAAGGATCCTGTCTTCGGTCCGCTGAACATGAGTCACATCGTACGTGGCAACAGCTACGTGGGAGACAAGGTCAGCTTGAAGGTGCTTCGCGAGGGCAAGGAGCAGGCTCTCTCCGGCAAGCTCACCCGCAAGGATCCGAAGGACTTTGTAGTCTGGCCGTATCTCTTTGACCGCGGCGCGAACTTCCTCGTGATGGGTGGCCTCGTGTTCCAGGAGCTGTCCATTCCTTATCTGCAGTCTTTCGGTGAGAACTGGGAGACGAATGGCCCGCTTCGCCTCGTGCATATCGCGAGCCACGCGGATGAGTATGAAAAGATGGGCAAGAAGAAGATCATCTTCCTCTCCGGTGCCCTGCCCACGCGGAGCACCCAGGGATATGGCCGCATCGGTGGCAGCATCGTGAACAAGGTGAATGGCAAGGTGATCAACGATCTCAGCGATCTCGACAAGGCCTTCCAAGAGCCCCAGAACCTGCTGCACACCGTCGAGCTCGAAGACTTCCCCAAGCTTATCTACCTCGATGCCATCACTGCTGAGTCAGACAACCTGAAGCTCATGGATGTGCCATATCGTGTGGGGATGCTGAAGCGGATTGAGTAGTGGCTCGAACGCCAGCTTTGAGAGACATCAGATATCATCTTCATGAAAACGGGAGCAGTGATGCTCCCGTTTTTTTATTTGGGACGACGTTGTACGCTGTGTAGCATAGGTCCATGCCACGCCGGACGAGGGTCATCATTCTGATTACCATCATCGTGATTCTCCTGGGAGGAGGCAGCTATGTCGGTGTCCAGTTAACCCTCAAAGACCCGCTCACCGTACGAGTGGTGGGATACAAGCGCCTCACCCAAGACAAGATTTCCATTACGTACGAGGTGGAAAACACCTCGGCATTTCCAGTGATTGGTGTCGCCTATTTGGGCTTACATTCTCCGGATCCGGCCGGCTATGATGGCTATCACTACGTCATCGGTGACCAATGGGATGGAAAAGCATTCAAGCGGGGTGAGAAGCAAACCTTCGACTGGCAGGAGCCTTATGTAGAAGGGGGCAAAAGCGACCCATATCACTTCCTGTACGTGTGGGATCCGATGCCCACTCACCTGTTGCGAAAAATTTACCCTCCCTATCGCAAGCAGATGCCGCACTCTCCCGTGCCACTGCGCGTGGGAGCCAGCGGCCCCTTTACCATGGAAGCGATTGAGAAGTTACCTCCTTGAAGGAGATGTCGCGTCCTACAAGGACCATCATGCGTTAGCTCAAGAGTCCCGTGCAATGGAGGAAGAAGACGGGATACACGCGACAGATCCAGACGCTGTGATGCGAAGCATCCTTGGAGTGCACGCAGCCTGCTGTGGCGATAGTGCCGCTCACTTGCAACATGATGCGCCCTTGAAGTTAGGCGACTTCGTCGCAGTGAAGCGTGCAGCAGGCTGCACCTTAGGAAAGCGGCAGCAGGCTGCGCGCAGTCCAAGGCCTTCGGCACCGCTTCGGGATCCTTCACCTGACGTTCATGCGCAGAGAAGCGGGGCCAGCTACTGCATTCTCTTGATGAGCCGTGTTTCCTACGCCGCCGCAGCCGCAGCCGCGCGCCGGCGATCCATAAACATCTTCACCGCCGTCTTCATACGGCTCAGCACATAATACACCGTCTGGCTGCGCAAGCGCACCAGCTCAGCGCCGATGATGCGGGGCACAAAATCCGCCGGCACTTCGAGCACCTCCTGCAGCTTCGCGCCATTCAAGCCGCGACACAGGATGCTGGTCATCGCTTTGGTCAGAGTCTGTACCTTCGGCCCGAGGCTCACGGCGAAGTGGGCACGGTCGCCTTCATCCACACGCAGGAAGATGCCCACGGTGTCCGTGCATTCCTCATCCTTGCGCACGTCCTCGAGATCAAATGGCTCGCCTTCCTTGGGTCCGCACTTGGCCGCGCCGTCGGACATCACGATCAGATTCTCCCGCCTTTCCTGCTCGGGAAGGTGTTCGAAGAGATCGATGAGGTCGTTGAGTGGCTCGGGATACATGGAAAAAGTCAGGCGTTAAACGTGAGGGTCATCAGTGAATACGTCGGGAGCTTGAAGCAAGCAACCAACCCCCGACCAATAACCCCCAACTCATCATTCTTTACGCCCCCTTCTCAATCGGGCTGCGCACCATGTTGCCCCATTCGGTCCAGGAGCCGTCATAGTTGCGCACGTTGGGGAAGCCGAGGAGGTACTTCAGCACAAACCACGTGTGGCTGCTGCGCTCGCCGATGCGGCAGTAGGCAATGATGTCGTCCCCGTGCTTGAGGCCGAGCTCGCCGCCGTAGATGCCTTCCAGTTCCTCGCGGGTCTTGAAGGTCGCATCCGGAGCAGCGGCGCGAGCCCAGGGGCAGCTCTTGGCGGTGGGGATGTGGCCACCACGGAGCACACCTTCCTGCGGGTACTCAGGCATGTGAGTGACTTCACCGCTGAATTCCTTCGGGCTGCGCACGTCCACGAGAGGCTTCTTCGCCTGCATGTGCTCCAGCGTCTGCTGGAAGTAGGCTCTGTGGGCCGCGTCATTGCGCTCTGCCGGCACGGGGTATTGCGTCTCCGGATACTTCGGCACTTCGCGCGTGAGGGGACGGCCTTCCGCCTCCCACTTGGCACGACCACCATCGACGAGCTTCATGTTCTTGTGGCCGAAGAGGGTGAAGACCCAAAGCGCATAGCAGGACCACCAGTTCGACTTGTCACCGTAGAAGATGACCGTGGTGTCCGGGGTGATGCCGTTGCGGCGGCAGAGCTGGGCGAACTCTTCGGTGCCCACATAGTCGCGCACCACCTGATCATTGAGGTCGCGGCGCCAGTCGATATGCACGGCTCCCGGAATATGGCCGGTATCATAGAGCAGCACGTCTTCATTGCTCTCCACGATGCGGATGTTCGGGTCATTCAGATGGGCGGCAAGCCATTCCGTATCCACGAGCACGTCGGGATTGGCATAGGCGGAAAATTTCGGATTCATGGCGTGTTCAGTTGGGTTGGGAGAGCCAGGTTGGGAGGTCAACATGCGCCACGCACTCGCGAAAGCAAGGCGAGGAAGCAGCACAGATCTTTATGAAGCTCATGCGCACACACGCGCTCAAGGACCTGAAACGCATGCCTCTAGGGTACGCGCCGCGATTCCATCCAGGAGCCGTGACCCACTCTTCCGCCCTCTGTTTCTGTGGTTTCCCGCTTGCGCGTGGGTGCCTGCTCTTTTTACTGTTCCAAAGAACACTCGAAGTGCCACCGCCACCCTAGCACCCCATGCCGCGTGTCATCTTCCATGTCGATATGGACGCCTTTTTCGCGTCGATCGAGCAGCGGGATCATCCGGAATACTTGGGCAAACCGGTGATCGTGGGTTCGCCACCGGATCGCCGCGGAGTGGTGTGCGCCGCGAGCTACGAGGCGCGCGAGTTCAAGGTGCGCTCCGCCATGCCTTCCCGTACGGCAGGGCGTCTCTGCCCCCATGGCATCTTCGTGAGACCCCGCATGGAAGTCTACCGCGCCGAGTCGCAGGAGATCATGAAGATCCTGCGGGCAGTGACACCGAAAGTCGAACGCGTCTCCGTGGACGAGGCCTACCTCGAAGTCGCGGATCTCCCTGACACCGCTGACACCGATACGGCTCTCCAGGCTGCGCTGCCCGTGGCCCGCGAGATCAAGCGCCGCATCCGGGAGGAGCGCCACCTCACCGCCAGCGTTGGCATTGCATCGAATAAATTTCTCGCCAAACTCGGCAGCGATTTCAACAAACCTAACGGTCTCACACTGATTCTGGAGAAAGACAAGGTCGCTTTCCTGCGGCCATTGTCCGTGCGTTCGATTCATGGTGTGGGCCCGGTCACGGCGCAAAGCCTCACGGATCGCGGCCTTCATACCATCGCCGATATCCAGGACACCGAGATGGATCTCACCCCGATGGTGGGATCCTGGGCGGAGACATTGAAGCGCCGCGCCATGGGCATCGATGAGCGACCCGTGGATCTCAGCGAGGATCGCAAGAGCATCAGCGCGGAGAACACGTTCCTCAATGACACGGACGACCGTCCCACCTTGCGGGCGGCACTGAAAGAGCTCGCGGCAGACGTGGCACAGACGCTCGAAAAGCATGCACTCGCCGCGCTCACCGTTCAGGTGAAAGTGCGCTACAGCGACTTCTCCACACTCACCCGGCAGGTGCGTCTGACGGATCCAGTCTCGAATACGGCGGACGTCTACCGCCTGGCCTGTCACTTGCTGGCGCGGCACCAGTTGGTGACTCAGCCACTGAGACTGATTGGCATTGGTGTATCCACATTGGTACCACCCGTTCGGGAGCAGCTGCTGCTTTCGATCTAATCGATCTAAAAATGTGAGGGAGAGTTGAAGGCGCAGCCGGTTTGCCCCGTCAAAGCGATTCGTTAGGCAAATCAAATCAAATCCCCGTCATGAAAATCACCTCATCAAATCTCAGCCGCGTTTTGACCACTGCCACCATGGTAGGCGTTGCCTGCCTGGCACTGCCGGCGACTTCGAAGGCTGATCCCTTCGACTTTCTGAAAAAGAAGCAAAAGAAGATCGAGGAGAAGTTCGACCGCGACCGTCACGATGACCACGACCACAATCATGATCATCACCATCATGGAAACCGCGATCGGGACGACCGCTACCGTCGCTATGTAGCGTCTCCTCGCTCCACCTTTGTGATCACCTTCGGCACCGGCTATGCTGGCCAGGGCTACTACTACGGTCCGCCGAATGCGCCCTACTATTACCAGACTCCCGGAGTCTCATACTACCGCAACCGTGAATCCGTGCCGCGCCAGTACTACCCCCGTGAATGGCAGATGGACTCCACGGACGCCAAGGTGCAGCGCGCCCTGGCCCGCCGCGGCTACTACAATGGCCCCATTGATGGCAGCCTTGGACCTGGCAGCCGCAATGCGATTGCCCGTTATCAACGGGATCGCGGACTGCCCGTCACTGGTACGGTGACCTCCAGCCTGCTGCGCTCCCTGGGCATCTGAAAGAACCTTCCTGCCTGGTAGAGCAGCGAAATCCGAGGGGCTTCCCTTTCGAGGGAGGCCCTTTTTATTGAAAGGGTGCGAAATATTTAAAAAGGCGAAAGAGCGCTCGATTTCTGGGGCATACACGATTATGGTAATTATCAAATCATGGCCGAGGTCGACCACCTGTTCACGTCCGTGGAGCAACAAAATCGGGCGCGCGTGCTCGTTGTTGCCTGCGGCGCGCTGGTGGCATTACTGGGGCTGACCGTGATGGCAGGTTGGTACCTGCACCAGCCGTTCATCATCCAGATTCGCGAGAACTACGCGGTGATGCAGTTCCTGACGGCGGTGTGTTTTCTTTTGATCGGGATCGCGCTCACCGCGCATGGTCTTCGGCGCAAGCAAATTACAATGGTGCTCAGCCTTCTCACCGGGCTGGTGGGGTGGCTGCTGTGCCTGGAGTATGCCTTTGGGCTTCAGTTTGGATTTGATCGGCTGACGGAACACCTGCCATCGATTGAGGATCAGCCGAATCTAAAGCCGTCGCCGCCCTCCTCGCTTTGCTTTGCGCTGTGCGGTACGGCCCTCGCGGTGCTGGCCACGGCCAAGCTGCGCACTCTCCACAGTCCCGTGGGCTGGGTGGTCGGCGCGTTCACCCTGTCCCTGAGCGCCGTGGCTCTGGTGGGTTACGCGATCGGGCTCACCGGTACGTATGCCTGGGGGCAATTCACCGGCATGGCCCTGCACAGTGCTGCAGGGGTCGTCATCCTTTCCGTGGGCGTTCTGGCGGCCACACTGCGTAACTTCAAGACCAAGACACCGCAGGATCACCCTTGGTTTCCGGTGCCCTTCGGCATCGCGGGAGCAGCAGCGACATTCTTGCTCTGGCAGGCGCTGCTTGTGGACCAGGCCAACACTCAGAAGGCCGATGCTGGCATGACCGCCAAGAACCTGGTGAGCTCGGTCACGGAGCAACTGGGCTCGCGCCTGCGCGCCGTGGATCGCATGGCGCTTCGCTGGGAGTCACGCCAGGGAACACCGCAATCGGAATGGGAGCAGGACGCCATGGCCTACCTGCGTGATGAGAAGATCTTTGACTCCATCGAGCGCGTGAGCGCCGATGGTCAGCAGCGATGGATCACGCCTGACCGGGAGCACTCCATCACGCAGGGGGTGCCCGAGCAAACCCAGCGCGTCATTGAAGAAGTCACCTCCCAAGCGCGTGAATCCACCGTACGTGCACTCTCTCCAGTGGTGCCGATTTCAGACGGCCGTCCCTGCCTGCTGGTATGCAGGCCGCTGTTTCCCAACGGCGCATTCGATGGCTACATCCTCGCCGCGGTTGATATCGAAAGGCTGCTGAAGGAGGTGCTGGTGCAATCGCATGCCGAAAACTACCAGGTATCCGTTACAGAGAATGGGAAAGTCATCTACAGCGTGGATACCAATGGGGCGGTCGTGGAGAGCCCAGAAGCGAGCGGCACCTTTGAACTGCTTGGGCGGCGCTGGGACTTTGCCCTCAGTCCAAAGGCTGAGATGGCCGGCACTCAAAGCAAGCTGCCCAATCTGATTCTGGTTTTCGGGCTCGGTTTCACCGCGCTGCTGGCCATCTCAGCCCTGGCGCTGCGCATCATGCGCAGCCAGGCCAGGGCCACCTTCCTCGCGAATGAAAACCTGCGCACGGAAATGCAGGAACGGCGGGCGGCACAGAAGCAGTTGCGCGAAAGCGAGGCGCGCCTGCAGGCAGTGCTGGATTGCGCCACGGGTGTGTCCATCGTCGGCGCGGATGCCACAGGTGCCATCACGCTCTTCAGCCGGGGTGCTGAGGAATTGCTCGGCTACCAGGCCGAGGAGATGATGGGACAAACCCCGGCCCTCTTCCACGTGGCTGACGAGGTGAAGACACGAGGCAAGGAACTCAGCCTGCAGCTCAGCCGTGAGGTGCAGGGATTCGAAACCTTCGTGGCCATTCCAAGGAAAGACGGGACGGAGCGCCGGGAATGGACCTATGTCTGCAAGGATGGCACACACAAGACGGTGGAGCTCACGGTGACGGTAGCCTACGACGCCTCGCGCCAGCCGACAGGATTCCTCGGGACCGCGGTGGACATCACCGAGCGCAAGCGCATGGAAGAACGCCTGCGCAAGACCGTGCGTGCCGAGCAAAACGCGCGCGCTCTCCTGGATGCGGCGGGTCGCATTGCAAAACTCGGACATTGGGAATTCCTGCTGGATGGCGGCGGTTTGAAATGGTCAGACACCGCCTATGCCATCTATGAGGTGGAGCCGGGCACTCCCATCAAGGCAGAGGAGGCCCTCAATTTCTTCGCACCCGCCGAGCGTCCCATTGTAGAACGGGCCGTGCAGAGGGCGATGTGTGAAGGCGAGGTCTTCGACTTCGAAGCACGCATCACCACTGGACAAGGCCGCCAGCGCTGGATCCACATGCGCGGCGAACCCGTGCGGGATCAGCTCGGGAACATCATTTCCCTGCGAGGCGTGGTGCAGGATGTGGATGAGCCCCACCAGGCCGCGGATCTGTTGACGCGACGAAACTGGGAACTCGAGGTCGCCACCGCGCAGGCGCAGGCGCATGCGAAGGCCAAGGCCGAATTCCTGGCAAACATGAGCCATGAGATCCGCACGCCATTGAATGCGGTCATCGGCATGTCAGAGCTGCTCCATGACACGAGCATGAATGAGCGCCAGCGCGACTACGTGAATACCATCCGCATGAGCGGTGACACGCTGCTGGGCATCATCAACGACATCCTCGACTTCTCGAAGATCGAGGCGGGCCAGCTCCGGATGGAACGCATTCCCTTCAATCTCCGCGAGTGCGTGGAGTCCTCCTTCGATCTCGTATCGAGCCAGGCCTCGAGGAAGAAGCTGGATCTGCTCTACTGGATCGAGCCCTCGGTGCCAGGGTATGTGCTCGGCGATCCCTCGCGGCTCCGCCAGATCCTGGTGAACTTCATCTCGAACGCGGTGAAGTTCACCGAGCACGGCGAGGTCTTCGTGCGCATCAAGCGCACCGGCGGGCAGGACTCTGCGGAGAAGCTTCACATCTCCGTGCGAGACACGGGCATCGGCATCTCTCCCGAGCACCAGCATCGCCTCTTTCAATCCTTCAGTCAGGTCGACTCCTCCACGAGCCGCAAGTACGGGGGCACCGGTTTGGGCCTCGCGATTTGTCATCGCCTCATTACGCTCATGGAGGGCAATGTGTGGGTGGAATCACAGCCCGGCAACGGCGCCGATTTCCAGTTCGAGATCCCGCTGCGCCCCGCCGAGGTATCACCGCCCCAGGTGTATCAGCGTGGACAAGGCCACGAACTCGAAGGCATGCGAGTGCTGGTGGTGGATGACAACGAAACCAACCGCTGGATCCTCGAGTCCCAAAGCAAGGCGTGGGGCATGGTGCCGCGCACAACCGCCCTTCCTGCGGAAGCCCTGTCCTGGATCGAACAAGGAGATCCCTTCGATGTGGCGATCCTGGATGGTCACATGCCCAGCATGTCGGGATTTGAGCTCGCGGAGAAAATCAGTGCCAAGGTCTCGCTGCAGCAGATGCCAGTGCTGATGCTCACCTCCATGGGTGATGCCAGCTCACTCGCGGAGAAGCCCGGCGTCAGCGCCATCCTCGCGAAGCCGGTGAAGACACACGCCCTCTATGAGAGCCTCTCCCGCCTGCTCCTGGGCAGCAGCGGCCCGGTGCGGCGCAAAGCACCCTCGACCACAGCCGATCCGCAGTTCGCACTCGATCATCCTCTGAAGATCCTCGTGGCCGAGGACAACCCAGTGAACCAGCGCGTGATTTCTCTGCTTCTTGAAAGGCTCGGCTATCGCATCGAGATCGCCGCCAACGGTCTAGAGGTGCTCGCGGCGCTGGAGCGCACGCAATTTGATTTGATCCTCATGGATGTGCAGATGCCGGAGATGGACGGTCTGCAGGCAGCCCGTGAAATCTGCCGCCTCTACGAACGCGATCAGCGGCCCCGCATGGTGGCGCTGACGGCCAACGCTGTCGCTGGTGACCGCGAGAACTGCCTCGCCGCCGGCATGGATGCCTATCTCAGCAAGCCGATCCGCGGCAACGATCTCGCGGCTGCCCTGCGGGAGGCGTTCGACGAACGAAAGAAGATGACCGGATCTGCCACCCCAGTTTCCTGAAGCAGGTCCTCCCATTTCCTCAACCCCGACTGGTAGACCAATGTCCACTGCTGACCACGCCACTATCGATGATGAATTGTTTGAGTCGTGCCTGACCGGCGAGCCGGAACTTGATCTGGAGCTTGTCCAGCTGGCCATGACCCAGAGTGAAGAGGCGCTTGCCGGATTGAAGCATGCTCTGCGTACGGGAAGCGATTCCGACTGGCGCCAGATTTCGCACCGTGCGCGCGGCTCCGCCGGCACCATGGGCTTCACGAAAGCCGCGTTCCTCTGGAATGTGGCCGAATTTGAAGCCACCACGACCGAGGCCCGCGCCGCCGCGGTGGCCTCACTCCGCCAGGCTGTCGAAGAAGTGCGTGCGGAGTTGCGCATGCGCGGTTACGAGATTCCAAATGCGCCAATTTCCGCCGGCTGACCGCTCATGGAATCGTGGTGTCCCTGTCTTCCGCTTCCCCGGCCACTCCTCCCCATCGTGGCGGGATTCGTGGGCATGTTGACTTCTGCTGCACAGGGCGAGGAGGCCCCCATGCTTTCCATCCACAGACTTCCCCCGGGGGAAACGCCCGCGGCGGACACGCCGCGCTGGCAACAGATGCTGAATCCGGATGGCACCTGGAGTGTGCTGAAACTGGAAGGCGCCGATCCGATCAGCAAGGAGGCGAAAGCGAAGCTCGCGATCCCCAAGGGCCATGTGCGCTGGGCTGCGATTCTTCCTCCCGGACTGGCGGAGCAGGCAGAGGGCGGTGTACAGCTCATCGGCAATCTGCAGTCCGATCCTCCCGCTGTGGAAGAATGCTCTCCGCTGCGCCAGCAAGCGCCTCTGTTGCCAGCACCGCCGGGAGTCAATCTGGTACGCAATCTTGAGTTCACCACCTTTGGCGTGGAGGAACGGGTGCAGGAGAAAGCCACCGGTTCTGATACACCATCATGGACCATGAAGCCGGGAACCAGGCCGGCCGGCCTGTATGCGGCACGCTCGTGGAGACTTCCAGTGCTGGCCGGCAAGGAGCCGTGGATACTTCAGGTAGTTGCCCGCGGCGAAGGGAAGATCAGGACCGGACTCGCCTTCGACAACGGCGCTGGCTTTGGCGATGCCACCATTCTTGAGACGCTGGAACTCAAGGGCGCGGACACCGCCTTTTCCTTGAAGCTTCCCAAGACCCTCGCGGAAGCGAAACAATTGCGCGTGGTACTGCTGGCGCCTGATGATCACGCTGCGGACCTGCACGTGTCGTCGATTTCGTTTCAGCAAGGCCCCGGTGGTGGGGCCTCCAAACCTGTGAACACCGAGCTTGGCGTGTGGAACTGGTCCACCAAGCCGGAGGAATGGCGGAGACTGAAGCCAGTATGGAAGCAGGCAGGGGTGAAGGTGCTGCAACTCGCGCTGCCGAGGGAGTTGCAGCATGGAGCAGAGGGGCCGCTGCCCGCACTCTCTGACTTGCGCAAAGAGGATTTCCAGATCGTGGCGGTGGAAGGAGATCCCCATATGATCCTGCCACAGGAGAAGTCGAGCGTGGTGGCACGGCATCAACAACTCACGGCGCTGCATGGGAAATACCTCGATGGCATCCAGTATGACGTGGAACCATATCTGCTGCCGGGCTTCCGCCTGGAGCCGGAACTGTGGCATCAACACTGGTTGCAGATGTATGAAGCACTCACCCCGGGCAAGGCTCCTCTCAGGGTGGAGCCTGTGGTGCCCTTCTGGTTGATCGCTCAGCCCGCTGCACAAAAGCTGCTCAAGGGTCTCGCGCCTCGTTCCACTCGCGTGGTGGTGATGAACTACCGCAGTGACGCTGGTGACGCTGCCGCCTGGGCCACCTCCTGGCTCGAGTGGAGTGTGCAACACCAGTGCCCCGTGGCGCTCGCCGTCGAGTGCGGACCCGTGCCGGATCTCGAGAGCGCCACCTACCGCAAAGCGCCGCGCGGTCCGCTCTGGCTGAAATCATGGCCCGGCCACGGCACCGTTGCCGTGATCTTCGATGGTGAGGTGGATCCTGGCGCCGATGCCACGACCTTCGCCCTCGCAAGACAGGGAACCGTCTCTGGCGCTGCCACCAGTTTGCAGGGACAAGATCCGACCCACGTCGCGGAGTGGCTGCAAACGATGCGCGACATTTCCCAACGTCTCAACCTGCCGGCAAAGTTGATACCACGTTTGTTGCTGCATGAGCCGAAGGAGGAATTGCTCCGGTATCTCGGCGAACGTGCGCAGTGAGTTTACCGTCCCGCGATCGCAACGATCAGGCAGCTCTACGCCGCCTTCGTGAATCCCTTCCGCGTCATTGCGCCCCAACCCTGCTTCTTGCGGAGGAACTGCCAGATGCCCTGCACCCGCCACCAACTGTTGAGCTGGCGGTAACCGAAGTTTTCCATGATGGCGCCCACACCCATCCAAAGGAGATCCCGCACCCTGCGATGATGCTGCAACGAGAACTCTGCCAGGATCATCGCACCAAGACTGAGACACAACCCGAATCCAAACACCACGGCGCAGTAAGCGATGAAGAACTCCACACTGAGGATGCCCGCCAAAGCACAAAGCGGCACCATCACCAGTCCCAGGAGTTCGAGCAGAGGACTGACAACATCAAACAACAGGAAGGACGGCAGCGCATACATGCCCGCTGAGCCGTAGCGTTTCCGCCCCAGCATGCCTCGATGCTTCCAGAGTGTCTCACAAAGACCGCGCTGCCAGCGCGTGCGTTGACGGGAAAGGACCTTGATCGAGTCGGGCACTTCCGTCCAGCACACGGGATCCGGCACATGCCATACTTCGGCTGGTGAGTCTGTATCGCCTGCCCACCGATGCAGGCGGACCACGAGCTCCATGTCTTCACCGACCGTGCCATGGGCATAGCCGCCGAGTTCCAGGAGGACATCACGGCGGAAAATGCCAAACGCTCCGGAGATGATCGTCACGGATTGGTTGCGCGTCCATGCCATGCGCGCGAGCAGAAAGGCTCGAAGATACTCCACGGCCTGGAAGAGCTCGAGCCAGTGTTTCGGCGGCCGCACTTCCAGCACCTGGCCTGCGCGCACCTGGCAGCCATTCACCACACGGATGGTGCCGCCAACGGCCAGCGTGGTGTCCGGCGCATCGACGAAGGGCCGCACCGCGCGCAGCAGCGCATCCGAGTCCAGGAGTGAATCGGCATCCACGGCACACACGTACGGATGGGTGGCGAGATCGATAGCTGCATTGAGCGCATCGGCCTTGCCGCCGTTTTGTTTGTCGACCACGAGCAGGTTGGGCAGCGCGGCGCAGGCATAGATGCCACGCACCGGCTGATACGCGGTACGGCCTGCCAGTGCGCGATGCACCGGCTGCAAGGCAAATGCTTCGATCAGACGGTCGAGCGTCTTGTCCTTGGATCCATCGTTCACCACGATGATCTCATACTCCGGATACCGCAGCGTGAGCGTGGAGCGCAGGCTTTCCACGATGGTGGCCTCCTCATTGTACGCGGGCACCAGCAGCGTCATCGGCGGCGTGGCCTCTGAAGTGAGCAGCCACCATTCGCGCAGGCGCGAGGCACGGCTTCGGGCGCGGAGGAATTCCGGCAAAGCCTTCGCCAACTGCACAAGATACACGATGTTCTGCGCGAGCTGGAGACACAGGATCACCGTCGCCGTGATCCATACGGCGCGGTGAAACCAGACATCATCCAGCCATTCCGCATTCATCAGGCAGGCACCAGGGTTGCCGCGGTCATCGGCGGGTTGGATTGCGTGGCCTCGCGCATGATGGATTCCAGCAGCGGATCCTGACGTGCGAGCGCCGTGAGATGATCCCACGAGCGACCACGCCACACAGCGAGGGCGTGCACCGCGGTACGGCGCACTTCGAAATGCCGATCCATTGCAAGAAACTCCAGCACCGTGGTCGCGGTATTGTCGCCATGCATGGTCCGCGCGTAATGCGCCACAGACAGGCGCACGCGGGGGTCTGGATCCCTCGCCAGCACGCCCACCGCATCGATGTGCAGGGGATCCGCAAGTCGCTCGAGGGCATCCACCGCAGCGGCACGCACCTTTGCGGAGGCGTCTGAAAGATAAGTCGCCGCCTGCGTGGCATACATGAAGTCACCAGCCACCGCGAGGCCGTCCAGCAGCAAGGCCTTTTCCCGGGCATCCACCGCACTCTGAAGCAGCCAGCCCAGCGCGGGGCTCTGACCCGGCGCCATGAGGCGAATGATGTCCCGCGTACGATCCGAACGCATGGCCTCAGTACCGCGCAGGGACGTCATGATGGTCTGCAGGGAGATGCCCGGTGTGCTCCGCGCAGCCAGGGCATGCGCCGCCTCCAGCCGCACACCGGGACGTGGATCACGCAAGAGCACCGCCAGCTTCTCATCCACCCGTGCGCTTGGGGCCATCCATGCCAGCAGTGCACAACCCCGCATGCGGAAGTTTTCCGAGGATTTCTTGAGCAGGCGGAATCCATACTCTTCCGCGCCGATGTGCTTGAGCACGGCATGAAGGTTGTCGCGATACTGGCCACGGAAGCGCTCCGCCAGATCGCGCAGCAGGCCCAGCACAGCCTCTGTCTCCAGACGTCCACGCAAACGTGGCAGAGCGTTGAGACTTTGCCCGCCCTCCAGTGCCGGCAGCAGCAGGGAGAGCCAGCGATCCGCAGTCTGTTCCCGCTTGCGGCGCTGGCGATTGTCCATCACGCGATAGAGCAGCAGGCCCAGCCACAGCAGCACTGCCGCGGCGGCCAGCGCCAGGGAAATGACGATGAGGATAAGCAGTGCTGGTTCCATCAAGTGTTGCATCATGTCATTCTTCAAAAGAGACAGCCCATGCTGAGCGCCATGCCATAGCGCACGACGGAGTCCTTCACGTCTTCGCGCTCGGCATCGATGCGCACGTGCCAGTTCTCAGACACCGGCATGACCATGCCCAGAAAGACCGTCCAGGATTCCAGGCTCTGATCCTG
The DNA here is from genome assembly GCF_003315205.1 of Roseimicrobium gellanilyticum. NCBI lineage: Bacteria > Pseudomonadati > Verrucomicrobiota > Verrucomicrobiia > Verrucomicrobiales > Verrucomicrobiaceae > Roseimicrobium > Roseimicrobium gellanilyticum. The sequence continues at coordinate 239,750 of NZ_QNRR01000009.1, read as the reverse complement.
CTGGATGGTTTGATTGGTAAGAGACTCCACCGACTGCCCGCCGCCAAGGCGAATCATCCAGCGTTCCTTCGGTTCCCACATGATGAAGGCGAGCCATCCATCCGTGTCTTCGCCCGTGTCATAGTGCAGGCGGATCCATGAGGCGCTCACGGTCCATCCATTCTTGATCGCCTGCTCCCAGCCCAGGCGATAGGTATCCACCTGCGCCGCTTCATAGTCGGCCCAACGTGACTCCGTCAGGAGTGTGCCGCTGCCAACCGCACCCAACTGCTTGTAGAGACGCCAGCGCAGTGCGCCTTCGACATAGGCGTTCGCGCTGTAGTTTCCTTCAGGTGAGAACCCGCCGAAGACGGAAGCCTGCACACCGGACACCAGAGGCCCCGCGGCGCCAAACTCGAAAAGATTGTCCCGCACCTCGAAGCGCTCGCCGTATTCCCAGCGCGCCCAGATGCCCCAGGACTCAATCTTGGTGGAGATCGCAAAGAACGTGCTCCACCAGTTATCGCGCTCGCCACGCTCGAACGTGCTGCCTGTCACTCCGAAATCCGCACGCCACTTTGTCTGGTTGTCGATGCGATCAATGCGCTTCTGAATATCGGGCGAAGGATCCACCTCCAGAGCACGCGCGTAGAGTTCACGTGCCTGCTTGAACTTGGAACGATCATACTCCAGATCGCCCAGGCCGGTGAGCGCGTCCACCTGCCTCGGGTTCACGGACAGCACCTCTTCATAGTAACGGCGGGCTTCCTTGGGATCGCCACGCCAGGTCGCGACGCGGCCACGCATGACCAGCACTTCTTCATTCTTGGGGAACTCAGCATCCAGTTCGTCGAGGCGCTGATCCGCAGCGGCATAGTCTGACTTCCATGCCATCACACGGGCCTCTGCCACGCGAAGGTCATAGTCCTTCGGCGCGATTGCCAGACCCTTGCGAATGGCCGCCAATGCTTCGTCATTTTTCCCCTGCCAGCCAAGCACGGTGCCATAGTTGAACCACGCCTCCGCGTTGCGCGGCTGGGCGGCAACGGCTTTCCCCAGAAGCGAAGTGGCTTCTTCAACCCTGCCGGCCTGCTTCGCCGCCAGACCATTTTCATACACTCCGGCCACGGCCGACGCGCAGCAGGCCACGGCCAGCCATGATGCCAGCGAGGTAACTGCCAGCCCCTGCCGCGTCATGCAGCGACTCCTCCCGCCAGGATGCGGCTCACCCTCGCCAACAGTTCCGCAGGGCTGAAGGGCTTGGTCAGATAGTCATTGGCTCCTTCGTCCAGGGCACCCACCACATCCGTCTCGCGATTGCGGGCGGAGAGCATGAGAACAGGGACGGCGGAGGTCTCTGGATTACGGCGCAATTCACGCAAGGTCGCAAAGCCATCCAGCACAGGCATCATTCCATCGAGGATGATCAGGGAGGGTCGCTCCACAAGCGCCAGGCGCAAACACTCTGCGCCATCAAACGCCGACACGAGCCTCCAGTTTTGCTGGATCGCCTTAAAAGCCAGAACGCGGTGCAGAAGCACATCATCGTCAGCAAGTAATACGAGGGGGAGTTTCACGTGCGCACTTTACCATAATTTTCATAATTCTGAACCAAAAAGGGGACTGAAATTGTATTCAGAATGAGGGTCCAAGGCCCTTTGGCACGCGAATTCGGGCTCTCTGAGCGGGTCTTCAGCGTCCCTCCGCCATGAAGCGCTCCAAATCCTCCGTCAGCGGGGCGGTCCACGTCTGTTCCAATTCGGGGGTTCTGACACTCAACACCTGGGAATGCAGTGCCTGCCGGGGGAGCAGCAGCCGGCTCTCCAGTGAGGGCGTCCAGTTCGTCTCCATGAACTCGAGGTAGCAGCCTTCGTCCACCCCGTAGAGCTTGTCCCCGACAATGGGATGCCCTGTAAACTGAAGGTGCACACGGATCTGGTGCATGCGCCCGGTGTGGGGCTCTGCCTGTACGAGGGCAAATCTCTCCACACCCCGGTCCGCCAATCGTTTCTCGAACCGTCTCATCACCTGAAAACCCGTGCGACAGGGTGCCCCCTGGGGATGCACGCGCTGTTTCACCCAGACACGGGATTCCATCACTTCACCCTGGCGTAGGATGGGCTCATCCACTTCCACCTGCTCCCACTCCGGCCAGCCGTGGACAATCGCGAGGTACGTCTTGTGCATCTGGCGGCGCATCATCGCCTTGCCCATCTCCCGTGCGGCGCGGCTCGTCTTGGCCACCAGCACCACGCCGCTGGTCTCCCGATCAAGGCGATTGATGATGGATACCTGCCCACCATTCACCAGCTCATACCGCAGCAACTCCCTCAGTCCATCCCACAAAGTCAGGCCAGCGTCCGCAGGTTTGCTCGGGTGGATCTGCAGCGGTGCCGGCTTGTTCACCACGAGCCAGTCATCCGTTTCCTCCAGAACGGTGAAATGGTAGGCGGCGGCCAGCGGCTGAGGCATTTGTGCCCACTGTAGCGGAGCCTGCGCGCGGTGCATCCGGAGCCTGCAGTCCGATTTTCCTCGAAATCCCGCCGGGGTGTGTCACGCTTTCCCTGTACCAACCCCTGTTTTTGCCATGATGCTGCTTCGGGTCATCCTGTTCCTGTCACTGGCATGCGGCCTCTCGCACGCTGCGGAAGCGACGTCGAAAGATCCCAAGGCCACTCCTCCTTCTGAGGTGGCCAAAGCTGCCACGCCAGCACCGGCACCGCCTGCCTCCGCCGTGATCACGGATGCGGACATGCAGAAAATCAAAGCGGATCCACGCCTGCCGGGAATCGCCCTTTCTGAAGGCATCAGTCAGGTGACAGGTACCGCCATCAGCCCGTTGCTCGGAGTGAGCGCCGTGGGTGCGTGGAAGTACATCCAGACACCGGCGCATCAGCGCCATCTGCTCCCATGGTACTGCAACCCCTGGGCATGGGGAATGGGTCTCGGCCTCGTGGCGCTCGTGCTGCTGAAGGATGTGTTCGGCGCTGCCACACCGACCCTGGTGAAGAAGCCGCTGGATTTCGCCGAACTCTTCGAGGACAAGCTGAGTGCGCTCGTGGCCAGCACTGCCTTCGTGCCGCTGGTGGCGCTCGCCATGGCGCAGGTAAACGCCATCCCGGTGCAAGACCCCGCGACCAGCATGGTGACTCCTGCGGAACTGGGCCTTGCCACCGCGACGCCACAGCTGGCTTTCCTGGAGATTCCCTGGGTCCGTGTCGCCATCTACACGCCGGTGATGATTGTCAGCTTTCTGGTGGTGTGGCTGTCGTCACACGCCATCAATGTGCTCATCGCCCTTTCACCCTTCAGGCTGGTGGATGCGGCGCTGAAGTTTTCCAAGCTCTGTCTGCTGCTGCTGGTCACGGGCGCGTCACTCATTCATCCGCTGCTTGGCCTGGTGGTCTGCCTGCCCATCATCGGGCTCGCCGCGTACCTGTCGGGCTGGGCATTCCGCTTCACGGTGTTCGGCACGATCTTCGGCTGGGACCTCCTGTTCTTCCGCAAGGCAGAGTCGGGGGATCTCAAAGAAGGCGTGCGCTGCTTCACCGCCCGCAAGAGCCATGGCCTGCCGGTGCGCACCTACGGCAAGCTCAAGGTGAATGCGCTGGGCATGCACGTCTTCCACCATCGCTCCTGGTTGATTCTCCCCGCTCGCGAAGTGGCTCTGGACCAGCCACTGGATGGAGTCACGCGTGGTCTGCTGCACCCAACGATTACCCGCAGTGACCTGCAGGGCCGTCCGCGTGCCGCCTTCCTGCTGTCACCCCGCTACCGCCACTGTGTGGACGAAGTGGGCGACCATCTCGGCATCCAGAACTTTTCCGAGAGCCCCATGCGCCGTGGCGTGGCCGCCGTGAAGGTCTGGTTCACCGATGTGGCCATGGCCAGCCGGACGCTGGTGGTGGAACGCGGAAACGTCAGTGCAAACGCTCCGGGGCAGCCTCTGCCAAGACTGCAGTAGGTGGCACGTCCATTGGGGCTGCGTCGGCATATGCCGTGGAACCGAGGCAAAATCCCCATGTCACGGCGGGCCAGCCAGGTCCCTGATAGTCAGCATGGACTGACGATGCCCGCGAACTTGAGTAAATATTTAGTCAGACTTTCTCCCTGTATGTATGAAATTTATAGCTCCTCCATCAACACACACCCAGAGGACTCTCACGCTCTATGTTCTGGATCAGCTCGCTCGTCACCGGCATCGTCACATCGGCGTTCATCTGGTGGCTCATTGAAAACTACGGTCCATGGAAAAAGATGGACGAAGCCCTGCTCACTCAAAAGCAGGAAATCGACAAGCTCCTCGCAGTGGTGGAGTCCTTGAAAGGCCAGCAGGAACAAATCTCGAAGGAATCAGAAAAACCGAAGCAGCCGGCAGCGGACAAGGGGCCTTCTGTTTCCCGCGTTCAGTTTGAGGCGGAGTTCCGCATCTACCAGGAGATCCATGGAATCGCCCACGAAGTGGTGGCAGCGCACGCGAAGGTGTTCCCTGACGAGGCTTTCATGATGCCTCCGGCCGACGAAACACAGAAGCGCTTCATCGGCGCGCAGCTCAAGCTCACGGAATGCCTCGCAAAAGGCGAGCCGTTCTTCGAGCCGCGCGTGTATGAGAGCTACAAGTTGCTGGAAGAACTCATCCTGAATCAAAAAGTCGCGCTGCTGCAGTCTACGGGCAGGGGAGGAGATAACAAGAACCGCAAGACGGATCGCAAGGCCATCACGCTCGCGCTGCAAAAGTGCGCGGACGTGATTCGCAACCGCATCTCCAATGTGGCGGTGCTGGCATCCTGAGCAGGCTGCCAGCCGGTCAGGCTAGAACCACTTCTTCTTTCCCTGGACGTAGACGCGGTCGAACTCCTCCTGGGTCATCGTGAGGTAGATGATGCCTTCGATGATCCCGATGATACCCATGACCACGCTGGCGCCGCCGCAAGTGATTGCGCCGGCGCCGAGGCTGATGGCGAGCATGATGATGCCCTCCGTCTGGAAGCCGAGCAGGAACTTGTGAATACCCAAGGAGCCGAGCAGGATGCCACAGATGCCCACGGTGGTCTTGTCCACTTTGTTGCCCGTGGCTGTGGGCACTCCGACTTGCTGTGGTGATGCCAACGCCGGTGCCAGTTCAGGCACCACCGAGATCGCAGCATCGCCAAAAAGCTCGAAGTTCACGCGATTGCCCGCCATGGGAAGTCCACTGCCCTTCCACTCCGGTCCCTGGAATGAGTAACGATTGCCATCGTCCGCTGCAATCCATCCACGATTTTCTGCCACGGAAAAGTCCTGCAAGGTGCCTTTCATGGACCGTCTTTTAGCGCACGCGCTTCACGATGGCAACCTCAAGAATCTCCGCGCAATCGCGTGACCACCCACCATGGCACGTTCGCTATTTCTCATCCAGCTGTCGCAATTCGCGGCACACCTTCGAACCCACCTTCGCACCGAAGCCAAGCCAGCCACTCTGACGGCATGCCTTTCGCAGTGAGTTCAGTTTTTCCTGAGGCGTCTTGCCCTTGCTGGTCCGCAGCGATTTTGCGAATCCTAGAGCAAGCCCGAGTTGGATCCATTTGCTGGAGAGCAATGATTGTCTCAGCCTCGCGAGCGCAGCGAGCGTTTCACGCTCTGCCTTCTCCCGGGTCACGGTCTGCTTCAGTTCCGTCACGCGCTGGGCCAGCGCACCTGCGCCTGCGGCAATGCCACCTGAAGCGGAAGAAGCTCCCAAGGAGGTGGTCAGTTCCTTGTTTGGGAAGACCTCCATTTCCGGTCCCGTCAGGAGGGCCGCGATCTCTTCCAGTTCTGCATCATTTGTCTTTGCGGCCAACTGGGCCAGCGCGACCTGCACCAGCCCTGCATGCAGGCTGCTGATGCTATCCCACGTGCTGCGCACGTAGCGGTAGAAGCGCTCACGGAACTGCGCATTGCTCTGCAACCTGGCGGCGTGATGCTTGTAGAAGTCCAACTGCAGCCGGATCATCTCCTTGATGAGGGGCTCGGGCTTGGTCGCAATCGTGTTGCTGCCATGCACGCGATACTCCAGCAGCACTTCCGGCACGATCTGGATCTGGTTCTCCAGCGCAGCGGTGGAGAGGAAAAAGTAATCATGGATGAAGCGATAATCCCGCATGGGATTTGCATGCAGGTAGGACGCGCGCGCGAAGACATTGGTCGTGGTCGCAATGAAGTTCGCCTGACCCAGCCATTCGGAAATGTCGACGCCCTCCTGCGCGCCAAGTGTCCAGGCACCATGGAACCACCGTGAGCGCGGCGCATCCTCTGGCATCAGGGCGCCGTCACCATCGATCACACGCAACTTCGTGGAGAACACTGCCTTGCCTGGATGCTCCTGTGCGCTTAGCAGGCACTTCGCCACGCGATCCGGAAGGTAGCGATCATCCGAGTTGAGGATGCCGATGAAATCACAATCCGTCGCGGCCTTCGCCACCAGCTCGTTGATGGTGTTATGGGCGCCGCGATTCTCCCGAGCGCCCACTTCCACACCACGCTTCTCGAAGGAGCGCAGCACTTCAACGGAGTTGTCCTTCGAACCATCATCAATCACAAGAATGCGATCCGGCTTCCGTGTCTGCGCCAGGACGGACTCCAGAGCCTCGCCCACATAGCGGGCGTGGTTGTAGCAGGGAATGACGATGGCAACGCGTTCAGGCATGCAATGGTTTTTGCGATAGCGAGATCAACTTCTCCAACCAGGCGCGCTCCATGACGCTCCGATCTTCCACCGGAGCCGTGTTACGCACCTTCAACTTCAGCGGTCCCAGGTTGAGCTTGCGATGGGTCGGGGGCTTCTGCAGTTTCAGGGTGTCTTCCACACCCCGGGGAAGAGCGGCGCACAGCTTCTCATCTGAGACGCTCACGAGATCAAAATCTAGAATGAGCTTTGCAAGCGCTGCGCGGCTGAGGCTGGGTGCATCCTCAATGGCGGCGGTCGTGCGCAGGCCGGTGAGTTTCTTCACCAGCCACACACACACCACGGCATCTGAACGGTAGGCATGCACAACCTTGGCGCCGCGCTTGGGCAACGACTCAGCATACCACACAGCACGGCGGGCCTGGCGGTAAAACTCTTCTCCATCGAGGGCGTCTCCCAGTGCTGTGCGCAGCTTTTCAATCTGATGACGCCAGGCGGTGCGACGCAGCCACAGGCTCTCCAGCACCACGGCATCAGGAATCCATTCGAGCTTGTTGAGCAACGCTGGGGAAAGCTCAGCGGCAGCTCCTGCAATGCCGCCGGCGATGATGCGCAGCCGCTCTTCGTTCGCAATGGAGTGCAGTGCGGACGCTTCGGCATCGGCGTCATCCATCACATAGACGATCGGCGCTTCCACGCGTTGCGATGATGATTGCGCCACCTTGTTGAAGTTCTCTCCCAAGGCGCCGGCAGTAACAGAAAGGGCGAAGAGCATGTCTGCATGCTTGCGCCCCGCTGCACCCATCCGGACACGAAGTTCCGGTTGTGCAGCGAGCTGCATCAGCGCCTCGGCCATGCCCGCTTCATCCTTGGGCTCCACGAGCAAGCCCGTTTCACCATGGCGCACCATCTCCGGAATGCCTGCCACCGTGGTGCTCACCACGGGCAGGTGACATGCCATGGCCTCGGTGATCACGGTGGGAAGAATATCGGACGCGCCCTTGGAGTCGACGATGCTGGGCAACACGAAGGCATGGGCTTCCGCCAGTTCGCGTTTGATCTGCTCCTGGCTGCGTACTCCCAGAAGCTTCACCTCCTGCTGCAGGCCTGCATCTGTGATCAGACCTTCAAGCTCCGTGCGTGCGGGGCCTTCACCGATGATGTGCAGCTCTGCATTCACACCTCTTTGCTTCAGCAGCGTCATGGAAGGAATGAGATGCTGGAAACCCTTGAACTCAATCAGGCGACCCACGCTCACCAGACGCAGTGACGAACCGCTCGCTGCGGGCTGCGCCACCGGGAAGTCATCCAACTCAATGCCATTGTAGATGCGCAGGATCTTGGCCTCATTTCCCGGGCAGGTCTGGCAGAGCAAGCTGCGTGAGAAATCACTCACGGCCACCACGAACTCCGCTTCACGCACCATTTCGCGCAGGAGATCATCGCTGCCCAGATCGACCATGAAGTCCTGGGCATGTGCGGTGAAGCTGAAGGTGAAGCCGAGCTTCTTCAGGAAGAGCGCGGAGTGCGTGGCACGGTTGGCGAAGTGCACATGCACGTGTTTCACCCCCAAGGCACGGAGCCTCGGAGCGAAGTGCCACGCATTGCGGGCGCGGGTGCGGGATTTGAAGGACTTCCCGTAGCGCTGGTCGTGGTCCTTGATGAGAGCCCCGAGCTGGGTCTCGAACTCTGGCTGCTTCACCTGTGCGTTCCGCGCTTCTTCCGGGGCGGGATAGTGGATCTCGGCACGCAGTCGATCGAGGCGCTCATGCCGGAAGGAGTCCGGGGGAGGGTTCAAAGAGAATACCTCCAGATCAAAGCCCATGCCTTCGAGCGCGAGCATTTCCGAGTCGCAAAAAGTCTGCGAGACCACGGGGTAGCGGCTGTAAAGGTAGGCCAGGCGAGGGCGGGGCATGGACAGGAAGCATAGAGCACAGGGGAGGGGCAGCGGCGAATGAATTTGCACAAGGGCCTCCTTCCATGCTCTTTGCTAGCCACCCATGCCCGAGACCCCCTACCTGGAAACCCGCGAAGAGGTCATGTTCTTCGACACCGACTGCGGCGGTGTCGTGCACAACCTGGCCTACCTGCGCATGATCGAGACCAACCGCACCCGCCTGGCGGCCCTGCTGGGCATGAAGCTGCGGGACATGGCGCAGACCCAGCTCTTCCCCGTGGTGATCCGCACGGAAATCGACTACAAGAAGCCCGCCGTTCTCGGGGATGAACTGGTGATTGAAGGCAAGCTGGAGAGCGTCGAGCGTGTGCGCTTCTGGTGCAGCTTCGTGATGAAGCGGGTCGTGGACAGCACTGTGCTCATCACCTGCCGCCAAGCCCTTGCTCTGGTGCAAATGCCTCAGGGCAAACCCATGCGCCTGCCGGAGGACTGGGCAGAGCGCTTTGCGCACCTCGCCGCGGTGAAGGCGAAGGGGTGAACTCCTCAGCACACCACTCCCTTGCACGGGAGACAACGACTCGCAGGGAGCGGCACTAGCCTAGTGCCGTCATGTGCAGCGTAGCCACGCTAGGAGCTTGGAAGCGTCCTTAGAACTTCGGAAAGAAGGCTCCGCACCCAGATTTGCTGACCACCGGCACTAGGCTAGTGCCGCTCCCTGCGGGACAGTCGCTTCGTTCATGCGGAGGGTGATGGAGAAACTTGCATCACCCAGCGACGACGCCTGACCGCACACGGAGTGGGCGGACCACCAAGCTACTTCAGCTCAATGTTGTCAATCAACCGCGTGGCTCCAAAGAACACCGCCGTGGCCATCAGGCCATTGCTGCCCACTTCCTCGGCGGGCTCCAGCGTATCCGCATCCGTGCATTCGATGTAATCCACGCGTGAGAGGGGAGCACGTTCCTTCAGCACCTCCAAGTAGAGCCGCTTCAGCTTCTCACCGCCTTTCTCTCCCGACTGCCACGCTTCCTTTGCTTTCAGCAAACCCGCGCGAAGCGCGGTCGCTTGGGATCGCTCGTCCGCGCTGAGATAACGATTCCGCGAACTCATCGCCAAGCCGTCTGCTTCGCGCACGGTTTCGCTTCCCACAATCTCTACCGGCACATTCAAATCACGCACCATGCGCTTGATGATGGCCAGCTGCTGGTAGTCCTTCTTCCCGAACACCGAGATGTCCGGCTGCATGATGTTGAAGAGCTTCAGCACCACGGTGCACACGCCATCGAAATGGCCGGGGCGACTCGCACCGCAGAGCACCTTGCTGAGCTTCGTCTCCAGAACAATCACGGATCGATCCGGCGCATACACTTCCTCTGCACTCGGCGCGAAGATGGCATCCACACCCACGCTGGCGCACTTGGCCGAGTCTGCCTCCAGCTCGCGAGGGTACTTGGCAAAGTCTTCCTTCGGTCCGAATTGCAGCGGATTCACGAAGATGCTCACCGCCACGCTGCCGCCGTCTCCGGCAAGCGTCCGCGCCTCACGCATCAAATCGAGATGACCTTCATGAAGGGCTCCCATGGTGGGGACGATGACAAGAGGCCTGCCTGCGGACTGGGCGTGCCATTGACGGAAGTCGGTGACGGTGTGGAAGACGTGCATGGAGTGGTCTCTGCTCTTTACGCTCAACTGGTTGAGAAGGGAATTATTTCCAGTTCGAACTCATCTCCCAGAAACTAGGCATTCCCCTTAAGAGATCAAAAAGTAGTCGTAAGAAGCCCTCGGCTTTCGATCCTTTATTAATGGGAGATGTAACAAGCCGATACCTGATCGTGTCCAACCGCCTGCCCATCACAGCGGTGGTGGAGAATGGAAACCTCGAACTCAAGGCTTCCACGGGAGGTCTTGCAACCGCGCTCAAGCAGGTGTTTGGCGAGGACAACGCGACGTGGATCGGCTGGCCCGGTGAAACAGGGGCGCTCATGCGCAAGGCGCGCGAGCAGTTGGAAGACGGGCTGGAGAAGGCAGGAATGGTGCCCGTCTATCTCGCAGCAAAGCAAGTCGAGCGCTTCTACGAAGGTTTCTCCAACGGCGTGCTATGGCCGCTCTTCCACTACCTGCTGGATACGGTGCGTTCTGATGCAGGACGTGACTGGGAGGCGTACCGCGAGGTGAACGAAAAATTCGCCGAGGCCGTAGTGGCGGTCTACAAACCCGGCGATCGCATCTGGGTGCAGGACTACCAGCTCTGCCTCGTGCCCGGGATGCTGCGGAAGAGATTGCCACAAGCATCCATCGGCTTCTTCCTGCATATTCCGTTTCCCGCTTCGGGAGTGTTCCGCATCCTTCCCTGGAGACGCGAGATCCTGCAGGGCTTGCTTGGCGCAGATCTCATCGGCTTCCACACCTTCTCCTACGCCCGCCAGTTTTCCTCCTGCCTTCTGCGCATTCTCGGGCTCGAGAGCAATGTGGATACGGTCACTCACGACGGAAGACTGGTGCGCATTGGCGCGTTCCCCATCAGCATCGATACCGAGCATTTCGAAACGGCCTCGGCGCATCCCGAGGTGACTGCCAAGGCCGAGGAGATCCGCCACCATCATCCGGGCTGCAAGATCCTCGTAGGCGTCGATCGACTTGACTACACCAAGGGGCTCAAGCGCCGCGTGCTTGCGATCGAGCATTTGCTGGAAAAGCATCCGGAACTCGCCGGCAAGTTCAAGTTCATCCAGGCTGCCGTGCCCTCACGTGCAGGCGTGGAAGCGTACAAACAGCTGCGCAAGCAGATCGATGAACTCGTGGGACGCGTGAATGGACGCTTCTCCACCATCAGCTGGTCGCCGGTACAATATCTCTATCGTGGACTGGACGGACATGAACTGCTGGGCCTCTACCGCGCAGCCGATGTCATGCTCGTGACGCCCCTGCGTGACGGCATGAATCTCGTGGCGAAAGAATTCGTCGCCTGCCGCCATGATGATGATGGGGTGCTGGTGCTCAGTGAATTCGCCGGCGCCGCATGGGAGATGGGGGAGGCCATCATTGTAAACCCTTACAACGAAGACGAGCTGGCCGATGCCATGCATCGCGCGCTGACCATGGATGAGCCGGAGCGACGCTTCCGCATGCAACGGCTGCGCAAGCGTGTGCGAGACTGGACGGTGCATGAATGGGTGCGGCAATTCGATCAGGCACTCACCCTGGTGACGACGGAGAATGCCGCGTGGCATCGCACCACTTCGATGACACCTGAAGTACTGCAACACATCCGCCAGGCCGAAAAGCTCGTGCTGGTGCTCGACTACGATGGGACGCTGGTGCCTTTCGCACCCACGCCGGAGCTGGCCGTTCCAGACCCAGCCCTGCTCGAGTTGCTGCAGAAGCTCACTCGCAGGCCCGGTACTGAAGTGCACGTGGCCAGCGGACGCGATCGACACACGCTGGAGAAGTGGCTGGGACATCTGAAGCTCGCGATTCACGCGGAACACGGCTTCTGGAGTCGCGCCCGTGGTTCCACGGAATGGGTACCGGCAGCAAAGATCGCCGAAGGCTGGCGTGAGAAGGCCCGGGCGATCATGGAAGAGTTTGCCGCGCGGACTCCCGGCGCCTTGGTGGAGGAGAAAACCGCCTCGCTTTGCTGGCATTTCCGTCGCTGTGAACCAGTCTTCGCCAGCATGCAGGAGCGGGAGCTGCGGCTGCATCTCGCCGAGCTCTTCCGCAATCACGCGGTCGAAGTTCTTCGAGGAAGCAAGATTGTGGAGCTACGGCAGATGGGCGTGCACAAGGGTCTCATCCTCTCGCGCCTGGAGTCCAGCCTTGATGCGGAAACCTGCCTGGTCGCGATCGGTGACGACACCACGGATGAAGACATGTTCGCCAATCTCACCGGGCAGGGCATCGGCATTCATGTGGGTGCGAGACTCAGTCGCGCACCCTTCCGTCTCGCGGATCCCGCAGCGGTGCGTGAGTTTCTGACCTCGCTGGTTTCCAGTACACCGACCAACCGCCCTGTCGTCTCCACGAAGGGGCTGGCTGTTGTTTCCGGCAGCCCATGACTAGCCTCACGACTTCAAATCCCGACTCTCAAACACCGCAGCGCCCACCACAAACAAGGAAAAGCTCGCTCCGCAAAGGATCGAATAATTCCTCACGATGCGGACCCAGGGGATATTCTCGAGGAAGAGGAAGCGCCACGTGCTCATGTAGTGGGTGAGCATCCAGGGTCGATAGTCATCCAGGAGGCGGGTCTGGTAGAGAATCCAATCCACCAGGAGATAAGCCACGGCTGAGATGGTGGCAGCCACGGGCTTGATGCGAAAGCAGGAGAGCATGAAGGCCAGACTGCCCACGCCCACCATGCTCATGGCGATGCCCACGCTGCCCATGGCGTACCTTTGCAACGCTTCAGGTCCATCATACATCATCACCACGTTGTCCTCGGGAATGCCAAAAATCATGCCTCCACCGAAGCCGCGCAGCGCAATGCCCGTGAGCAAGACGCTCCACACCAGGAACTGCACCAGCACCACGGAAAACACGGCACAGCTCAGGAACTTGATGAACAACAGTCGCAGCCGGCTGATGGGGCGGGCGAGCACCATGCGCAGGTTGCCGTCCTCACTCTCCTTCGCCACCACGTCCCCAGCCACCAGCGCAATGAACACGGCCGCGAGCAGCAGGCTCAACGCCAGAACGATCATGCCCAGTGTGTAGGCAGAGTAGTAATACTCCGCAGACTCTCCCTGCCGCACGATGCCGCGGCGAATCATCGTTCCGACCGTCTTTCCCTGCAGCAGCCAGTAGATGACCAGCTCCATGACTACAAAGGCTCCAAAGCCGATGTACGTCCGCTTGCGCTCCAACATCTTGCGCACCTCGGCGCCCCATTGGGTGAAGAACAGTCTCATGACTTGACGTTGCCTTGGGGAGTTCTGCTGCTGAGTTCCAGATAGATGTCTTCCAGGGTGCGGCGATGCGGACGCCACGAGTCGATACGGACACCCGCCTTCACGAAGCGGCTCAGGACTTCGGGTCCTGTGAGTCCATCATTCAGCGCAATCAAACCATCAGGAGGCAGCGCGAGTCCCATGTCCCGCGCCACATGCTGCGCAGCTTCCACGTCCTGGGTCTTGAGCTCGAACTCGACGCGAGTCTCTCCGGTCGGCTTCACCACATCTTCGTGCACCTTTTGTCCCTCCCGCAGGATGATGCAGCGATCACACATCATCTCGACTTCTGCGAGAAGATGGGAATTCAACAGGATGGTGAGCCCATGCTCCTTGCGCAGCCGGAGCACGGTCTCGCGAAACTCGTGGATGCCTTCCGGATCCAGGCCATTGGTCGGTTCATCGAGCAGCAACACCTTCGGCATGGGAAGCAGTGCCTGCGCGAGCGCCAATCGCTGCCGCATGCCATGGCTATAGGTGCGGACCTTCGAGTGGATGCGATCCGTCAGGCGCACCATGTCCAGGGTGCGCTTCACCTGCGCTTCATCCCACCAGCCGCTGAAGGCGCAAAGGGTCTTCAGATTGCGCCAGCCAGTCATGTACTCATAGAAGCAGGGCGTCTCAAAGATGGCGCCAATCTGCCGCAGGGCTTGCGCGCGTTCCTTCTGCACGCTGTGTCCGGCGATAATCACCTCGCCGGCATCCGGGCGCACCATGCCGAGCATAATGCCCAGTACCGTGCTCTTGCCCGCACCGTTGTGCCCCAGCAAACCACATATTTCGCCCTCATTCACAGAGAAGCTCACATCCGACAGCGCGGCGCGACTGCGGGTGAAGTATTTGGTGAGGGAATTGGCGGATATCATCGGAAGCCGTTCGTCACTCGCTCTCTCGCTTATTCGTCCACGACGAACTGAATCTCCCGCGCCACGTGCCCATCCGCATACAGGATGTTCACCTCCACCTCGCGATACTTGTGAAAGTTCTCCTTGTCGCTGATCACCGGGATGCGCGAGCCATCCCGGATGATGCCCATCATGCTCATGCCTGAGATATGCTGGCCGTTGAGGAGGTTGTTCCAGATGTAGCTGGTACCCGTCTGCTCAAAGAAGTGCTTGTTGTCCGCCGGACAGCGGAAGGCATCTGGATCCTCGACGTACTCATGCAGCGTGTTGTCGATGGCATCCTCGTCGCTGTCCTTGCTTTCACGTGCGATCACCAGGGTGGGCATCACATTGTTGTGGTCCGCCAGGTATATCTGCAATCCGTTGCCAATGCCACGGAGATGGCCCATGCACTTGGACGCACGCGCGCTGTGCACCACCCGGTTCGTGGCGGGAATCGCGATCGACACCAGCACCGCGATGATGCAGATGGTGACCAGAAGCTCAATGAGGGTAAACGCCTGCCCCCGGCCGCGTGGCCTGCTCGGGCGAGGTGGGGTGGAGTTCATGACAATGAGGTCCGGGTTGATCGTCACTAGCGCCGGCGGGGCATGCCGTTGATGCGCTGTTGCATTTCCTCCATGAGCGGCGCGAGATCCATCTTCGTCTCCGCGCTGGCCTCTTCGTAATAAGCGCTCAGGCCCTTGTCCACCATCTGCTGGAAGACCTTCTCGTCCCGCTCCTGCAGACGCTCCATGTTCTGCCCGTCGACCTGGTTGCGCTGCATGTCCTTGCGCGCCTGATCCACGACGCGCTGACGCTCTTCGCGCGACATCTGATTGAAGGCTTTCATCACGCTCTTGAAGTGCTGCTCCACGGTCTCCTTCATGAAGTAGCCCCGCTCTTCTTCAGACAGGGACTCCATGAAGGCGCGCCACTGCTCCTGGTCGCGATCCTCCTCCCGCATGCGGCGGCGCTGGTCGAAGTCCAGCAGGTTGACCTCCACGATGATCTTGTCCAGCTGCTCCCTACGCTGGGCGTCGCTGAGCTCGGCATTCTCATCCAGCATCCAGGGCACCTTGCCGATGGCGCTGAGCACTTTCTCCGGAGTGGTGGTGTGCTTTTCCGTGAGGCTCATGATGCCAGCCACAGCTCCCCAGATGGCCACAAGGGCTCCGAGGGCAACAAGGAGGACTCTGCTGTTCATGGCAGGGGAGAGAAGAAGGAGAACGCAAGCACCGCTCAGCACAGAATACCACGGCGTGGTCAGGACCACCTAGCACCGTGTTTCACCCGGGCTTTTTGGTTCACTTGCGCCCGAGCTTACGCCTCAGAATCGTGCCAAATTCCGCCACTTCCTCATTTTTCAGCAATGCGTTCATGCCGAAGTAGACGGCGGCCGCCCCCCCGATGGTTACACAAAGGAAAAGAATGCGGAGAACCAGCGCCTTTTCCGTGAAGTGCGCCAGCAGGGTTGCGTTGCAAATCCAGCACACCGCAGCCATGCAGATCACAGAAACGAGCAGCTTGCCCGCATTGATGGCGAGGCCCTTGCTGTCCAGGTCGCCGGCCACCTTGCGCATGGCATAGAAAAGCAGGGCGAAGTTCACAAATGCGGACACACTGGTGGAAAGCGCCAGCCACTCGTGACCCAGCTTCAGCCAGAAGACGGTGATGGTGTTCATGGTCGCACTCACCGCCACCGCCACAAGACTCACCACCAGCGGCACAAAGCGCCTCTCGATCGCGTAGAAAGCAGGCTGGATGACCTTGATGCTGGAGAAGAAGACGAGACCCCACGCATAGCTCTGCAGGGCGATGGCAGCCATGTGGGTGTCATACGCCGTGTAGCGGCCACGCTGGAAAATCAGGGAGATGATGGGCTCCGCGAGGATCGCCAGGCCCACGGCGGCGGGCAGGGTCATGAGGAATACCAGCTTCAACCCGCGTCCGAGCATGTGCCTGAAGGCGGGGGTCACACCCTCCGTCGCCAAGCGCGACATGGCGGGTACGGTGACCGTGGCCACCGCCACGCCAAAGAGTCCGAGCGGGAGCTGTACGAGGCGGAACGCCTGACCGAGCCAGGTCACCGGGCCGTCCTTGATGACCAGGCAGGAGGCGAAGATGCTGCTGAGCATCACATTGATCTGCACCGCGCTGCCTGAGAGTACGGCCGGCCACATAAGGCTCAGCACCTTGCTCACACCACTGTCCTTCCAGCCAAAGTCAGGGCGAAATTTGAAGCCCACTTTCCGCAGGGAGGGCAGCTGCACGAGCAGCTGCAGCAAGCCGCCCGCGAGTGTGCCCACGGCGAAACCGATCAGCGCATCCTTGCCGAACGTCGGGTCGATCCACCAACCCACGAGACCACCCACGACCATGGAGCCGATGTTGAAGAACGTGGACGACACGGCCGGCATGCCGAAGACGCGCTTCGCATTCAGCATGGCCATTACCAGCGCTGCCAGCGACACCAGCAGGATGAAGGGATACATGATCTGCGCGAGACGGACCGTGTACTCGATCTTCTCAGGCGTTTCCGTGATCCATCCCGGGCTCAGCAGGCGGATGATGAACGGCGCCAGCAGCACGCCGAACACCGAGATGATCGACATGAAAACCGCCGCGAGCGTGAGCATCTTCCGCGCGAGCTGCCAAGCGGACTCATCGCCCTCCGATTGCATCTTCTTCGAGAAGGTGGTGACAAAGGCGGTTGAGAGCGCGCCTTCCGCAAAGAGATCGCGCAACAGATTCGGGGTGCGGAAGGCCTGGTTGAAGCAGTCCAGCCACTTGCGGTTCTCCCCGGCGAAAAGCGCTGCGAGCAGCATCTCACGCACGAGGCCGAGGATGCGGCTGCTGAAGATGGCGATGGTGACAATGCCGAAGGCCTTCGTATTGACGCGTCCTTCAGCACCGGCACTGGCCTGGGCGACTTCCTTCTTCGTGGGCTCTTCCTTCGTGTCGTCGCTCATGCAAGGGCTTTGGCAATGGCTCTACTCGATTCACCGTTTCGCAGACGCGCGCCGCAGGCGGTCCATCACGGCAAGACCCACCCCCTGGGTGGGTACGGGTTCGGCAATGATTTCGTCCGCCCCCACCTTGTCGAGCTCGCGTAGCGCGTAGAAGAGGCGCACAGCGGCCTCCACGAGCTTGCCTTTGCCTGGGCTCAGGACGTGCACGCCCTTCCAGTCGGTGAGGTCTGCGTAACCGTCATCGGCATCACCGCGATAGCTCAGCAGGGCGTAGGTCTTGCCTTCTTCGGGAATGAAATCTTCCGGCGACTCCAGCAGGCGCAGTGGGGTGCGCGGCGCGTAGTGGCTCTCCAGCAGGCCGGGGGCCTCGGGCTTGTTCTCCTGCTTCAGGTTCTTCAGCAGTACCACCACGCCATAGGACTTCAGGTCGTCCTGAGTGATGGGGCCCGGGCGCATGATGATGATGCGCGGCTTGGGCGATGAGGCTTCGATCTTGATGATGGTACTCTCCACCCCGTGGAGCGAGGCGCCGTCATCAAGGATGAGGGGGATGCGGCCATCCAGTTCTGCCTTTACCGCCGCGGCGGAGGTGGGGGAGATGGAGCCAAATTTGTTCGCGCTGGGCGCGGCGAGGGGGCGGTCAAAGGTGCGCGCGACCTTGTTGAACACGCGGTTCATGCTGGCCCGCACGGCGACCGTGGGCATGCCTGAGGTCACGATGTCCGGCACGCAGGCCTTCTTGGGGAGGATCATCGTCAGCGGGCCCGGCCAGAATTTTTCGGCCAGCTTCTTCACCACAGGCAGGATGTCCTCCGGCACGTCCGCCACGTCTTCCAAGTCCTTCTTGTGCGGCAGGTGCACGATGAGCGGGTCGAAGGACGGACGCTCCTTCACTTCAAAAATCTTCGCTACCGCGTTGGCGTTCAACGCATCAGCGGCCAATCCGTACACCGTCTCCGTGGGCAGGGCCACCACTTCACCGGCCTGGAGCAGGTTCACCGCCTCCGCCACGGCCTGGACATAGGCTTGGGGCTCGTCGGTGTGAAGGATACGGGTGTTCATGGTGCCTAAGCGTGGGCGGGTGGCAGGGAATGGAGACGAAAAATCCACCACACGCGGGCGCGGACAGTGCGCTACGGGGGCGAGGGAGTCAAATGGGGGATGGAAATGCAGATCCGCCCCGCCGGTCGTCACCGTTCGAACTTGTAAGCGTTCCTTACAGGTTGCCGCTTCTGGAATGCGCCATTTCGCAATGGTCCCTCATTGCAATGTTTTGCCTTCGTGTACGGTTTAAGAGATTGATGTACACCCCCGGCGTAGCGCTTCTCCTATCGCTCCTGATCCCCGGAGCCCTGTTCGCTGACTCCGACCGAGTCGAAATGCTCACCACCCCCGAGCAAGGCATCCAACCCCGCGCGCTGGTGGATGGCAAAGGGGTGCTACATCTCCTGTGGTACGCAGGCGGTGCGAAAGGTGGAAACCTCTTCCATGCCACACGGCAGGCGGACAAGACCTGGAGCGCGCCGGTGAAGGTGAACAGCATCCCCCACAGTGCGGTCGCAGCAGGCACGATTCGCGGGGCGCAGTATGCAATGGGACGTGATGGCTACCTGCATGTCATTTGGAATGGGTACAAAGAGACAGGCGGCAAAGCGGAACCCATGCCCCTGTACTACACGCGGTCAACCGATGGGGGAAAGACCTTCGAGCCGCAACGCATCGTTTCCGGCGACTGGCCCATGGATGGCGGTGGAGCGGTGGCCGCGGATCCGAACGGTAAGGTGCATGTCTTCTGGCATGCAGGTCGAGAAGGCGGCAGAGAAGGTGAAGTCTCGCGCCGCATCTTCATTCGAAGTTCCACGGATGACGGCGCGAATTTTGACGACGAACGAACTATCTCTCCCGAAGGCACCGGTGTCTGCGCCTGCTGCTCGATGCAGGCGCTCGCCACGCGCGGCGGGAATGTGCATGTGCTGTTTCGCAATGCCTTCGACGCCGGGAAGAGCCGCAACATCGCCACACTCATCTCTGGCGATGGTGGCAAGACCTTCTCCTATGCCGAAGTGGATCCATGGAGGATCCATGGATGCCCCATGAGCAGCATGAGCTTGGTGGAGGTGCAAGGCGGCGCTGTGGTAGGCGCCTGGGAACGCGAAGGGCAAATCGTGTTGGGACGTTTCGGTGCTACCAACAACCAGCCCGGCAAGGTCACCGTTGCCATGCAGGGACCTTCACAACGCAAGCATCCCGTGCTCGCGACCGGACGCGATGGTTCCCTTCTCATCGCCTGGACGGAAGGCACTGGATGGAACAAGGGAGGAACACTTGCGTGGCAGATGGTGGATCAGGATCTCACACTGAACTCAAGATCCGTACCAGTCACCGCCGGTAGCGTCCCTGTGTGGAGCTTCTGCAGTGTGGCTGCGATCGGTGGGTCTTTTGTGCTGGTGCGGTAGTCCCATCCTTGCGCGAGACACCGCGGTGGCGACAGCAAGAAAGGAGCATGGACACTCTTGTCCGCCCTCTTTTCACGCATGGCGCTACTGCGTCGCAAACTTCGTGAGCAGACCACGCTTCTTCGTCTGCATCAGCATGGTGCCGAAGATGTATCCAGCGATGGCCATGAAGACGACATTGAGAAGCACGGCCCAGCCGATGTGGCCCCAAGGAAACTCGGGCGTCTTGGGATCCAGCACGGCACGCATGCCTTCGAAGATATGTGTCGCGGGGAATGCCCAGGCGATGGGCTGCAGCCACACGGGGAGTTTTGCCACAGGGTAGAACACTGCGACAATGGGCTGGATGAAGAAGGGCACGGCCCAAGCGAGGGATTCCACGGCCTGGCCCCAGCGGAGGATGAGAGCAGTGGAGATCATGCCCAAAGCCCAGCCGAAGACGAGGAGGTTGGCGAAGAAGGGGATCAAAGCCCACTCCAGCCGTACGAAGATATTGAAGTTGTATGCGATCGCCGCCAGTGCGCAGAGCACGATCATGGTGATGCAGATTCGGAGGAAGCCGATGGCGAAGGTGGCCGCCACATACTCCACCACACGTACAGGCGCGACGAAGATGTTCAGCAGATTGCGTGTCCACACGTCCTCAAGAAAGGAGATGGCCACACCTTGCTGTGCACGAAACAACACGTCCCAGAGGATCATGCCACCCACGAGGAAAAGCAGATAATCCGCAAAGGCCTTGTCCGAGTTTTCTCGAAGGAAGATGGTGAGGTTTCCCCACACCATGAGATCGACGACCGGCCAGAAGACGAGCTCAATCAAGCGCATGGGGGTGCGCGCATAGAGGAATATGTAGCGCAGGACGAGAGCGTAGATGACGCGGGGGTTCATCGGAGTGGGAAGTGCTGGGACGAAAACGGAAGTAAGCAGTAGTCAGTAAACAGTAAGCAGACCTGAGGTGCACCGGTGTTGGGGAGCGGCGATGACGATGGTAATGTGCTCGTGCAATTGAGTGGTGATATTCAGCTCCTTGACCAATGACGAATGACAAGTGACTTCGCCTCAGTCTTCAATCTCTCCGCTGCGGGCGATCTTGATGAAGACGTCCTCAAGGGAGTTGGTCTGGGAGCGCTTTACGATGTCCGAGGGAGTGCCTTCAGCGACGACCTTGCCTTTGTGCAAGAAGATGACGCGGTCACACACCTCCTCGATGTCACGCATGTTGTGCGAGGTGTAGAGGATGCTGATGCGGCGCTCGGCCTGCACCTTGCGGATGGTCTTGCGGACTTTGTCAGCGATGTCCGGATCCAGGCTCGCGGTAGGTTCGTCCAAGAGCAGCAGCTCGGGGTCGTTGAGCAGCGCCTTGCAGAGATTCACGCGGGTGCTTTCGCCGGCACTGAGCTGGCCGGTCACGCGGGTGCGCAGATCCGGAATTTCAAAAAGCTCCAGGAGCGAGTCGATCTTCTGCTTGGCGTTCTTCACGCCGTAGAGCTTCGAGAAGACGAGCAGGTTCTGCCACACGCGCAAGTTACCTGGCAGGGCGGTGTAGGCGCTGGAAAAGTTCGAGCGCTTCAATACATCGATGCGGTGCTTTTGGAAATCCATCCCGAAGGCCTCGATGGTGCCGGAGGTCGGGGTGGTGAGGCCCAGGAGCATGTTCATGGTGGTGGTCTTGCCGGCGCCATTGGCACCCAGCAGACCCAGCACCTCGCCGCGGTGAAGCTGGAAATTGAAGGAGTCCAGCGCCTTCACGCCGTCGAACTCACGGGTGAGGTCGCGGGCTTCGAGAAGGATTTCGGGGGAAGAAGCAGGCGCGGACATAGCTGAGGGCGGAAGGGGATGCGACGTCCTGGGATTCAACGCAGTGCCGAGCGGAGCGAGACGACTGCGAAGCAGCCCGAAGGGTGAGGACGGCAGGACGAATCAAACACAGAGGCGCAGAGGAACTACGGAGACTGAGACTGAACCAAGAGTGTGATGAAGGCAACGTGCGGCAGGCTCACGAGGATGCCGTGTGACGCGAGATGGCCGTGGAGGCTGGCATTGTCACGCGTTCTGCGCGCGCTGGCGGAGCCAGTGGTCGCAGACGACCAGATGCACCATGGCCTCCACCATCGGGACGGCACGGGGGAGCACGCAGGGGTCATGACGGCCACGGGCCTTCAGCGTGGTAGCCGTACCATCGCGCGTCACGGTGTTCTGCTCGCGCAGGACGGTAGCGGTGGGCTTGAAGGCAACACGGAACACAATCTCCTCGCCATTGCTGATGCCGCCCTGGATGCCACCGCTGCGATTGGTGCGCGTGCGGATCTTCCCGGCTTCATCCGTGAAAAATTCGTCGTTGTGCTGCAGGCCAGTCATGCGAGCACCTTCGAAGCCGCTGCCGATTTCGAAACCCTTCGTGGCCGGCAGGCTGAGCATGGCCTTGGCAAGGTCTGCCTCCAACTTGTCGAACACCGGCTCACCGAGGCCCGCAGGAACGCCGCGAACGACGCACTCGACCACTCCACCCACGGAGTTGCCCTCTTTTCGCATCTCCTCGATGAGGGCAATCATCTTCTCGGCCGCCATAGGATCAGCGGTGCGAACGATGTTGGACTCTACCAATTCGCGAGACAGCGTGGTGGGATCCACGGTCGCCATGATGTCGCGAACGCTGTGCACGTAGGCCAGGCACTGATAGCCGGGGAGATTCGTCGCCAGCACCTTCTGTGCAATGGCTCCAGCCGCCACCCGGCCAATGGTCTCACGGGCGCTGGCGCGGCCACCACCGGCCACCGCTCGCACTCCGTACTTGGCGTCGTAAGTGTAGTCCGCGTGGGAGGGGCGGTAGGCCGTCTCCATCTCCTTGTAGGCGTCCGAGCGCTGGTCCTCGTTCCGAACGATGATGGCGATGGGTGTGCCCACGGTCTGGCCGTCCACCACGCCGGAAAGAATCTCCGCCCGGTCGCCTTCCTTGCGCTGAGTCACAATCTTACTCTGGCCAGGACGGCGGCGGTCCAACTCGACCTGGATGTCCTCTGCGGTCAGTGCCACTTGGGGCGGGCAACCGTCCACAATGCAGCCCACGGCAGGGCCATGGGATTCACCGAAGGTGCTGACGCGGAAGAGAGTGCCGAAGCTGCTGGCCATGCCGGTGGAAGGTCTGAGAAGCAGCCAGCCGGAAAATCACGCACCGTTGGGAAAGCTTCGAGGGGATGGATACTCTGGCGAGAAGTCAGTCCGATGCAAGACAGACGTTCTTGAGATTATTTGGAGATCTTGATGATCAGGATAACTTCACTAATGAGAATGTTATCTGGTTTGAGCGATTGGGGTCGAGTTACCCACAGGCATGTATTCTAGTTTATCTAAAGCCCGATCCTTTAATAACAGTAGGAGCTGTGAATATGTGAACAAGTTCGTTCCTTGGGCCATTTATTGGCGTTCCACAGGCAGATCGACTGCGGATTACTTTGTGAAACGACGTGGATTCTCAGATGTGGAACTCACCTCTGGGAAGAGTTGTCGAATTGTTGGAATGATCTTCGCAGGGTTGTTCGCAGGGTTGAGAGGCTGCGTTTTCAGCGATCCATTCGTTGAGCGACGGGTTCTTCAAAGCCTTTTGGGCGGCAGCGACCTCTGCTTCCTGTTTGCTCCGGCCGGAGCCATGAGCCAGATCCCGACCCGCCCAAGTGACCGCCACTTCAAAGGTGCGGGCGTGGCTCGGGCCATCCGTGGCCACGATGCGGTAGGTGGGTGTTTCGCCTCCGTGGTTCTGTAGCAACTCCTGGAGTTGGCCTTTGGGGTTCTGCTCCACGGGAGCTTCCCGCAATGCGGCGATCTCTGCCGCCCAGAGGCGCAAGACCAGCGGACGGGACTTCTCGAAGCCGGAGTCCTGGTGTACGGCGCCGATGATGGCTTCCAGGGCGTCTGCCAGAATCTTGTCGCGGTCGCGGCCGCCACTGGAGTCTTCGCCACGGCCAAGGATGAGGTGCTGACCCAGCTCGAGCTGACGGGCGAGGCGGGCCATTGTGGCGGTCTGCACCGCGCGCGTACGCAGCTTGGTCAGGAGGCCTTCCGACTCGTTGGGAAACTGCTCAAAGAGAGCTTCAGAGACGGCGAGCTGCACCACGGCATCCCCCAGATGCTCCAGACGCTGAAAATGAAACCCGGTACGGGCTTCCTTGTCGCCATCGGGCGGAGGCGGGGCGTTCTTTTTTACGCGCTGTTTGTTGTGCGCGATGCTGGGGTGGGTCAGAGCTTCGCGGAGCAGGGAACGTCGCTGGAATTTGTAATCCAGCCGGGCCTCCAGAGATGCCGTGTTGTCTCCCATGATTTCTGAGACTTTACCAATATGCCCACTCGCCTCAGGAAAGTGGGGTGACCGACGGGACTCGAACCCGCAACAACCAGAATCACAATCTGGGACTCCACCGTTGAGCTACGGCCACCATTTTCCGCAATGCGGATGGGCAGAGTAGACTGAAAATGTGGGAGGTCAAGTGTCAGTTGAAGCAGAGGGGTGAGGTTGAGAGTTTGGGGTTGAGAGTTGAGGGTCTGAAGGGAAAGGAAATGTCGGGCCGATGTGTGACTCTTTGTGGGCACAGACTGGCACATCCTTCATGACTTGATTATGGGTCTCCCTCGCTTCTACATCCCGCCGAATCAGTGGCAACCTTCCAGCCTGGCGCTCACGGCCGATGAAGCCAGGCACTGCGCCCAGGTGATGCGCAAGGAGGCAGGGCAGGAGGTGGTGGTCTTCAATGGAAATGGAGCCTGGGCCCGTACGAAGATCACCTCCAGTGGGAAGGATCGGGTGGAACTGGACCTGGTGGAGTGGGGTGAATCTTCCGCCCCTGCGGTCAGCATCACATTGTTCCAGTCCATTCCCAAGGGGTCGAACATGGACCTGATTATTGAGAAGTCCGTGGAGCTCGGAGTGAATGCCATCGTGCCGGTGTTTTCGGATCGCACCGTCGTGCGGCTCGATGCGAAGGATGCGGTGAAAAAACAGGAGAAATGGCAGCGCCTCGCCTTGGAAGCCTGCAAGCAATGTGGTCAGAACTGGCTGCCGCAAGTGAGTGTGCCGGTATCATTCGACGCGGCATGGAGACAACTGCCGGCGCATGATTTGCGTCTCATTGCGGCCATTCAGGAGGACTCCCGCAGCTTCAAGGATACGCTGGCAGCTGTGCGTGTGCGGAAGGGGGAGGAAAAGATCCAGTCTGTGCTCATGGCGATCGGACCGGAGGGTGACTTCACTCCGAAGGAGTATGCAGCTGCCCGTGGAGCGCACGGCTGCCTACCCGTGAGTCTCGGTTCCATCATCCTACGGGTGGAGACCGCAGCGATATTTTGCCTGAGCGTGCTCAGGCATGAGGTGGGTGGCTAGGGCTGCCTCGCGCGGTCGACGATGAGGGTGCCCAACTCTCGGCTAGCTGCCGCTCCCGCCGGAGCCCCCGCTGCCGAAGAGGAACCCGCCGCTGCCGCTAGCTCCACCAGTACCACCAGCGCTGCCGCCACTCCCACCGCTGCCGAAGAGTCCGCCGCTACCACCAGTGCCACCAGCTCCGCCAGTACCACCAGCGCTGCCGCCACTCCCACCCGAGCCCCCGCTGCCAAAGAGGATCCCACCGCTGCCGCCAGCTCCACCTCTGCCGCCATTTCCACCCGTGGGGCCGCCGATGAGGATAAACCCAGCATTCCCGCCGCTCCCACCCGTGCCTGCGTTCCCGCCATTCCCAGTGACAATCACGGATCCGGAGGAGGATGAACCTCCGATCACATTGGAAGATGAGCTGGATGATCCGCTCGAATTAGCCGCACCCGAGCTTTCAAGATTGGTCAGGAAACTCTGGAACTGCTGAGCGCTGGTGATCGTGGTGGTACGTGTCGGACCTGTGGGCTCAAAGCTCACCCCAGTCTGGATGGCGGCATTCTGACGATGCACTGGTTCGACCAGGCGCTCCTGCAGGTGACGGCGTCGTGGAATGAAGGATTCTGAGGCCTTTCTGCCAAGAGGGATTTCAAGTCGCACACTGACCATCCAGTTGTCCTTCACGAGGTTCTCGTCCTCGTACCACATGCCTGCGAGGACGACGGCAGGGACGGGACGGACTTCAACCCCGGCCTTCCAGCCTTCGACATCGGCGGAGTAGGCAAGGGCATTGCCAGAGGCGTTGGTCTCGAAGCTGTAGTAGCCGCCAATCAGACGGACATCGAAGTACTTGTCGAGGCCCGGGATGAGCAAAGCCAGTTCGGCGTCCCATCCTTCCATGGGCTCTTCAATGATGTCGATGGTACGGGTGACGGCGCGAATTGCGGGGCTACCGCCCACCGTGGTGGGAGTGAACTCGGTGGCATCAAAGCTGCCGACCGTGTCGCCACTATGCAGGGGCAGGTAGTAGTTGGCCCGGACCTCGAGGTAGCGAACCCCGGCTTCCACACCGATGCCCAGCTGCCACAGATCAGCATTCGCTTCGGTGCGCTTGTAATCGGTGAAGACGTTGGCACCCACGAAGAGGCCTTCCGCGAGGAGACCCGCGATGCGATTGCCACCACCCACAGGCTCCTTGCTGAAGAGATGACGAAAGCCGAGGCCGAGGGAACCGGAAAGTTCACCCTCTTCGCCCCAGGTGAAGTACGGCTCGGCAAAGAAGAGAGAGCCACCCATGGTGCCATGCTGGCCGACATTATCCCAAAGCGGCTGTATCAGAAAGGCGCTGCCCTCGGTCATGTGGTCGTTGGTGTTCAGGACAGCTCCCACCACGGTGGAAGTGGCATCAGGTGCGGGAGCCACCGCAGCGTCCACAGGTTTGGGAGCAGGGAAAGTGCCTGCGCAGGCGGAACTCGCTAACACGAGGGACGCCAGTGAGGGGAGGAGCGTGCGGGGAAGTCTCATGGGGTTTCGACAAGAGCTGACCGCAGCAAAGCAGTTATCCAACTCTTTAGGCAACTAAGACTAGGTTGGTAATATCGATATCAAATAATGTGATCGTGCGGAGTGCAATAACGCTCTTCATCCGCATGCAAGCGCTGAGCAAAATGCCTATGATCTACTAGGTAGATTGATAGGCGGGCAGCTGGGGTTTATGGCTGCCGTTCATCGCGACCGTGTCACTGAAGGTTCCGCGATAACGCGAATAACACCGGGAGATAATGAGGTTCCTTCCAAGACGGTCGAAGTCCTTGTCGAGGTCAGGGTTCTAAAGTGCCAGTTGGGCAACCCAGCTTTAGGGCTCTTTTGATCTATCAATGATGCGGCCGGTGGCGTGAATGGCCATCCGGCCGACCTTGGCTCCATCACTCTTCGTGTGGAGAGCAGCGCCGAATCAGGGAGTAGTCGTTGGAGGAGTGAATCCGGCAGGATATGGAATGAAGGAACCGTCTGGATTGGTGTAACCAGTCGGGCCCCATGTGCCGCCTTGGGTGAAGGGCTGGCCGTTGAAGTAGATCTGCCCAGTAGCGTTGTTTGCAAGAACCGCAACGTTTCCCGCAGTCGTTGTCCTAGTATCGCCGACCCTGACTCCGCCGATATAGGCACCCGATTGATTGAGGGTGAGGGTGGCTCCTGTACCGGTCTTGATGAGACCAGCATTGAATTGATCGCTACCGCCACCATTATTCGAAGTCGGTCCCACCACTGTGGCTGAATTGCCGCCGGTATAAACCGCGCCCCAGCCCTTTAAGTCCTGGAGGAAGCGGTTGGCCTGTTGCGCCGTGGTGAGGACGGTCGTGCTCTTCACTTTCGAAGGTTCAAAGCTTATGCCAGTTTGGATGGCCGCGTTCTGGCGGTGCACCGGTTCAAGCAGGCGTTCCTGCAGATGGCGACGACGTGGGGCGAAAGATTCCGAGCCGGGCTTACCAAGGGGAACCTCAAGACGCACGCTCACCATCCAGTTGTCCTCCACGAGGTTTTCGTCTTCGTACCACATGCCAGCGAGCACCACGGCGGGGACAGGGCGAACTTCGACCCCGGCCTTCCAGCCTTCCACATCGCTCGAGTAGGCGACAGCACGGCCAGACGTGTTGGTCTCAAAGCTGTAGAAGCCGCCAATCAGGCGGACATCGAAGTATTGGTCGAGGCCGGGAATGAGCAGCGCCAATTCCGCGTCCCAACCCTCCATGGGCTCTTCAATGATGTCGATGGTGCGTGTGGTCGCGCGAATGGCGGGGCTGCCGCCCACCGAGGTGGGGGTGAATTCCGTCGCATCGAACCTGCTAATAGTTTCGCCATCGTGCAGCGGCAGGTAGTAGTTCGCACGGACTTCGAGGTAGCGCACCCCGGCTTCCACGCCGATGCCCAGCTGCCAGAGATCGGCATTTGCTTCGGTACGCTTGTAGTCGGTGAAGACGTTGGCACCGACGAAGAGGCCCTCTGCCAGGAGACCGGTGACACGGTTGCCACCACTGGTTGGCTCATTGCTAAAGAGATGACGGAAGCCGAGGCCCAGGGAACCGGAGAACTCGCCCTCTTCACCCCAGGTGAAGTACGGCTCGGCAAAGAACAGGGATCCACCCATGGTGCCATGCTGGCCGACATTATCCCAAAGGGGTTGCAGCAGGAAGGCACTGCCCTCGGTCATGTGGTCGTTGGTGTTCAGGGCGGCTCCCACCACGGTGGAGGTAGCGTCTGGAGCAGGTGCGACGGCAGCTTCCACCGCTTTGGGAGCGGCATAGGTGCCTGCGTGGGAAGTGCTTGCGAGGACAAGCGACGCCAGTGAGGGGAGTAGCGTACGGGGGAGTTTCATGTGCGTTGATAAGAGGCGCCCGCACAAAGCAGTTTCCCGGCCTTATGCAACTAAGACCAGCCGTTATTTAGCTGCCGGAACAATATCGATCCCGAATACAGAGCAGTTACGGATTTCTCTTCTGCAATCTGCACGATTGGCAACATCCAGAAGCGATATCCAGACACCTGAAAAGCTTTAGGCTCGGTCTGGTCAAAGCCCGGCATCGAGCTCTACGGCTGCGGCGGGTTGGTATTGATGATATAGCCGCCGGCCGTGGTGGTGCCGATGATGGTCCCTGCAGCGTTACGAATAACACCACCAGTGATGGTGAAGCCTCCCAAATTCCCACCGTTGGTGAGCTGGAGCGTGCCACCTCCCGTGGGGATGATTCCTGTGTTGAGGGTGAGATTGGAAGGCGGAGGAAGGAGAACAAGGCCTGAGGTCCCATTCGCCAGGGTGAGGGTCCCAGCCAACGCTGCTGGAGGAGGAGTATTGTTGTTGCTGTGGTTGTAGCTGAAGGTGTTCACCGAACTGGCAAGCACCAGCGTCGAGGCGAGCGCCGCCCGATCCAAGCTGCTGCCATTGGTGTCATTCACCGTGACGGAACCGTTTCCAGTGGATGCCAGCACGGAGGCGAGCGGGGTGCCACCGCCTTTGTTGAGGCTCAATGAACCGCTGCCGGAGATGCCTTCCGCGTTGGAAAACACCACCAGCGAACCACCGGATCCGGACGAGTTCGACACTTTCAGGGTGCTGCCTGTGGTGTGATTGGAGGAGGAAGACGACGAGGGGCCCTTGCTGGCGCCGGTGTACACTGCGCCCCATCCCTTCAGGTCAGCGAGGAATCTTTGGGCCTGCTGGGCAGAAGTAAGCGTGGTGGTGTTCTTCACACCGGAGGGTTCAAGGCTCACTCCGGTATTGATGGAAGCATTCTGGCGGTGGACGGGTTCGAGAAGACGTTCCTGCAGGTGGCGGCGGCGCGGGGTGAAGGATTCGGAGGCGGGCTTGCCAAGAGGAACCTCGAGCCGCACACTGACCAACCAGTTGTCTTCCACCAGGTTCTCATCTTGGTACCACATGCCGGCGAGTACGACGGCAGGCACAGGACGGACTTCCACCCCAGCCTTCCAGCCTTCCACATCGGTGGAATAGAGCAGCGCGCTGCCGGTGGCATTCGTTTCGAAACTGTAGTAGCCGCCGATGAGGCGCACGTCGAAATACTTGTCGAGGCCAGGGATCAGCAAGGCCAGTTCAGCATCCCAGCCCTCCATGGGCTCTTCTATGATATCGATGGTGCGGGTGGTCGCACGGATGGCCGGGCGGCCCCCGCTGGAGGTGGGAGCGAATTCGGTCACATCATAGCTTCCGACGCTGTCATCAGTGAGCGGAATGTAGTAGTTTGCCCTCAGCTCCAGATAGCGGACCCCGGCCTCGACGCCGATGCCGAGCTGCCAGAGATCGGAATCCACGCGGGTATGCTGGTAGTCGGCAAAGACATTGGCACCCACGAACAGGCCCTCGGCGAGAAGCCCTGCCACCCGGTTGTCACCACCAATGGGTTCATTGCTGAACAGGTGGCGGAAACCAAGGCCGATGGAGCCCGAGAGTTGGCCTTCCTCACCCCAGGTAAAGTAGGGTTCGGCAAAGAAGAGGGATCCGCCCATGGTGCCATGCCGGCCCAGAGTGTCCCACAGTGGCTGCACCAGGAAGGCACTGCCCTCGGTCATGTTGTCGTTGGTGTTCAGCCCCAGACCCAGCACGGTGGAGGTGGCGTCAGGTGCCGGAGCCACGGCCGCTTCTACTGCCTTGGGTGCGGGATAGGTGCCTGCGTGAGAAGCGCTTGCCACGACGAGCCACACCAGGGAGAAGAGCGAGGGAGCGAGTTTCATGGGGTGCTGATAGGAGCTGCCCGCACAAAGCAGGATTTTTATCTTATGCAACTAGGCGTAGACGTTATTTTCGTAACGAGAAGATTTCTGCGGACCAGAAACTAAAGCATGACGGGCTGCCCCGGCTTGCTAGACTCACGCTGTGGGGGAAACACTGGCACAGCACGAACGCGCGGTTCTCGACTGGCTCTTTGGCACCCAAATGTTCGGGGTGAAGCTGGGGTTGGAGAACATGTCCCGGCTGCTGGACATCATGGGCCTGCCCAAGCCGGGTCAGAAGTTCATTCACGTCGCTGGCACGAACGGCAAGGGGAGCGTGTGCGCGTTCATACACAGCTTGATGAAGGCGGCGGGTGTGAATGCCGGGCTCTTTACCTCGCCCCATCTTGTGCATTTTCACGAGCGCATCCGGAATGCGGAGCGGGAGATTTCCTCTGCGGAAGTGGTCCGGGGAATCGAAGCCTTGAAGAAGACTTGCGAGGGGATGGATCCGCATCCGACCTTCTTTGAGCTGACCTTCGCTCTGGCGCTCGACTGGTTCCGCAAGCGGGAGCTGGACTGGGCCGTGCTCGAGACGGGGCTTGGTGGGCGACTGGACGCGACCAATGTGATCACTCCCGAGGTGAGTGTGATCACCAGCATCGGATTGGATCATCAGGAGCAGCTTGGGAATACCCTCCGTGAAATTGCTTCGGAAAAGTCGGGCATCATCAAGCCGGGGGTGCCGGTGGTGACGCTCAACCAGCCACCGGAGGCCATGAAGGTGATCTCCGAGACAGCACGCGAGCGTGGCTCACGACTCACGATTGTGACGACACCGTTGCGGGGTTATCGCATTGGATTGTTCGGCCAGCACCAGTTGTGGAATGCCTCGCTCGCGGTGGCGGCATTCAAGGCGGTTGGGTTCCAGACGTCCGAGCCGGTGTTGCGCGAGGGGGTGCAGGAGGTGCGCTGGCCCGGCAGGTTCGAACGATTTGAGCAGGAGCGCATCGTCATTGATGGAGCACACAATCCCGCCGGTGCGGAAACACTGGTGCGTACCTGGCAGCAGGCCTACCCGGGCGAGAAGGCCGCCGTTGTCTTCGGCGCCGCTACAGGAAAGGATGCCCGCGGATTGATTCGCGCGCTTCAGCCCATTGCGGAGCACTGGCATTTCACCCATTTCAACAGTCCTCGTGCGCAGTCCGAGGAGTTTCTCCAGAGCGAACTGGATGATCTGTATCGCAGCGGTGTGGCATGCAGCACGCATCCCACGGTGGAGTCAGCGCTCGCTGCGGCGCGTACTCGTGGTGGACGAGTGCTGGTCACCGGCTCTCTGTACCTCGTGGGAGAGGTTCTCGCACTGTTGCGTGGTGAAAAGGATCTTTTCCAACGCAGTGCCCAATAGGCATCGTCGTTGAGTGCTGGGAGCCCGCTGGATGAATCTTAGCTTCTCCAGCCGTAGCTCACGATTCGCACAATCTCCACCCAGTGGAGCTTTCCATTGGTGCGCCAGGCGAGCTCTACAATCACCGGCATGTTCTGATTCCAGGAAAGTTGCGAGGCCAGCTTCTTGCTCAATTGCGTGCTCTTGGGAAGGAACACATGACCGTCGAACCGGTCATTCGGCTGCTGCACCTGGAAGGAATCTTTCGAGGCGAGATCGGGCACATCCTTGGCAAAATAATGTTTGCGGCTCAGCATCACGCGGAAACTCTGGTTGGGCTCGCCCTGCGTCTCGAGGAAGCGCAGCAGGAGGTCATCCTTGAACTCCACGAAGGTGGGCCAATCGATCTTGGGCGAGCCTTCCGCAGGTTGTTCGATGAGGATCAGCACTTCATGCTTCAGATCGCCACCTTCGATTTCGAACATGCAATACGGTGGTCCACCGTCCCGCCCGGGATGACGGTCGACAAACTTGATCATGCCTGGATTGATGGGTCCGTCGCCGTATTTGGCGGCGTGTTTCTCCATGAGGGACTTGGTCGCTTCCGGCTTCTGAACATAGGCAGAGCGCTCCTGCCAGGTGGGAGCCGCAAGGAAACTGCGCAGTACTTCGAGGGCGTTCTTGGCCTCATCAGGCAACTTGCCGATGAGAGTCGCAGTGCTTGCCGGGGCTGGAGCGGGCGTCGGCGCAGGGGCGGGAGCCCCTTCCACGCCCGGTGCCGGAGTGACCGACATGTTCGTGGTGGCCGCGAGTGGGGGAATGGTAGAACCATCAACAGCACCGGGTGCTGGCGGTGCAGGTGGCGGAGGGCCAACAGGTTGCTGAGGGGTGGAGGGCAGCAGAGGTGTGCCGTCGATGGCAGGGAATGTGGGCTGAATGCGCCTGAGCCACGGTGGGTCTTCCCCTGAAGGCGTCGGAGCTGGTGTGGGTTGTGGGCCCATCATGGAGGCCACTGTGCCATCGCCACCCGGAGCGGCTGGTGCTGGAGTCGGGGGTGCTGGAGCGGTAGGCGCGGGAGTGGTCGGCCCTGCCGCATCTCCAGATTTGGGCCCCGCTTTCAAAAGCCAGGAAGGCTCGTCTGGTCCTGCGGCCACGGCATTTTCAGGTTTTACGGGTTGCTTCCCTGTATCAGGCGAGGCGACCGGTGCTGCGGAGGGATTCATGCCAGCTGTAGTCGACGAGGCCGGTGGAGGTGAAGCCTCGGGCTCTGTCTTCTTGGGATCCGCAGGTGTGCTGGCCTCAGTCACTGGAATTGGCGTGGCCGTGGGAACATCCGTGGCGCTGTGTCCCGGAAGGGGAATCGCCATGGGGGGTGACGAAGGCTTGGCAGGCGCGGCCTCGGGAGATGGCTCCGGTTGTGTGGCGGCGAACTCGGAAGGGGCTCCAATCGCAGGGGTGCCGGGGCTTGCTGGGGGCGTTGCGTTGGTTTCCGTTTTTGCCGATGACGGCGTGGGCGGCACCGTGGGTTTGGGAGTGCTCTCCGTGGGGGTGCCCTCGGACAAGGCGCCGCGAGGTGCATTGAGGAGCCAGAATCCGATGAAGACATCGATCACCAGAAACAGCACCACACCCAAGATGTACATCTTCCGCTTCTGAGTGCGGCGGCCCTTCGAAGGAGACTCCGCCACCGGGAGGAATGGCACGTGCAGCAACGGGCGATGGTCCCGTGTATCGGGAGGTGCGGCTGGATCCTGCGCAATCTGGCCACCGGCAAGCACTTCGCCCATGCCGGGCATGGCGGCTTCTTCCGCGGCGCGCGCGTCTGGAAGTGATTCCGGAACCAGGGCGATGGGCGTGGAGGCGACCTCAGGAGTCGGAGCGAGCGCTGTAGGCGCGTCGAGCGGTTGTCCTGTCAGTGCGGAGGCAAGAGACTCCGGCAGTGATTCGGGAGCAGTGGGTGCCTGTTCCTCTGCCGGTGCTGGCGTAGGCGTCAGTGACTCCAGTGCCGGACTTTCACTCAGGACTGGGGCAGGCTGCTCGATGGGTTCTTCCGCAGGCGCTTCGGCGAGAGGCGGAGGAGGAAGGGGTGGCGGGCTCGGAGCGGCTTCTACAGGCGCGGGCTCGCTGACTTGTGCGGGCTGCTCTGGCAGCGATGCAGGAGGCGGCAGTGGCTCCGGCATCAGGAATGCGGCAGGTGCAGGGAGCTCCGGTGCTTCAGGTGCGGAATCAGGCGCTGGCGGGGATTCCCAGGCAGGGGCGGGTGCAGGCGTAGGAGCGGTCGCACGTCCCCGAGGCAGCGTGGGCGCATCCAGAATGCTGCCGAGAATGGGGTGGTCACTCTTCGCCGGTGCGGCTGGAGGAGGGGGTGCCACCGCCACGGCGCCTTCACTCTGCGCCTTGCGCTTCGGCATGAACACAGGCCCGGGGTCTGGAATGGCTGGGGGGTCCGGGAGCAGGCTGCGCTCCGGAGTGTGCAATTGGGGCTGCGCATGTGCGAGGGACTGTCCCACAGGCACGTACGACGGCAGAGGTGCCGGTGGCTTCAGGGCATCCGCCAACTCGGAAGCGCTCCATCCGGGAAGCGCGGGCAGTTCCGGCTGCGCCGGAGGTGGCGGCAAATGCTCGGAGTCAGCTTCGGACTTGGGAACCGGGGCAAACTTCGTCTTCCGCCGCACCGGTTCCAAGGTCGATTCCGGAGGAGCAGTAATGGTCGTGCCACACTTGGGACACTGGTCTGTGACGCCAGCCATCTCGGGCGGCACAGCGAGCTTCGTGCCGCAATTATGACAGGCAAACTTGATGAGGCGAGACTTCAAAACGGGTATCGAGAGAGAAATCCAGCTATTCCAACTATCAGAAAAACCAAAAGAATCAAGCGTGAGAACGGGGACGGGTAGGAAAAGGTATCGTTTTTGAGAGGCCGCGTGTCTGAAAACGCCTCCATTGAAGTGGATGCTCGAAGGAGAAGTCGGGCGTTTATCAGGTCAACATTCGTCCCAGCGGGGGTGAGCAAGACTGATGGGAGAATATCGCTATGGGCTGGTGAGTTTTTGCAGGAGAGCGGCATCAGGAAGGAGATAGCGCTGCTGGCGTGTCTTGACGTTCACCTTGAGCACAAACTGGGTCATACCAACATAGAGAGTGCTTTCATCAGAAGAGAGCAGAGCCGAATTTGCCTGGCCGCCCAGCAAGAAATCACCCTGCATCAGGGATGTCATCTCTCCTTTGGGGGTCACAGCCAAAAGGCGATCAGATAGTGCTACATAAAGGGTTCCATCTTTGCTGGAGGCAGCGGCTTCGGGACAGGATGGCAACTTGGCGAATGTCTCGGCGCGCCAACTGGAGGCCTGATGCGCACGGGAAATGCGGATGATGGAGCCATGGTTGAGGCCCAGATGGGAAAGCCCTTCCACCGCGAAGATGCCCTTGGTATTGCTCACGAACGCTACGACCTGATGATCAGAGATTTTGTAGCTGCTCTTGCCGGTCTTGTCGTACCAGTACAGTGCTGCTCCGAATTCCCCCCGGTTGAAGGCCACAAGCCAACCATCATCTGTGGGCAGATAAGCCTGGCCTCCGACGAACTTGTAGTGCCGCTGGGCTCCGGCAATCCACTTTGAAGCCTTTGGAACGAAGCTCGGTGTTGGTTTGGGCGGTGGCGACTCAAAGTCTACAGGTTGCACACTCGGTTTGCCATCGTCTGACAAAAGCACCCGCCATTGTTGCTGTGCCCATGAGACGTTGGAGAACCGGCTGTCTTCGCGAACGGGAGGTGGTGTGATTTCCGACCAGAGCGACAGATCGCTAGGTGCCATGGAGGCGGCGTCGGTGGACCACGCCGCAGGTGTCATCAGCAGGCTTGTTGCGAGGAGGATTGGTGCCGCGTATTTCACTGTCGTGGAAGAATGGCGAGCTCGCTGAGTTGCACAGGCAACGGATGTAACTACAGCTCCTTGATGAAAATGTTTCCGAACTGCATTTCGTCTCCGTAGTGCTGTAGGCCGATGGGCCCTTTCTCCGGGAGACCGGGGACGGGGGCTTGATCGATCACCAGTTTTTCATTGAGCTCCACGCTGAGCTTTCCCTTCTGCAATGTGATCACAAAGCGATTCCATGAGCCGAGTTTGTTGTCGGCTTTTTCCTTCGGCACATAGAGTTTCCGCAGATCTGCCGGTGTGTCCTTGGCCATGCGAAAGCCATTCACTTCACCGGAGCCGCAGGGTCGGCAGAAGATATTGATCTGTGCTTTCTTCGTACCGCGCAGGAAGATGCCGCTGTCGCCGGCATCCATGACCTCGGCGGTTTGTTTGGTGCCATCGGGATTCAAGGCTTCGTTGCCATCGGGAGCGATGAGGACCAGCTTCTTCGGCTCAGGTTTCTTGGACATTCTCCAGTCGACGATGAGCTGGAAATCCTTGAAGGATTTTTCCGTCCAGAGGTCCTTGCCCTTGCCCAGCTTGCCTTCCTTGACGTGGAAGAAGGCGCCGTGGGCGCTCCACCATTTGTCGAGATCATCCGGCGTGGCCCAGCCCTTCAGAGTTTTTCCATCGAACAATTGCTTGAAGCCGGCGAATTCACGTGCGGTTTGCTCCGCGGTGGCACCAGTGGAGGGCAGTTCCTTGATACGGATGTTGCGGAAGTGGGCCTCGCTGCCTTCGCTCTCCAGGCAGATGTAGCCTTTGCGCGGCCAGCAGTCTTTTCCCACGGTGACCTCCTTGCCATTCACGGAGAGACGGATTTCACCGTTGTTGCACACGGCGCGGTAGTGGTTCCACTCGGGGGAAGGTTTCACGCGATCCTCCTTGGGGAAGCTGCGCTTGCCGCTCTTCGCCACGGGATCCACGGGAGTCATGGTAGCGCCCCAGATGGGGAAGATATCGCCGTGCGAGGTGAACCACTCCTTCGCACCCTTGTTCTTCTCATAGCCCGGATCGAGGATCTGCACTTCGATGCCGCGTGAGAAGGGCACGCCAGGAGCGGGAATGCTTTCGCCCCAGATGAAGAGGCCGGCATTGCCCGCTTCCTTCAGGTGACGCCACTCGAGCTCGATGATGAAGTTCTCATACACGCGCTCGGTGCGCATGACACCGGTGGGGATGCCGGTGGTCATGATGTAGCCGTCCTTCGCCTGGAAGGTATCCGTGGCCACGTTGCAGGGCACCCAGCCAGTGAGGTCCTTGCCGTTGTACAGCGAGACGAAGCCCTCGGTGTCTGCATCCTGGGCAGACAGGAACGAAGCAGTGAAAGCGGCGGTGGCCAGCAGAGTGGCGATGAAGCGCGGAGTCATGACAATGACGCAGTAAGATGGTGTAGTACACACCATCGCCGGTCATTTTGTCATCCGAGAATGTAGAAGGCTTCTCGAGAAGCCTTGATCTCAGCCCTGGCCCAGACGCTGGAGCTGGTACTTGCGCTCGATCTCATTGATCCACTCGGAGTTGTCGAGATACCAACGAACGGTTTTGCGCATGCCGCTGTCGAACGTCTCCTGAGGTTCCCAACCGAGTTCACGGCCGATCTTGCTGCAGTCGATGGCGTAGCGGCGATCATGACCTGGGCGGTCCTTTACGAAGGTGATGAGTTCCTTCGGGTCGCGCTTGAGGTCGGGGCGCTCGGCATTCACCGCGGCGATGATGGCGTGTACGACGTCGATGTTCTTCATCTCGCACTTGCCACCGATGTTGTAGGTCTCGCCGATTTCACCCTTGAGGAGGGCGAGCGTGAGGCCGCGGCAATGGTCTTCCACGTAGAGCCAGTCGCGCACATTGGTGCCGTCTCCGTACACCGGGAGCTTTTCTCCGCGGAGCACCTTCTGGATCATGAGCGGCATGAGCTTCTCCGGGAACTGGAAGGGGCCGTAGTTGTTCGAGCAGTTCGTGGTGACCAGCGGCATCTTGTACGTGTGCACATAGGCGCGCGCGAGGTGGTCACTGCCGGCCTTGCTGGCGGAGTAGGGGCTGTTCGGCGCGTACGGGGTGGTCTCGCTGAAGGCAGGATCGGTCGGGCTCAGGGAGCCGAACACTTCATCCGTGCTCACATGGAGGAAGCGGAAGTCGTCCTTGCCCTCCTTCTGACGCTCGCGGTGATGCTGCAAGGCGGTGTGGAGGAGGCGGAAGGTGCCGACGAAATTGGTGAAGATGAACTCTTCCGGGGAGTCGATGGAGCGGTCTACATGCGACTCGGCGGCGAGGTGCATGACGGCATTGATGTCATGTTCCTTGAGGAGCTTGCCGAAGAGCTCGGCGTCCTGGATGTCGCCCTGCACGAATACGTGGCGCGCATCGCCGTCCAGCTTGGCGAGGCTGCTGCGGTTGCCCGCGTAGGTGAGCTTGTCGAGGTTCACCACCTTGCTGATGGTCACGCCGTGGTCCGCACCGGCCTGGCCGAGGAGGTAATGAACGAGGTTCGAGCCGATGAAGCCCGCGCCGCCGGTGACAAGAATGCGCCTTTCTGCTGCCATAAGAGGGAAGTGAGGGGGGCGAGCCTAGCAAGGCCGGGGGCAGGGGCAAGTGGGGATTGCCCGGGGCCGGGCGGGGTCAGGTTGCGGGCCTGGAGGGACTTGCCGGTCGGTCAGCTCTCTCTAGGATGGCAGGCTCCCCTCCCCCACCCCACGGCACGTGCCCTCGCCAGTCCTCAAAAAACTCCAACCGTACTTTCCCGCGCTCTTCGTGCTGCTGTGGAGTTCGGGCTTCATCGGGAGCAAGTTCGGGCTCGGCTATGCGGAGCCGTTCACCTTCCTGTTCATTCGGATGCTGGTGGTGGCGGTCCTCCTGACCTTGGTGGCTTGGATGACGGGCGCTCCCTGGCCAAAGTCGAGACGGGCAGTGTGGCACCTCGTCGTGTCCGGCCTACTGGTACACGGCATCTATTTAGGAGGGGTGCTTTCCGCGGTGGCCCACGGGTTGGGAGCTGGACTGGTGGCCCTGATTGTGGGTCTCCAACCCCTGCTCACGGCAGTCATCACCACGCTGTGGATGCGGGAGACGCTGGTGGCCCGGCAGTGGATCGGCCTCGTGCTGGGCCTCGCGGGGGTGGCCTTGGTGGTGTCGCAAAAGCTGACAGGTCATCCCGACCTTCCCGCCCTGGCCCTCGTGACGCTGGCGCTCTTTGGCATCACTCTCGGCACCCTGTACCAAAAGCGCTTCTGCGGTGGCATGGATCTGCGCACGGGGACCGCGGTGCAGGCCTACACCTGTGCCGGACTCATGCTGGTACTGGCGGTGGGGTTCGAGACCATGGTGGTGCAATGGACTCCGCAGCTCATCTTTGCCCTACTTTGGTTGATCTTTGTGCTTTCGATCGGGGCGTTCTTCCTGCTGTCCATCCTTCTGAGACAAGGGCAGTCACTCCAGGTGACACGTCTCTTCTACCTGACGCCACCCGTGACGGCGGTGATGGCGTGGCTCGCGTTTGGCGAAGGGCTGCCGCCGACCGTCGTCGCGGGATTTTTGGTAGCTGCACTGGGCGTCTGGATGGCACGGCAGGCCTGAGTTTCCTTTTTCAATACTGGAGCCGGACTGATCTCTGCTATCCTCCAGCGATCCTATGGCCCTGACCCGCATCTTCCTCATCCGCCACGGCGCTACGACTTTGACTGCCGAAGATCGCTTCGCAGGCTCCACAGACGTGCCTCTTTCTGATGAGGGACGGGAGCAGGCGCGACGTCTCGCCCGGCGCCTGGCGGATCTACCGGTGAAGGCCGTCTATGCCTCGCCGCTGGGACGCACCATGGAGACTGCCCGGATTCTCGCGGAGCCTCACACCTGCGAGGTGCGGCCCCGGGAGGGACTGAAGGAGATCGCCCACGGTCACTGGGAACAGCTCACGCGTTGCGAGGTGGAGACGAAATACCCCGAGGAAGCAGCGTCGTGGGAGGAGGACCCCTATACGTATGCTCCGCCCGGTGGAGAGAGTGGTCTGGCCGTGACGGCTCGAGCCTTGCCCGCCTTGATCGAGATTGTGCGGCAGCACGAAGGTCAACCAGTGATCGTGGTCTCACACAAGGCAACCATTCGTCTGCTGCTCAGCTCGCTGCTGGGCTTTGACCCGCGCCGGTACCGGGACAACCTCGATCAGAATCCTGCTGCGCTGAACATTGTGGACTTCAAGGATCCGGTCCGCGCCCGCCTCATGCTCTTCAATGACACCTCGCACTATTCGGATGCGGGCTTGGATCTGCCCAGGGCACCGGAGCAGAATCTGTCACGCTGGTGGTCCGGCAATAAATAAGTGTCTCCTTCAGTGGATGGTTTTGCCAATGGTGTATCATGCCTCCCATGAAGATCGCCATCGGTTCTGACCACGCGGGGTTTCGCTACAAGCAGGCCATCATTGAGCATCTGAAGAAGGCCGGGCATGAGGTCGTGGATTTCGGCACGGACTCGGATGCGTCGGTGGATTATCCCAAATACATCCGCCCTGTCGCGGAAGCAGTGGCGACGGGACAGGCGGAGCGCGGCATCGTGCTCGGTGGCTCTGGCAATGGCGAGGCCATCGTGGCAAACCGGGTGCATGGCATCCGTTGCGGTCTGTGCTGGAATCTGGAATCCGCGCGTCTCACCCGCCAGCACAACGATGCCAATGTGCTGTCCCTCGGCGAGCGCATGATGGATGAGGCGACCGCGCTGGCGATTGTCGATCTGTTCCTGAGCACGCCTTTTGAAGGTGGCCGGCACCTGGCGCGCATCCAGCAAATCGACGCTTAATTCATCCCTCTCTCTCTGACCATGGGCCTCGTCTTGAGCAAGCGTAGAATGATTGTCACGCTGCGTCGGCAGCCCTCGAGCCTGCTGCTGGCTGCGCAATTGCTCGCGGTATTGATCTATCCCTTTCTGGATAACTCCGACGCAGGAAGAGTGGCCTATGTGTTGTTCTGCAACGTGGTGCTGGCTCTTGCCCTCTGGGTGGTGAACCGTAATCCGTTTGTGAACTGGATTGGCTGGGTGTTGGCGATACCCGCGGTGATTTGCTCCGTCGTCGGACACCTGGGGAAACACCCCAGTTTCCTGACGGTCGGCTATTCATTGGAGGCACTTCTCTATTTTTATACGGCGGTGGGTTTGATCTTCTACATGCTGGGGGACCAGAGTGTGACCTTCGATGAGCTCGTAGCCGCGGGCGCCACCTTCACCCTGCTGGCCTGGTCGTTCGCCTTCGCCTTTCTGGTGTGTCAGGCCTGGGTACCGGGCAGCTTCACGGCTTCGCAAAACACGCAGGACCCGCGGAGCTGGCTGGAGCTGCTGTTCCTGAGCTTCGCCACGCTTTCAGGAGTGGGGTTGAGTGACATCATTCCCATCCGCTCCTTCGCGCGCTCCCTGGTAATGCTCGAGATGTTTTGCGGAGTGATGTATCTGGCCATCGTGGTGTCACGACTCATCGCGCTGGCCACGATTCGGGCGAAACAGGGGAAGTAGCTAGCAGTGTATCAGTCAACACCGCTCGCGAGCCACGTTTATTCTTTCAGCTTCCCAATCAGCCAATCCATCATGGCCTGCGGTGCGGCTGGAGTCTTTTTGTCATCGGTGTGCCGGTAGACATTTTCGATGCCAAGGGAATCCATGCTCTCCTTGAGCTTGTGGCCGAAGATCGGGTGATGGATGGCGAAGCCGGGTTTTGCAGTCGCGGGCACGCGTTCATCCGCTTCGCTGTAGACCATGAAGAGTGGCGGGTCATCCTTGGTGAGGTGGGTCATGGCGGCGGCGTCCGTGGCCAGCTTGCGAATCTCGGGCTTGCTGAAATCTTCGAAGGTCTTCACCCCGTAGAGTGCGATGAGTGCGGGATGCTGCGCAGGCGGCAGGCCGATCCATTCCTTGATGACCAGAGGATCATAAGTCCCCTGCCCTCCCAGTGTGCCAATGCAGAGCAGGCGTGAGGATTCACGCTCGATGGGATCGCTGCTGTCCGGCTTCGCAAGATCTTCATGGAAACCCACCCACATGGAGATGCCCGCGCCGGCGGAACCGCCGAAGGCGCCGATGCGCTTCGGATCGATGTTCCACTCCTTGGCCTTGCTGCGGAGGAACTGGATGGCGCGTGCGCCATCAAGCATCGGGGCTGGATAGATAGCCTGCGAGGAATAGCGGTAGTTGATGCTGGCAAAGGACACGCCGTTGGCGAGGCATTGCACGATGGACTGGGGTGCGATGTGGTCCTTGTTCCCGGCGAGGAAGCCGCCGCCATGAATGAAGACCAGCACGGGAGCGGGTTCTTTGGTTTCCGCTTTCCAAAAGTCCAGCACGTTGCGCTCGTGCGGACCATACCTGGCATTGGGCTGCGCGGGCTTGGGTGCGAGGGCTGATGGTGGCAGGCCGCGTTTCTTCAGGTCGAGCTGCAGCGCTCCCCACTCCGCCGCGGATAGCTTGCCATCCTTATCCTTGTCGGATTCGGGATAGCGCTTGAGCACTTCCTTTTGGAGGAGCTGCACGGTTTTTGCCTGGTCGGTGGTCGTGGATTGCTGGGCGCGTAACGGAGATGATGGAGCACTGAGCCAGGCACCGAGGACAGGAAGGAGGAGGAGGATGTGCGGTTTCATGGAAGCAGCGCGTATGCAGACCGATCGCGTTGATAACGGCACAACTCCCGACACTCTCTCCAACTGTGGCCGTGGAGCGCAGAAACTTCGGCTCTTGTCCATCCGGTACAAACCTGATTGCATGGGGCCACCACCCCATCACCAGTGATGACCTGCTACCAGCGTCTTTGTCTCTGGCTGAGCCTGGCATCCTGCGTGGGATGTGTCAGTGCCGCCTCTCCGGAACCGATCCGCATCGTGAAGGAAGAGAACCTCCTCCACGTGGCTTGCCCTACTGCGGATGGGAAGTTTCTGCATGTGAAGCTGAGGGAGGACGGGACCCCCCCAGTACTGGATTCCATCAGTTTCTCTAACGAGCGGGACACCGCCGGGGATCCCGTGATCCAGAAGATGGAACCGACGTTTTTCCTGAGTGTCGGTACACGTCAGGCGCCTCTGGGCCGCCCGCCCGAGATGGAGGTGTGGAATGTGTTTTTCGACAAGGTACATACGCGTCCGTATGACAGGCATGTGAGCACACGGAAGCCATCATCTGCCGTGCTCGAAGAAAAGCCCGACCGCGCCACGGTGCGCTATCCTGGAGTGACTATTGGCAAGTTCACCGGCGACTTGGTATTCACCTTTTATGCGGGGAGTGGTCTGATGCGCATAGAGGCGATTGTTTCCACGGATGAGGATCGGCGGGCGATCATCTATGACGCGGGATTGGTGGGTGAAGAGCATGGCCTCCAGCGCTTCGCATGGCACGAGGTGAATGCCAGCGAAGCTTTCTCGAGGCACGGGAGGACAAGCCAGATCTCCTGGGAAGAAGATTGGAAGACAAACCCTGATGGCACCGAGGCAGGCTGGCCGGACAGGTCTCTGGCGGCGCGGCATCGCATGATCGGCGCGCACAATGCTCATGGCGCGGTGGCATGTTTCCCTCCGCCCCATCAGTTCTTCTTTCCCAGGGACGCTACTCCGAATCTGAAATACATCTGGTGCGGGCGCGGCCACTATGAAAAGTCGGTACCGTTTGGGTTTGGAGTGCGCCAGTCACCGGATGGTGGCGGGGCGTTTGTGCCGTGGTTCAACGCACCTCCAGGCACCAAGCAGCGGCTCTCGTTCTTCCTCCTCGCGTCTCCGGGAAAGTGGGGTGATGCGTTGGAGGGCGCGTTGAAATACACACGCGGGGATCGCTTCGAGGCATTGCCGGGGCATGTCACTTTCACAAGCCACTATCATTTCGCGCATACGGTCGAAGTGATGAAATTGAAGGCAGAGGGGCGTGAGAAGATCCCGCTGCCGGACTTTGTTCTGATGTTCAAGGAGATGGGGGTCCAAGCGGTGCACCTCGGGGAATTCCATGGTGATGGACATCAGCAGGACCCGGGGCCCCTGCGCTTTCCTGAAATGCAGGCCATGTTTGATGAGTGCAAACGGATCTCGGATCATGAGCTTCTTGTAATTCCAGGTGAGGAAGTGAGTGGCTTTCTCGGCATCAAGGGGGAAGGCAAACATCCCGGCCACTGGATGCTCATGTTTCCCAAGCCGGTAATCTGGACGCAAAGGCGTGCCCCGGACCAGCCTTTCGAAGATCACGTGGAGCCCTTTGGCAAGGTGTACCGCGTTGCAGGTCGTGAGGACATGTTCGAGCTGCTCAAACGCGAAGGTGGTCTTGGGTGGACCGCCCATCCCCGCATCAAGGCCTCGAGCTGGACACCGGACGTTTTCAGACACGAAGATTTTTATCTTTCCGAGCACTGGCTCGGCGCCGCATGGAAGGCGATGCCCGCAGATCTCTCCCGGGAGCGCCTGGGTGAGCGATGCCTCCACCTGATGGACGACATGGCGAACTGGGGTCAGCGCAAGTACCTGCCGGGTGAGGTGGATGTCTTCAAGATCAATCCCACCCATGAGCTCTACGGACACATGAACATCAACTACCTGCGCCTGGAAAAACTTCCCCGGTACCAGGATGGTTGGCAGCCTGTCATGGATGTCTTGCGACGAGGCGCCTTCTTCACCACCACGGGTGAGGTGCTGATCCATGACTTCACCGTGGGTGGCAAAC
The DNA here is from genome assembly GCF_003315205.1 of Roseimicrobium gellanilyticum. Lineage (NCBI taxonomy): Bacteria > Pseudomonadati > Verrucomicrobiota > Verrucomicrobiia > Verrucomicrobiales > Verrucomicrobiaceae > Roseimicrobium > Roseimicrobium gellanilyticum. The sequence continues at coordinate 195,420 of NZ_QNRR01000009.1, read as the reverse complement.
GAAGTGGTGAAACCTTTGCGATGCAGGAGAATGCGAAACCCAAGGTGGCCTTCGCTCTCTCCTGGACCTTTCCGCTTTCCTTTGTGGAACTGGTGAGTGGCGACGGGAAGGCGGTATTCCGGCACCGACTGGACAAGGCTGCCACGCGGGACTTTGGAAAGGCGATGGAGTCGATGGAGCTGGATCTCAAAGGCCGCCGTTGGGTAAGGCTTGAGGTGTGGGACATTGCGGGGAACGGCGCGTATTCCCAACCTGTCTGGCTTGAATGAGGATGAAGAAGTTTTGTCTTGGCATTGGCTAACGCCTCACGGTACGCTGACTCGAGGCTGCGCTGTTCGTCTGCGCCTCACCGGTGGATTCACAAGTATGTCGGCTGCAGCGATCAGATTGGTGTTGGCTTCCGTGTGGGTGGCTTTCTGGATCGGGTCCGCGTGGCTGGAGATGGGTCCGTATGCGTGGCTCGTGGAGATTCTGTTGAGTACTTGGAAAGAGTACAGCCTGTATACGACGTGGTTTTTATGCGGTATCGTGGGGCTCGCTCCCGTGGTACTCGCGTATCAGTGGAAACTGGTTCCCGGCAGGAATCTCTTTCCCAAGTTGATGACGGTAGTGGGCGCGGTGATCGTTGGTTTCGGGGGCTACTGCATCTGGGATTATGTGAGGGGAATGCGTACTCTCGCGGTCGCAGACATTGCTGCGATGGGTGAGGTGGCGGGTATCGTTCCGCGGGAGATCACCATTAAGGAGCTTCCGCGCTCGTTTGATTTCAGCCGCATGATGCAGTTCGGGGCGAAGTGGGAGTCGGAGGAGGAGGTGGTGGTCTCGGCGTATGTTCCTGCCAGGGCTGACCCGCAGAGTTCCGCGCCAGAGATGGTTTTTTTGCGCCTGAGTGAGGCGGAGAGGCGGGAGGTGATCAAGGAAGTGGACGAAGGAGGAAAGGATCCCAGTCGCGACAGCCGGCCCATTGAACTGGTGCGCGCCCAGACCAAGATCTACATGCGATACGGCGCACTGGGGTCGAGGTGGATGGTGGCCAGAGAACCACTGCCTTACATCGTCCGACGACGTATGAAGACTGAGCAAGTCCGCGCCTTGCCCATCGTCATCAGTTCGTATGAGGCGGGCAGGAGCGTCTGGCTGCAGAGAGGGATTGTAGCGTTGCTCGTAGGAGGAGCGTTGTTTTGGATCGGCATCCAGGACAGGAAGATCTGGTAGCTCATGTGCCTGAGCCGGCTTTGGGACTCGAACTGCGCTTTTGAGAACGCGTCGATCATTGACCATGAGGGTGAGACACTGCACTCTGGAGATCTATGAGTTTGGATCCCGCAGCCTCTGTGTTTGTCGCCGGCCATCGGGGCATGGTGGGCAGCGCTTTGGTGCGCGCCCTGGAGGCGCGGGGGCAGCACAAGATTCTCACCGCCGGTCGTGCGGAGCTTGATTTGTGTAATCAAGCGGCCGTTGAGGCATGGTTTGAGTCACAAAAACCTCAGGTTGTGGTAGTTGCGGCTGCGAAGGTGGGTGGGATTCATGCGAACTTCACCTATCCTGCCGAGTTTCTGTACGAGAATCTGATGATTGCAGCGAACTGCATCCATGCTGCCTATCGGCACGGCGTGCAGCGCTTGCTCTTTCTGGGCAGCTCCTGCATCTATCCTCGCGAGGCACCACAGCCGATGCGCGAAGAGGCTTTGCTCAGCAGTGAGCTGGAGCTGACGAATGAGGCCTACGCCATCGCGAAGATCGCGGGACTTAAGCTTTGCCAGTACTATCGCAAACAGTACGGCGTCCTCTTCCACTCGGCGATGCCGACCAACCTCTACGGGCCGGGCGACAACTACCATCCCGAGAACTCGCACGTGATCCCGGGACTCATTCGCCGCTTTCATGAGGCCAAGACTGGTGGTGCCGAGGCTGTCAGCGTCTGGGGCACCGGCTCTCCCCGCCGTGAGTTCCTGCATGCCGATGATTTGGCCGAGGGTTGCGTACACCTCCTAGGCGTGGAGAATCCGCCCGACTGGGTCAACATCGGCTGCGGCGAGGACATCACCATCCGTGCGCTGGCCGAACTGGTGAAGGATGTCGTCGGATTCGAGGGAGAGCTGAAGTTCGATTCCTCCAAACCCGATGGCACTCCTCGGAAACTGATGGAGACCAGCAAAATGAAAGCGCTGGGATGGCAGGCAAAGACACCACTGCGCGAAGGATTGGTCGAGGCTTACGAGTCCTTCCAGGCGGCACAAGATAACTGAGACGACAGTCTTTGGGAGCTGTGCACTGCAGGAGCCGTGCTCGGTGCCGGGATGCAGAACGTCTCGAGGTGTTCTCGCTTGATGAGGACCTCTGGAAGGGGTGCGACGCTTCTGTCAGCCAATTGCGGGCTTCGCTCCTGCTGGCCGACCAAGGTTGATGTTATTCTGCTGCCGGAGCAAGCTCTTCCCGCCCGGCTCCAGCCCGCTTCACCCACACCTGCACGACCGCGAGGTCGGATGGGGTCACGCCTTGGACGCGTGCTGCTTGACCGAAAGTTGCTGGCCTGAGCTGGGCCAGCTTGAGCTGGGCTTCGCGCTTCAGACTTTTAATCGCCGTATAGTCCACCCAGTCTGGAATGGGCTTGTCTTCCATGCGAGCCGCCTTCTCCACCTGCTCGTTCTGGCGGGCGATGTAGCCAGCGTACTTGATGTCGTTCTCGGCCAGACACCACAGTTCTTCTGAGAACTTGGAGCGAATCTCCACCGGCAGAGCGGACCAGGTATTTTCCGGTCGACGAACCCATTGCTCGAGGCGCGTGCTCTGATACGTCGTGCCGGCGAGCAAGGCGCGGAGCTCGGCTAGGCGCGTGGCCTTGTCGGAGGTATGCTGGGCACGGAAGGCATCGACCATGCCAAACTCAATCCCCTTCGGTGTGAGCCGCAGGTCGCAATTGTCCTGCCGCAGCAGCAGGCGGTACTCGGCCCGGCTGGTGAACATGCGGTAGGGCTCGGTGGTGCCCTTGGTCACGAGGTCGTCGACCATCACGCCGAGGTAAGCTTCGGAGCGCTTAAGGACGAACGCTGGCTTGCCCGCCACCTTGAGCGCGGCATTGGCACCCGCGAGCAGCCCCTGGCCAGCGGCTTCTTCGTAGCCGGAAGTGCCATTGATCTGGCCGGCGAAATACAGACCTCCCACCCTCTTCGTTTCGAGGGTTGGGTGGAGCTGGGTCGGCGGACAGTAATCGTACTCCACCGCGTAGCCGGGGCGGACGATCTCGGCATTCTCCAACCCCGCGATGCTGCGGATAAAGGCGAGCTGAACTTCGAACGGCAGGCTCGTGGAGACGCCGTTCACATAATACTCCTGGGTGTGGCGGCCTTCCGGTTCCAAGAAGATCTGGTGGCGATCCTTTTCCGCAAAACGAACTATCTTATCCTCAATGGAGGGGCAGTAGCGCGGGCCCACGCCTTCGATGACCCCACAGTACATCGGTGACTTGTCGAGGTTCGCCCGGATGATGTCGTGGGTGGTCTTGTTCGTGTAGGTGATCCAGCAGGGGGTCTGTTCCACGTGGAACATTTCACGCTGCCATCGGTTCAGGGTAAAAAGCTGGGTGTCGTCCGGCAGCACTCCACTGAGGTAGCTGAAACGTGGTGGCGGCTCGTCGCCCGGTTGCTGCTCGCACTTGCTCAGATCAATGCTCCGGCCGTTGAGACGACAGGGGGTGCCAGTCTTGAATCGTCGCACGTCGAAACCGAGGTGCTTGAGGCTGTCACTCAAGGTGGAGATGGAATCCCCCATACGCCCCCCGGCTTGGTTCTGTAGGCCCACATGGAGGAGTCCGCGCATGAAAGTCCCGGAGCTGATGACCACCGACCTCGCTCGATATATAATACCGAGGCTGGTACGGACGCCCACCACCTGGCCTCCTTCGACGAGGATCTCAGCGGCATTCCCCTGATGGAGGTCGAGGTTGGGTTGGTTTTCCACCAGCCACTTCATTCGGAACTGGTAGGCCTTTTTGTCGCACTGGGCACGGGGGGCCTGCACGCTGGGTCCCTTGGCCACATTGAGCATGCGGAATTGGATCCCTGTGGCGTCCGTGTTCAGACCCATCACCCCGCCGAGGGCGTCGATCTCCCGGACCATGTGTCCCTTGGCGAGACCCCCGATGGCAGGGTTGCAGGACATTTGGGTGATGGTGTCCAGGTTCTGGGTGAGGATGGCCGCTTGGGCACCAATGCGCGCGGCCGCCATGGCCGCCTCCACCCCTGCATGGCCGGCCCCACAGACAAGGACGTCGTAGGTCTTCGGGTAAGTATAGAGAGAGGAGGACATGGAAGAGGCGGCCAGAAAGATAGCACAGGGGGCAAAAGCCTGCCAAATGTTCCACGTGGAACACTTTTGGACCCCTATATATAGTGGTAGGAGGCCATTTTGAGGCACAACAGGTGCCATTTTCCGCCTAAAACGGGCGCAGAACCTCATTTGGTACCCGTTTTGGGTGCTTGCCGCGAGGCCGGATCGCGTCCTATCCTGCCTTCCTTCAGCTACCCCTACTCTCTATTGGTGTGGCCATGAAACGCGCCTCGAACGTCCCTAGCACCCCGGATGACTACGTCTCCAGCCTCACCGAGTGGCAACGCCCCTTGGTGGAGCGTCTGCGGAAGGTGACACGCAAAGCTGCTACCACTGCTACCACGGAATCCATCAAATGGGGCCACCTGGTCTACCATAGGAATGGCCCCGTGCTCCTCATCCGCGCAGAGGAAAAGAGGGTCCTCTTTGGCTTTTGGCGCGGGCAGCTGCTTCGGGAAATCGAGCCTCGCCTCAAACCCGGTGGGAAGTACGAGATGGCCACCCTCCAACTCAACGAAGGCGACACCATTTCTGATGCCAAGGTGAAGCGCCTCGTCCAGTCCGCTGTCGCCCTGAATATGGAGATGGGCGACCCCACGGACCTCAGCTAGCGAACTTGCTGGGGCAGACCTCAGCCGAGCCCCAGCGCTTCAATCTCTTCCTCTCCCCACCCCAGGTAGTGTCCCAGCTCGTGCAACCAGGTGATGCGCACTTCCTTCCGGTATTGGTGCTCGTCACCGCCCGCGTAGTCCCAGAGGTTGTCCAGAAAGAGGCGGATTCTCGGCATGTCGGCTGGGCCAGAAGGGAGAGGGTCCATGCGGCTGAACCCTTCGAAGAGTCCCAAAAGATCGTCCGCCAGGCCTTCGTCCTCTTCGACAGCGTCCACGATGTCTTCGTAGGTCACCAGACACTCATCGGATGCTTCCCTCACTTCCTCAGGAAGTTTGCCCCGGGCACGCTCCACTTCAGTCTCGGCCAAGCGAAGGAGTTTGGGGTGCGGCATGGGAAGCGAACGACGATTGAAAGAAAGTGACCCACCTTGGTCGAATAGACAAGCTCAGCCGCCAGCGACTCCACCTCGTACTCTCTCCATGCGCCTGCTCCCCGTTCTCCTCCTGCTTCTGGTCCTTCTCGCAGGGCGCTCTCCCCTCCTCCACGCAGCGGGCTTCAAGCCGGAGGGCTTCGGTGCCTCGTCCAAGGGTGGCACCGGCGGACAGGTCCTGACGGTCACCCGCCTCGACGATAACCCGAAGAAACCCGCGGCTGGCAGCCTGCGCTGGGCTCTGCGCCAGAAAGGGCCGCGCATCGTGAAGTTTGCCGTGAGCGGTACCATCACCTTGAGGGACCGGATTGAGATCAAAGAACCCTACCTCACGATCGATGGTTCGGACGCCCCCGGCGCTGGTGTTTGCATCCGGGGCGGTAGCCTCGAATTCAAACGCACCAACGACATCATCGTCCGCCATGTCCGGATCCGTCTTGGCGATGAGACCACCCTCCGAAAGGTCAAAGCCTCGAAGCGGGATCGACCGGTGAATTCGGACGGTCTGGATTGCATCGGCCTCACCGACTGCCGACGGGTGCTCTTCGACCACTGCTCGGTCTCGTGGAGCTGTGATGAGTTGTTTGGCATCACCCGGTGCCAAGATGTGACCATCCAATGGTGCATACTCGGTGAGCCGCTGGCGAACCCGATGATCCATCCCTATGGCGACAACCATGCCTTCGTGCTGAATTGCAGTGCCAGCACCCTCAGCCTGCATCACTGCCTGCTGGCGCGCTTCGTCATGCGCGGTCCCCAGTTCGAGTGCAACGACATGACACCGAAGAGCAAGTACACCGTGCGCATGGAGGCGGTGAATAATATCATCTTCGACTACGAGCGGAGCGGCTCCCGATACTCCACCGGCGTGGAGGAGAAGAACGGGGCGAGCAAGGGAAAGACCTTCCGTTTTCAGTTCCTGAACAATCTCTACATCACCTCCTCTTCAAAGGCGGTCGATATTGAGCCGATCGAAAAGCATGGCCATGGAGCCGATGTGCGCACCGGAGTGAAGGGAAACAAGGTGATTGCGCGTCCCGGGGCCAGGTCCACCGCCCCATCCAAGCCGAAACCGCTCATGCTGGATCACAAGGGCAATCCCCGCCCCAGACCGTCGAGGTCAGACCGGCATCTCGACACAACTCCCGACGCTGGGAGTGGCTATTGGGTTGCTGCGCTGATGACCGCGCGTCCGGTGACGTGGTCAGGGGGGCGCCCGCCTGCGGAAGTCGTGGAGGATCGACTCTTCGAAGCGCCGACTCCCGTCCGCATCGAGTCGGTAGAGACGGCGGCACAGCGAGTGCTGGCCGAGGCGGGTGTCCGCAGTCCGCTGGATGCGGTGGATGCGAGATTGATCACGGATGTGACCATGCTGCGGTTTGCTCCTCCCCTCACCTCGCAGAAAGATGTCGGCGGCTGGCCTGATCTCGATGCCAAACGTGCGCCCAGGCTCGGCGTGATCCTCATGCCGGGGAACTAGCCGCTACTCGCCCGCTCTCAGCGAACGAAGGCAACGTGGTCCGTGCTCGCCTCAGCTGGAGGCACGGGTGCATTCTCGGGCAATGCCCCGCGTTGCAACTCGGCTTCACGGGCGCGCTCAATCTCGCCTGCGTCGAGGCGGAGCGGCTCGGCCTTTGCATCTGCGGAGAGTCGGCCCACGGATCTGCCCATCGCCTGGATCATGCGGTTGGCTCCATCCAGTGGATTGGCCATCTGGCCCATGTTCTGGCAACCGGTGAGAGTCAGGGAGGCGCAGGCGAAAAGAAAAAGGCAGGCAGCACGCAGGATCATCTGAGCCGGTGTATCACACGCGCCGTCTTCTGGGAAGCCGCAAAAACGTCATCGAACAAAAGAGATGGCTTTCCCGTCTGAACATATTCAGCACTTCCCCACATCAACCAACCCTGCTAGTCTCCCCCTGCTATGAACCCCCGCTTCCGCTCCGTGTTCGTTGCTGCCGCCGCGCTCAGCTTTCTGGCTGGCTCCCTCGTGCAGACCCAGGCCCAACAGGGTCGTTCCCGGCTCGGAAGCAACACGGAACCCGGCTCGCTCTATATTGAGGACATTCTCCCCAAGCCTGTCCGGCTGAATGTGGCGGGCGACTCGGTCATTTATTACCAGATCGATATGCAGCGTCCGCTGGGCCAAATGGCGCTCGGCACCTCGGTGCAGCTCGTGGCGATGACGGATACCAGCTATAAGGTCCGTGGGCGCGCCCGCCATGGCGATGTGGCCGGTTGGATGCGGAAAGAAGACCTGAAGTCTGCAGACCCCCAGCTCTATGACAAGCTGAAGGCCTTCTATGATCGCCAGAAGAAGGTCGATGAACTCATCGCGAACCGCCAGGTGGCGTTGGGTATGACCAATGTCGAAGTGGAACAGTCCCTGGGCCGGCCCACACGCAAGTCCTCCAAGATCTCCGCTGCTGGTCGTGAAGAAGTGCTGGAATACAGCATCTTCGACAAGGTTCCGCAAATCACCACTGGTCGCGATGCCGCGGGCAACCTCGTGCAGACCACCATCTATGTGAAGGTCGAAGTCGGCCGCCTGACCATCGGTTTCCAGAATGGCGCCGTGAGTGAAATCAACGAGACCATGGGCAATCCCCTCGGAACCGGTGGCGTGAAGATCGTGCCGGGGCCGATCACGGTGTTTTGAGTGGTATATCAGGGTATAGCATGGTGTATCATGCCAGCTTGTTCAGTTGGCGCGATTGCATTGCCAGGGAATCGCGGCGTAATCGTCTTATGGGAGGTGGCAGGCTGCCGTATTCCTGGAGGTTAGGGCTTCTGCCCTGACTGTGGGCGTTGGGTCTTCCGACCCGACAGCTGCAGGCCACCCACCGCGCACGCTCCCTGGGACCGTTCTTGCCACTGCATTGATCGGGTGATCATGTGGGCAAGGCACGCCATCAACGTCGGACCGGAAGGTCCAACGTCCGCTGTCAGGGCGGAAGCCCTAACCTCCTATTTGAGCAACGCCTTCAAGAACACCCCCGTCCTGCTCCCCTTCACCTTCGCCACCTGCTCCGGTGTCCCTGTGGCCACGACCTTGCCGCCGTGTTCGCCGGCTTCGGGGCCGATGTCGATCAGGTAATCTGCTTCCGCCATGACATCGAGATGGTGCTCGATGACGATCACGGTGTGACCTTCGTTCACCAGTCGGTGGAGAATCTCGATCAATCGGACGACATCATGGTGATGCAGGCCGATGGTCGGTTCCTCGATCAGGTAAAGATTCCGCTTGGTGGTTTTCAGACCACGCATCTTCTCCGTGACCGTGCGGCCCTGGCCGGCGTTGAGTTCCGTGACCAACTTGAGTCGCTGAGCCTCGCCACCACTTAGCGTGGGACTTGGCTGGCCAAGCTGCAAATATCCCAACCCCGTCTCCGCCAGCAACGCGAGCGGACGGGCGATGCGCGGGATGCTCGCGAAGAAGTCCGCCGCCTCCGCGATGTTCATGCGCAACACATCGCCGATGTGTTTGCCATTGTACTCGATTTCGAGCGTGGCGCTGTTGAAACGAAGACCGTGGCACACTTCGCAATGCACGCGTGTGGTTGGCAGGAAGTTCATCTCCACCTTCACCTCACCATTGCCGCCGCAGTTCTCACAGCGGCCGCCTTCGGTGTTGAAGGAGAAACGTCCCGCTTCATAACCCCGCGCACGCGCCGCCGGGACCTGGGCGAAGAGCTTGCGGATGTCATCCAGCACACCGACGTAGGTCGCGGGACAGGAGCGTGAAGTTTTTCCAATGGGTGACTGATCCACCTCATACACCGCCGCGATCTGATCCACGCCGTGCACGGAGGTCCACATCTTCTTCTCGCCGTTCTTTGTCTTGCGGCCTTTCTTCTTCGCATTGGCCAGCTCCTCCTTCACGGCGGGATGCAGCACGGCGCGCATGAGCGAGCTCTTGCCACTGCCGCTCACGCCGGTGATGACGGTGAGTCCGCCGAAGGGAATGCTCACGTCGACTTTGCGCAGGTTGTTCGCCGTAGCGCCTTTCAGGGTGAGCCAACCACTGGCGTCGTTCTTCTTCGGCAGTGGACGGCGTCTGCCGTGCAGAGGATGCTGCATGACTTCGCGCAATGCTCTGCCGGTGACTGAATCCTCGTGCTTGGAGATCTCATCGAGATTTCCCACAGCCACGACCTGACCTCCAAAGCGTCCGGCGCCGGGGCCGAGGTCGATGATGGTATCCGCGCGGCGCATCGTGTCCTCGTCGTGTTCCACTACGAGCAGCGAGTTGCCCTTGTCACGCAGTGCGGAGAGGGTGTTGAGCAGGCGCTCGTTGTCGCGCGGATGCAGACCGATGGTGGGCTCATCCAAGACATAGAGCACGCCGCGCAGATTCGAGCCAAGCTGGGAGGCAAGACGGATGCGCTGCGCCTCACCACCGCTCAAAGTGTCAGCGCTGCGGTTAAGTTGGAGATATCCCAGGCCAACCTCCTGCATGAAGAGCAGGCGCTGGGTGATCTCCTTCATGATGTCGCGCGAAATCTCTGCCTGCAGTCCGGTGAACTTCAGCTTCGTCACCACATCGGACGCACGTTCCGCGGACAGCTCGGCGATCTGTTCGAGATGGATGCCCTGCACTTGCACCGCGCGCGCGACGGGATTCATGCGAGAACCATGGCAGGAGGGACATTGCGCGACGCCGTGCTCCGCGCTGTCGAAGCGGCGTTCTTCTTCCATCTCCACTTCGAGCTGGGAGACATCGTCACGCCGCTCTTCATTCGATGAAGCGCCTTCGGTCACGACGCCGAAGCCGCGGCAGGACTTGCACCAGCCATGAGGGCTGTTGAAGGAGAAGAGGCGCGGGTCGAGTTCTTCGAAGCTCATGCCGCAGTGCGGGCAGCTCATCTCGGTGTTGAGCACGCGGATGGACTTGTCCTGCAGGCGCACCTTGATCATGCCCTTGCCGAGCTTCAGCGCCTTTTCAATCAAGGGCCGCAACGCAAGAGCGCGAGCACCCCTTTCAAACTTGCCCAACACTGCGTCGATGGTGTGCTCCTTGAAGCGTTCCAGGCGCTTGAAGTTCGCCGTATCGCGGAAGTCGCCGTCCACGAGCAGCGTCTGGATGCCTTGCTTGCGAGCGAACTCAGCCACCTCGGTGTGGAAGCCCTTTCGCGCCTTGATCAGCGGGGCCATGATGTGCAGCGGGGATTTCTTCGCGAGATCCTCCACGGCCTTTACCACCGAACTGATGCTTTGCTTCTCCACGGGGATGCTGCAGTTCGGACAATACTGCGTGCCGCACTTGGCGAAGAGGAGTCTCAGGAAATGATACACCTCCGTGACCGTGGCCACGGTGCTCTTGCCGCTGCCGCGGGAGACGCGTTGCTCGATGGCAACGGTCGGGGGGACACCGGCGATGAGGTCCACATCCGGCTTCTCCATCTGCTCCACAAAGGTGCGCGCAAAGACAGACATGCTGTCCAGGAAACGGCGCTGACCTTCCGCAAAGATCAGATCGAAGGCGAGTGACGATTTGCCGCTGCCGCTCAGTCCTGTTACCACCACGAGCTGATCGCGTGGGATGTCGAGATTGAAGTTTTTGAGGTTGTGCTCACGTGCGCCACGAATGGAGATCCCGTTCTTCGAGAGGGCGAGTCCCTTGCCGTAGGCGGCTTCATCATCACGCACCACACCACCGCTGTTGGCATCCGCGATTTCATAGGTGGATCTGGCATCGCCATTCAAGGCGTCACGCAAGTACTTGCCGGTCCACGACTTCTCAGATGCTGCCACCTGCTCTGGAGTACCGGCAATCACCAGATCCCCACCAGCCGAGCCTGCTTCAGGTCCGAGATCGATGATCCAGTCCGCGCATTTGATGACCTCGGTGTTGTGCTCGATCACCAGGATGCTGTGACCTTCGTCGGTGAGTCGTTGCAGAAGCTTGATGAGCAGCGCGATGTCATCGAAATGCAACCCTGTGGTCGGTTCATCCAGGAGGAAGAGTGTCTTCTTGTCCGTCGATGACGGTTCCAGCAGATGGCCGATGAGCTTCAGGCGCTGGGCCTCGCCACCACTCAGCGTGTTGAGCGGCTGGCCGAGCCTCAGATATCCAAGCCCGGCTTCCTGCAGGAGTCGCAGGGAGACCAGCACGTTCGCTGCCTTCTTCGACCCGATGCCGGCGAAGAATTCCGCGGCCTCATCGATGGTCATGCCCAGCACCTCGTTGATGTTCTTTCCCTGCAGCAGGATGCGCAGGGCGTGCGGCTGGTAGCGTTTGCCCTCGCACTCCGGACAGGTCACATACAGATCGCTGAGGAACTGCATCTCGATCTTCTCATACCCATTCCCCCAGCATCGTTCGCATCGGCCATCACCGCTGTTGAAGCTGAAAAAGCCCGGCGTGATGCCCTCCGATTTCGCATCCTCGGTTTCCGCGAAGAGCTGGCGAATCGCGTCAAACGCGCCCACGTACACGGCTGGTGTGCTGCGAGGCGTGCGTGCGAGCGGGCTCTGGTCCACCATCACCACCGTGCCGACCTTGTCGCCTCCGTCGACGGACTTCACGCGGCCCGGTTCTTCTTCGATGCTTTCGCCACGCTGGCGCATCAGGTTGCGATACAGCACGTCATGGACCAGCGTGCTCTTGCCGCTGCCGCTCACACCAGTCACACAGCACAGGACGCCGAGTGGGATCTCCACGCTGAGCCTTTTGAGATTGTGCTGCTGGGCGTTGACGATCTTGATGGCCTGCCCACGCGCCGGTGTACGACGCTTCTTCGGAACGGGAATGCTCTTCCTGCCGAACAGATAGTCGCCCGTGAGCGTGCCATGGGTTTTCTTGAGTGAGGAGAGTGGACCGTGGAAGACGAGTTCTCCACCCTTCTCACCGCGGCCGGGTCCGATTTCCACGAGGTTGTCCGCCGCACGCATCACGGCCTCTTCGTGCTCCACGACGAGCAAGGTGTTGCCCTTATCGCGCAGGCCTTCCATCACGCCGATGAGCTTGCCGATGTCGCGTGGATGCAGACCGATGCTCGGTTCATCCAGTACGAAGAGTGTGTTCACCAGCGAGGCGCCGAGACACGTGGTGAGATTAACGCGTTGCAGTTCACCCCCGCTCAGCGTGCGCGTCTGGCGATCCAGATCCAGATAGCCAAGGCCGGCGCGCTCCATGTAGCTCAGGCGTGAGGCGATCTCATCGCGCAGCATCCTGGCTGCCCGGTCGCCTTCCACGACATCGAGATTTCTCACCGTGGGCAGCAGCACATTTACGGGCATCTTCCAGAAGTCCGCGATCGTCCTGCCGGCGACGCGATAATAATACGCCTCCTTCTTCAGGCGGCCGCCATTGCACTCGCTGCATTCCGTGTATGCGCGGTAGCGGCTGAGGAACACACGCACGTGCATCTTGTACGCGCGGGATTCCTGCCACTTGAAGAAGCCGCGAATGCCATACCACTCGCCGGTCTTGTACGCTTCTTCGGGATCTGCATTGTCGCCTTCGATGAGCCAGTTGCGATCTTCCTCGCTGAATTGATCAAAGGGCAGATTCAAATCCACCTTCCGTGCTCGCGCGCAGCGTTCCAGATCCGTCTGGCACTCGCTGTAGGTTTCACCGGCGAAGGGACGCACCAGGCCATCACGGATGCTGAGCGACTCATCCGGAATCGCCTTGCGCCAGTCGATGCCCAGAGTCTTTCCAAAACCACGGCACGCAGGGCAGGCGCCGATGGGATTGTTGAAGCTGAAAAGCCCCGGCGTGGGTTCGGGCAGCTTGAGATCGCAATCGGCGCACCTCCAGTCTGTGGAAAAATTCAGGTGCTGTTGTTGGGAAGGAGATCCATTCCCGCCTTTGCCGAGGATGGCCACGCTCATCGTGCCCTTGCCGTAGCGCAGCGCAGCTTCGATGGCTTCGGTCAGACGCATCCGGCTCGCGGGTTCCAGCGTCACACGATCCTGCACCACCGGCACCACGGCAGGCAGCTTGCGTTTGCCAAACGATGCGGGCTCGTCCGTGCGAACCACGTCGCCATAGAGCAGCACGCGCACATAGCCCTGACTCTGCAGGAAGGCGAAGAAGTCCTCCACGCTCGACTTCGCCGGTACCGCCACGCCGAAGAGTATCAGCGCCGTCTTGCCCGCATGCTCCTTGAGCAAAGTCTGCTGAATGCTTTCCGGTGACTCCGGTCGCACGGGCCTGCCGCACTCCGGGCACGAGCCTTCCGCCAGGCGGGGGAAAAGCATCTTCAGGTAGTCATTGATCTCCGTGATGGTCCCCACCGTGGAGCGCGTGGAGCGGATGTTGTTCACCTGCTCAATGGCGATGGCCGGGGGAATGCCGTGAATGGCATCGACCTCCGGCTTGTCCATCCGCTCGAAGAACTGCCGCGTGTACGGGGAGAATGTTTCCACATACCGCCGCTGGCCTTCCGCGTAGATGGTGTCGAAGGCCAGGGAGGACTTCCCCGAACCGCTCGGTCCCGTGATGACATTCAGTTTCCCGAGGGGCAGATCGAGGTCGAACCCCTTGAGGTTGTTCTGCCGTACCCCGCAGATGTGGATGTGGTTGTCAGTGACAGGGGCAGCGGACTTCGGGGGGCGGGCAGACATCGGGGAAAATGGGAAAGTCGTGGGCGAATCTTACCAGTTCGCCGCGCGCTGGCAACCGTACGCACTGAACTTTTGAACAGTGCGTTTTGCCTCAGGAACGGGCGGCCCAAATCAACCGCCTCACGGCTACGCCAGCCCGACGGGGATCGTCCGGTGAGTGGTGGGGATTGCAGACCCAGCCGAGTCGTACCTGTCCTTCGCGGTTGAGCCGGAAACGCAGGCGAGCTTTCCGTTTGCCTATCTTTACCGCAGCTGGCTTCAGCGGTTTCTCATTGATGAAGAACTGGATATGAAGTGGCGTGGCCCGGGGCATCCACTCGAGGGTCACCTCATGCTTACCTTTTTGCAGGTGCAATTCCACCATGGCAGCGGGCTTGGACCAGCGCAGTGGCGCGTCACGCCAGGTCTCCGTGGCGTGGAACCCGGCACAGACCATTGGGGTATTATTCTCGGGAATCCAATCGCCACTGGGCGGGATGGGATCGGCCGAACGTGGGTGTGATGGCTGGTGCTGACGCAGCAACTGCCGACGGCGCCGACTCGTCAGGGCCTTGCACAGCTTGGGCAACGCTCGCTCCGCTCCTTCGCGGTCCTCCCGCCAGAGCGCGAAATTCAGCAACGCGTACGCTCGCAACACCCGCCCGTGTGCCGAGAGAAGCGGCGCCCAGCTCCCCAAGAGCCCACGCGCGAGCCAACGGAAGAGATCACGCCCGTTACCATCCGTATGGGAAGGCGATGATTCTGGCCCTGCTTCCGAGGCTGCTTGTTTCGACGAGAACATCGATCGCAGCACCATCAGGGCCATCTTCCATGCGAGCCCTCGCGAGTTCTCATGTCGTGCCGCCCACTCGTCGTTTTCATCGAACCAGCTGAGCACCGGGTCCCGGACCGGGCGGGTGAGCATGGCACTCTCCCCGGCAGTGAAGTCTTCGGTGAACTCCCACCACTCATCGATCTCTCCGATGTAATAGTGGTGGATACGAGCGGCCGGCCAGTAGCCGAGCTTCAGTCCATGCTGGCGGTAGCGTGCAGAGAGCACCCATTCCGCGAAGTGGCCGAGGCTGCCATCAAAGCCGCCTGAAGTCAGGTACGCCTTGCGGGTGGTGACGAAGCACTGGTCCAGGATATTTCTCCATGGGTGCTCCATGGCTTCCCGGATGTCGCGCTCGTAGAATCCTGCTTCGATTTTGGAAAGCAGGTTGTGCGTGATGGGCACGGACTCGCAACTGAAGCCCGCCCACTCCGGATGTGCCCGCAGACCCCGCTCTGCCTGGGTGAGCACGTCTTGCTCCGGCAGACAGTGGGATTCAGTGAAGAAGAGAATCTCGCCCCGCGCGTGCCGCGCCGCCGCCGCGCAGAGGGCGATGTCATGCTCATGTGGCAGATCAATGGCCTGGTCGTGTGGCGCCAGCATGGTCCGCAAGACGGCGGCTTCGTCCTCAGGGAAGCTGGGCGGAATCGCGAGCACAATCTCAAATTGGTCGCGAGGAAAATCCTGACCTTGTGTCCAGCCCTGCAGACAATCGTGTCCCTGCCCACGGTGAAATTCCAGCGGGATGATGACGCTGAACCTGGGGGCAGGAACAGCGGATGAAATCAAGGTGGGATCCGGGGGGACGGCGGAGGCTGTCTCCATGCGGGCAGTGCACAGGCGGTTTCTCCAGCATCGCACTGCTGGAGGAAACGGAAACTCAATTCCGCAGCAACGCTAGGCCAGCCTGGCCGGGGTATCCCCAGGCTTGTATCAGGCAATCACACCCTCGATCACGTTCCCATAGCTCAGCGGCACGGGACGATTCGCAAGGTCATGCAGCTCATGGTGCGGGTCGATGCCCATGAGGTGGTACATCGTCGCAGCCAGGTCATCCGGCTTCACGGGCTTGTCGGAGGGATGCTCGCCGTTCTTGTCGGAGGCGCCATAGACGAAGCCGCGCTTCGTGCCGCCACCAGCCATGAGCGCCGTGTAGCAGAAGGGCCAGTGGTCACGGCTCAGGGATTTGTTCACGCGCGGCGTGCGACCGAATTCACCCACCCATACCACGAGCGTCTCATCCAGCAGGCCGCGCTGATCCAGATCCATTAACAGCGTAGGCAGGGTCTGCTCCGTCATCGGCAGGTGACGCTGCTCAATGATGGGAAACATCCTGGTGTTGTCGAAGCCGTGCGTATCCCAGCCCCCACTCGTGGTGAGTCGTCCACCGATGCCCGGATCGAAGGTGACCGTGACAAACTTCACCCCCGCCTCCACAAGGCGGCGGGCCAGCAGACAGCTCTGGCCATAGGAGCTGCGTCCGTAGGAGTCGCGCACCTTGTCTGATTCCTTGCCGAGATCGAAGGCCTCGCGCACTTGCGAGCTGTGCAGCATGGCGAGGGCCTTTTCGTAGTATCCATCCAGTCCCCTGGCCGCTGCAGAGTACTCCAGAAGACGGCTCTGGCTGTCCACCAGCTTCTGCATTTCGCGACGTGCGGCAAGGCGCTCATAGGTGATACCATCTGGCAGGCTCAGCTCAGGGAGGGCGAAGTTCGCTTCATTCGGATCCTTGGTCACCAGAAAGGGATCGCGTGCCTTCCCGAGGAAGCTGGCGAACTGTCCCGGCGTCTGCGTGCCATCGCTCACCACGAAGGGCAGATGCACTGAAGTGGGAATCTCCAGCCGGGAGGGCAGCATGGCATCCGCCACGCTGGTGTAGGCAGGGAAGAGATCCGGCGTGTCCTTCAGGCGCTGGTCATCACTGGGTGGCGCATGGCCGGACAGCGCGTAGTAGCCCGCGCTGTTGTGATTTTTCATGTTGTGATGCACGCTGCGGATGAGCGTCACCTTGTCCATGATCTGCGCGGTCTTGGGCAGCAGGGAGTTCACCTGGATGCCGTCCGCGTTGCTGGACATCGGCTTGTGGAAGCCGCGGATGCCACTCGGTGCATCCGGCTTCATGTCAAAGGTCTCCAGATGGCTCGGTCCGCCCCACTGAAAGAGGAAGATCACCGATTTGGCCCTGGCCACACGCTTCTCCACCTTGGCAGCCTCCGTCGCGCCCAGCAGGCGCGGCAGCGTCATGCCAAACAAGCCCATGCCACCCACACGCAGGATCGAGCGCCGGCTCAAAAGGCAGGTGTTGTGAAAGTCGCGGCAGGCTGGGGAAGGCTGGGACATGAGCAACAGACGGGCAGCCATGGTACCATTGGATGGCCAGGGAAACAACGGCCCGGAGGCGAGCCCTCTTTCGGTGGGGGAACCTCTGGCTCAGGCGCGGGACCGCTCGGCCATCATCGCTTCCTGGTAAAGTTCACCCGCTTCCGAGTGGATCCAGTGCAGCAGGTCCCGTGGGAGCTCGCGAACGAGTTCGTCATTCACCCCGCGCGGGTGGGCCATGGCCGGGCGGGCGCTGAGCCGAGGCAGGAATCCCGCCAGGCCGGCGAGCGCGCGCTCCACCGCCTCCGGGGAGGCTGGAATTCCGAAATGCGCCGTGGCAGCCTCGAGCTGAAA
This sequence comes from Roseimicrobium gellanilyticum, assembly GCF_003315205.1. Classification (NCBI taxonomy): domain Bacteria; kingdom Pseudomonadati; phylum Verrucomicrobiota; class Verrucomicrobiia; order Verrucomicrobiales; family Verrucomicrobiaceae; genus Roseimicrobium; species Roseimicrobium gellanilyticum. The sequence continues at coordinate 177,992 of NZ_QNRR01000009.1, read as the reverse complement.
CCGCTCAAAGGGTCCCGGATCCCGGTAGGTGAGAAAGAGCACCCGGCCCGGCGTCATGCGGTGCAGCTGCAGCATGGTGGCCACATGGTCTTTCCACAGTGGTAAATGTATCGTGCAAAACTCCTCGATGCCGAGGCTCGCCGGCACATGCCCTTCTCCCCGCGCGAAGTGGTAGTACGAGTAGAGCGCCGGTGCTGGTGGCCTCACGATATAGACGATGGGTCCGTTTGCCCGTGTGATGATTTCCGCGAGATGGTGCGACCGGAAGATCGGCGTCTCGCCAATGGCAAGGAGAGCAGAACTCTCGCGTGGATTCCCGTGGGCATTCGGCAGAACGCATCTTCCGTGAGAATCCAAAAGTGTAGATTTCCTTTCTCCCTGGCCAAGGTCATCGGCAGGGCGGGAGAAGAAGTTGCTGCGCGGAAGGTCGTGAGCCTCTTCAATCAGACCGGTGAGCATGACAAGCATCCAGCGGGATCCGGACCTGGGGAATGCCAGAAGAAAGCGATCATCACGGCCGATGCCTTCGACGAATGCTTCCGGCAACGGCATGAAGGTTCGCTGCGGATAGGAGATGAAATCCATGTTCGATATCAATGCATACCGGCATTCTCCGCACCACTCGATGAAACTGCGGGGCCAGCCTACCCATCTCATTACAGCAGACGTTTCACCATGGTCCAGGCAGTTTCGCGACATGCCTCCAAATTGTGGAGGCCGGTATCAATGACACCATCAGCCTCATGCTCGGTGGGATCTTGAAATGTCTGTGCTGCGAAATGATCCACCAAACCTTTCTGCGCACGGCAGTAGAGCCCTTTGGGATCGCGCATGGCACAGACTTCGTGACTGGCCCTTACATGAATGAGCCGCAGCCGGTCTCCCAGAATGTCTCTCAGCAGGTCACGGTGGTGTCTCGCGGGACACATGGTCGCCCCAATGACGATCAACCCCTGCTCACTGGCCAGCCTGGCCATCTCTGCGGCGCGGCGGTGGTTCTCTGTGCGGCTGGCATCGTCGTAGCCCAGGTCGGCGCACACGCCGGATCGCAGGGCATCGCCATCCACCAGATAGGTGGCCCGCCCTTCTTGACGCAACTGCGCCACCACATGGGAGGAGAGGCTGCTCTTGCCAGCCCCGGAACGCCCAAAAAACCAGCAGATGATGCCGCTCATACCGGCCCCTCCATCCCCCAGGCGTCCTGTCTTGCCCCCAGGGTGGGAGCCCAGCCAAAACGGAAGACCCGGTATGACATGGTTCTGGCATCCCCTGTCACGGCTGCTCCAGCACCCTCGACCTTGAGGACCAGATTCCAATCCTCGCCCGTGTCTCCCACGCATGCGGAGAGGTCCAGCGTGATCCATTGCCGGGCGGGCACCATCTCTTCCGCGGTGATGGACTGGCCATTCTGGTCGAGCACGGAGAGTTTTGCAGGCAAGGACCCAATCGAAGGACCAGGTTCCACCTCGAGGTGCAGTCGTGTCATGCCGCCGCTGGGCCGCCGTACCGTCAACTCCGCTTCATCAGCTACCCAGCAAAATGGGCGGCCCTCCTGTTCCTCAACGGGATACCACCCTGTGCCGGTGATTAGCGTGTCCTGCTGCAGCGAGTTCTCCGGTCGGGCCGGACCGGCTTGCTGCCACTGACGCTGAAACCAGTCGTGGTCTTTGCAGCGATAGGCTCTGAGGATTGCCACGGTTTCCTCTGGCAGCTCCGGCATGACATGTTCGGTGCGACCTTGGAGCTCCTTGCCGCCTTGGACATGGCATGTGCTGGGGAGGGCCTCTGCTTTTTCGTATCCCGTTTTCACCAGCACGTGGCCATACCGTGCGAGGAACTTTTCCAGCAAGGTGCCCTGGAGATGATTTTGCCAGTCGCCAGACACTCCCAGACGGTAGTGCGAGTTGCGATCCTCCTCGCCGCGGAGACGGCCGCTCCGCTTTTCGAACGACATGGAATCGATCACATTCCGCAGCATCGCGTTCGACACGCGGAGTTCGCTGTGATCCAGCATCCTGCCAAAAAACCCAATGGGATCCCGCAGGCCATCTTCATACCGATAGATGGGAGCATCACCATCCAGCCACGAAAGCTGGGTCTGGGCAATGCGCTCCAGGTAGGTGGAGAGAAGAAACTCCATGCCCTGCTCGTCGGTCATGCCACCCATGTCCGTGCGCACCAGGGACACGATGTCATAGCTCCGGCTCGGATGACTGTGCTTGAGGCTGAAATAGAGAGAGACCAGCGTATCGCGGAGATCCCGGATGACGAAAAACTTCCGGTGATGAGCAGGGACCTGCCCTGCCTCAAATTCCTCCCTCGTCGCATAGACTGTGGGATAGATACCGTCCTCCCTTAAAGAGCCATCGAGATACTGCCCGGTCATCGCTTGCGGATGGACGATCCGGTGTGGGAAAAGTGCATCAAGCACCTGATACACCCACTGCGAGCCCGCCTTGGCGTGGGTGAGGTGGAATACGGCAGCAGGGTTTCTCGAGGCGCTGGGCATGGGGCGTTTGCAGTTCTCTGGAGATATCTGCCTTCTATCGGGGTTCGGTTGTCCGCAATCGGTTGCATGCTAAAAATTTCTCAAATCGCATGGGAAATAGGCCGTGCCGGAGCGCTCGGTGACGCCACTTCATAAGGGATGCTGCCACATGGCCACGGTTAAGGAATCGTTGTGCTTCTCATGGCACAAGAGCTCGCTGGATGATCCATCCGGGCTACTTGCGCAGCACAAATTCCTTCGCATTCACCAAGCTCCACGCGAGGTCCTCCAACGCGGCGCGCTTGTCCTTGGCTTCGGTGAGCATCGCTGCCATGGTCTGCCTTTCCTGGGCAGAAGGCGCGCGTGTCAGCACGCTCCAGTAGAGCGCTTCCACCCTGGCAGCGTCATCGCTCTTCTCATTCAACAGGCGGGAGAGGATGTTCCGGTTGCTCTTCAGAAGGTTGTTCACCTGCGGTCCGCTGATGAGCGAGAAGGACTGCCCCATCGTGGTCTCGTCGCTGCGCTCGCATTCGCAGGCGAGCAGGCGCGGTGGCTGGCCGAACTGGGCAAGAAACGCCACGCCAGTGTCATTGCCCGCTTCTTTTCTGCGACGGTTCAGGGGTCCCGGAAGTTGCACGGCTTTCGTGGCCTTGGGGAACTCATCGAACTTGGCCTGCAGACCCAGCCCCTGGTACAGCGCATCGAAGAGCTGCTCGGCCGTAAGCCGGCGCACATAGGCGTAGGCGAAGTTGGTCGTGTCCGCGGCGTTCGTCGCATTCGGCTCGCTGCTGAGCTGGTACGTGCGCGACTGCGTGATGATGCGGATGATGTGCCGCATGTCATAGCCGCTCTGTACAAATTCCTCCGCGAGCTTCTTCAGCAGCTCGGGATGCGAGGCAGGATTTGTGGCGCGGAAGTCATCCACCGGATCCACGAGGCCGCGGCCCATGAGGTGGAACCAGATGCGATTCACCTGCGCCTGGGCAAAGAGCGCATTCGTGGGGCTGGTCACCCAATCGGCAGCGGCATTCAGATCACCCTGCTGCTCCAGCACCTGGGCATCGAGTTCGGAGGCTCCCAGGAGCTTGGCCTTCGCCTGCTCACCCGTGCGGGGATTGATGAGCTTGGTGGACTTGGCAATCTGCACCACCTGCTCGCCCTTGAAGCGATGCTTGTCGCTCTTGTCCTCGACCTCGTTGTTGATGATCTTGTAGTCCACGCGGGAGAACACCGCACTCCACTGGAAGTAATCATCCTGCGTCCAGCGATCAAAGGGGTGGTTGTGGCACTGCGCGCACTGCAAACGAGTGCCGAGGAACACGCGGGCGATGCCCTCCGCGCGCGCATTGGGCTCGCGCATGGCGCGGTAAAAGTTTGTCTGTGGAACCGTGTAGGTGCTTCCTTGTGCGGAGAGCACCGCGTGGGAGAACTTGTCTACAGGCGTGTTCCGCGCCACCGCGTCGCGGATCCAAGCGTGGAAGGCCGTCATCCCCTTCACATCCATGGTGCGGGACTCCACGCGCAACGCATCCGCCCATTTCACCGCCCAGAAGTCCGCGAAGGCGCCGGTGGTCATCAGCGCGTCCACAAGACGGGCACGCTTGTCGGGCGACTTGTCCGCCACGAAGGCCTTCGCCTGCTCCACCGTGGGCAGCGCGCCGCACAGGTCGAGGTAGGCGCGCCTTGCGTACACCTCATCTGTGCAGAGGTCGCTCGGGGTCATGCGCAGGGACTTCAGCTTGGCGAAGACCTGGCGATCCACGAAGTTGTTCTGCGGCGTGGGCGTCCACACAAACTCCGGTCGTGCCGCGATGAAGGCCAGGCGCACGGGCTGCTGCTTGTTCAGGTAACGCACCACGATGGTGGGCTCACCTTCCTGCAGCTTCTCCACACGGCCTTCCTTGCTCACTTTGATGAGGCCCACCTGCGCGGGCTCATACACGGCCAGCTTGGTCACATCCTTCTGCGTGCCATCGGAAAAAGTCGCGGTCGCCTTGAGCTGCATCGCCTTCTGCGGCTCCACGAGGATCTGCTCGCGCGGCGTGACTTCGAGCTTCTGTAGCTCCGGTTCCCCCGGTGTGTGCCTGCGGGCGCCCTGGGCAATCCAGTCGCGCAGCACGGCATATTCCCACGAGTTCTTGTCGAAGCGCTTGCCACCCTCGTGGGCCAGGGCCTGCGTGCCCTTCTGCAGCAGCAGGCTGCGTTCCGGCTCCATGAGGTTTACCCGGCGCCCGCTGACATCCTGCACGAGCGCGGCGTAGTCATAGTCTGCGTCATCCCCACGGAGCGACATCTTGAAGCCACCCTTGCCTGTGGCATTGCCGTGGCATGTGCCCAGATTGCACCCCGCCTTGGCGATGGCGGCCTGCACGTCGTTCTTGAAGGAAACGTCCGCCGCTTGAGCCGGCATCCCGCCACCCAGAGACACCGCTCCAACCAGGGCCAAAAAGACCGTGGACCGCAAGGGCATGATATGGGGCTGGCGAGGCAAGGACACCGGAAAGAGGAAACGCCCTCTGCGGGCCAATCTTCCGGGGATTGGCGGAGGCTGCCTTGTACAGGCTACCCTCGGTCACGGCTCGAATTCGGGGCGGAACGTGAACTCCACCGGCGTCACCTTCTTGAAGGCCAGAGTCACTGTCAGGGTTTTGCCGGTAGTGGGCCGGCGGCATCGCCCGACCAACTCGGTCGAGACAGGCATGGCAGTGCTACCTGCGGGTGCGACCGATGCCAACGACATGGCATATTTTTCCTGACCGTAGCGAGTTTGCACGGTCTGGCTACCGGACTCATCGGTGGCGTGCAGCAGTTGCAGACTGTGGCCGTTGACCGCGGGAGTGATGGTGATGTCGAAAACAATCTCATTGGGGCCCATCGGCTCGGGTGATCGGGCGGTGATGGTGGTGGACTTGCCCACCAAGCGTTCAGAACGCCAGGTATTGATGTCTTTCTTGCGCGGGTATACGGGCACTGGCATGGGATCCAGCGTGATGATTTCCTCATCTGTGTAGTTCTTCGGATCGCTCAACACCGGAACAAAGCGGATCTTCCACACCGGGGCATCGCTCCACGGCGCACAGTCCCACAACTGGCCCGTTTCAGAAAGCATTCCATGCCCTGGAACCATGACGTTGCCGTTCCCGTCCTCGATCGTCCAGTCATGCAGAGAGAAGAGGCTTGTGAGGGAGTGCTCGCCCTCCAGCGCCAGATCCAGATGCAAACCAAAGGTGCGATCGCTTGCAATGCGTGCCCGGGTAGCTCCTTTTAGAACGAGCTCATGCCCATCCACAGACACCTTTGCTGGCAAAGGCTGGGCGGTCAGCGGATTGACCAGGTCTGTTCTCCGTAAAGGGTTCTGGAATTTCATCTCGGCCACCACCTCGCCCAAGATACCGTCCTTGGCGATGCCGGGAAGCGATCCCCGGCTGGGAGTCCCATAGTCTCCGTCCTTTTCTCCCGTTCGTGACCGGACCTTCAGATGCAGTAGTTCCTGAATTCGGGGGACATTGCCCTCCACACCCAACCATTCTCCGGGATTGCTCAGATGCCAGTGCCGTACCTCGGACTCATATCCCTGATCATCCACCCAGAAGAACCTCCAATCTTCGGGTTCGAAGGGCCCGTCAATCGCAAACCAGAACGCCTGGGCGGCAGCGGATTCGTAGCCTGAAGTTCTCCCTGCGGGGATGCGTTTGCCGGGCAGCATCCGATCGATAAAGCGGGGAAGCTGGGCCCGAATTTTATCGAAGGTGCTCTCTTTGATTTCCAGGGCGTGAATGTAAGCGGGTTGACCCGATCTGTTCGAGTGCAATACGCCTTTCCTTTCGCCGTCGGCGACCTCCACATAGGTCACTTTGGTACCGCCAGGTAGAATCAATGCGGCAGGCTTGTGAGCGAAGATCATGAAGGCCGCCCATCCTGTGATGCAGAGGAGGGTGATCAGGATGACCGTCCAGCGATGGCGCCTTTCCCTGGATTGTGATCCAGCCCCGGTATCAGCCGGTAATTCTTCCATGGCCGCATCGTGCCAACTTCCGCACAGCAAGGCAATGCTCCTGTGACCGGAACTGGTAATCCTGTAGCAGGCACCGCTCCGATGAGAAAAAGTTCCCGCCACACGGCGTTCCCTTCCCATGCCCGCTCGTGCTCCCCTCACCCGTCGTCGCTGGATGGCCGCCTCTTCTGCCGCGCTGCTTGGCAGTGCCTTTGGGAAACAACATTCCCTCCTCGCGCAGACCTCCTCCCCCCGCGCTGAGATCGTGGACATCCACCAGCACACGAACTACCACGGGCGTACCGACGCGGACCTCATCAAGCATCAGGATGCGATGGGCGTGACGAAGACCATCCTGCTGCCGGCGGGTTCGGATGCGTTGCGTCCCTCCACGCACAACGGCAAATCCTTCGGCCTCGCCGCGCGCGTGCTGGGGAATGAAGCGGCATATCGATTGACAAAGGAACACCCGGACAAGTTCGTCTTCTGTGCCAATGAGGTCACGGATCTGGAGAACGCCATCCCGGTGATGGAGAAGTATCTTAAACTCGGCGCGTGCGGCATTGGCGAGCAGAAGTTCAGCGTGGAGTGCGACTCTGCCGTGAGCCTGAAGATGTATGACCTCGCCAAGGCGTATGGCGTGCCGGTGCTGCTCCACTTCCAGCACAAGACCTACAACCTCGGCTACGAGCGGTTCTACCAGATCCTGGAAAAATATCCCACAGTGAACTTCATCGCGCATGCGCAGACCACCTGGGGCAATGTGGATGCCGCGCACAAGCAGGAGGATCTCTATCCCAAGGGCAAGGTCACCCCCGGAGGACTCACGGACAAGTGGCTCACGCAGTATCCGAATTTCTTCGCGGATCTCTCCGCCGGCTCCGGGCTCAATGCCTTCACCCGCGATGAGGAACAGGGCGCCGCCTTCTTTGCCCGGCATCAGGACAAGCTCCTGTACGGCAGCGACTGTCAGGACGTGCTCGGCGTGCCCGAGGAGAAGAATTGCTGTGGCAGCAAGATGATCGCCCTCATCCGCAAGCTGGTGCCGGATGAAATCGCGAGGCAAAAGATTCTCGCGGGAAACGCCCGACGCGTCTTCAAGCTGACTTGATTGACCCCAGCCTCAGGGTTGACCCAATCGGCTTCGTGGGGATATGATGCCGCATGCCTGAGCTCGCGGAAGTCTTCTACTACGCGAAGCAGTGGGATGCGGGAAAGGACAAACGCATCACCGCGCTGGATATCCGATCCAAGACGCGGGTCTTCCGTGCTTGTGACACGACCGCACTCACCGAGGGATTGCCGGGGGCGCAACTGCGAAGCACACGCACGCATGGGAAGCAGATGCTCTTTGAGTTCAGCAAGGGGCAGTGGCTCACCATTCACCTCGGCATGACGGGCGAGCTCGCAGCCAAGCCGCAGCCCTACGAACCAGCGAAGCACGATCACCTGGTGCTGCACACGCGCACGCATGCATTGGTGTTTACCGATCCGCGGCAGTTCGGCTCCGTGTTGTACCACCAGGGCAAGACCCCTCCCCCGGCCTGGCTTACCCTGCCTCCCCAGCCGATGGACGAAGGGTTCACCGTGCCGCGCCTGCGGGAGATCCTTCAAAGGCACGCGCGCACCCCGTTGAAGGCACTCCTGCTCGACCAGCGGTGGTTTCCCGGTATCGGGAACTGGATGGCGGACGAAATTCTCTGGCAGATGAAATTACCGCCGCACATTCTGGGAGGGGCTCTCGATGAGAAAGCTGTGCGCGCACTGCATCGCACCATCAAAAAGGTATGCCGCGTCGCGCTGGAAACCGTTGGCGTGGATTGGGATGACCCGCCGCTGAACTGGCTCTTCCGCTACCGCTGGGAGGACGGTCACTGCTGCCCGAGATGTGAGGCCGAGCTGGTCCGCGAATCCGTGCGAGGTCGCACTGCCTGCTGGTGTCCGGTATGCCAGCGTCCGCGCTAGCCCGAGTCTCGTCGGCACCGAAGGCCTATTGTTTGGCTGCCGCCATTTCGCCAGAGGAATCGTAGATCAAGCGACCGTCCCTCAGTGAAAGATACCTCTGCACCCCTTGCACATCTTCTTCCAGCAATCCCTGAACCCCAAAACCCTTCCCTTGGAAGGGTCCCGCTGCTGGGGTGCCGCCCTTGATGATGTTGCGAATCGACTGCTCCAGATCATTGGCCGCCACGAACTTCAGGCCAGCGGCTTCTGCCGTGGCGCACACGGCGGCGAGCTCCTGCGCATTGCGGCGGTGCCGAATTTCCTGGGCATTTCCGCTGGCCAGCGCCGAAATCTGCGGCACGGCAATCGCTGTCAGCAGGCCAATGATGCACATGACCGTGAGCACCTCTATCAAGGTCATCCCAGCACCGCTGCGACGACGGAGCGGGGAGAGCAAGGGAGAGCCAGTTCTCATATAAAGAAAAGATTATCGTAAATCTGTTTAATTATAGCAACAATAATTCATAAAGATTTATCTAGTGTTTAGAAATAGTTCGGAGAAACGAACCATGGCCCTCTTCTTGGCAGACTCCCATTTTCCCCCGGATCTCGAGCCACTCTTGCGCTCCGCATCTGCAGCCCCCACCGAGATGAGCAAGGCGCAGACGAACGTCTTTCGTTCCCTCGGCCACAAGCTCGAGCGCTTTCTCGCGGCACGTGCATTGGTCCACCAACGTATCCTTCAGGATGAGACGTTTGCACCGCTGAAACCGTGGCTTGGGAAAGACGGTGGAATCCCTGCCAGTTTGAAGGAGGACGGTACTTTCCTCTCGGCCTACAGCCTGAGCGGCACAGACATCCGACTGGCGGCCCTGATGCTTCCCCCGGACCTCGCGACCAAGGCCCTCGCACTCTGGAGGCAGACAGACCCTGAGGCGCCCAAGGTTCTTCCGGCTCTTTTGGATCCGCCCCAAGATGCTGCCGCACCCCTCTGGCTTGCCCTGCTGAGACTCCGCCCATTGCGAAGCGTTTGGGAATCCATGCTGCGGCGCGATCACTTTGAAACTCTGCTCCAGGTCCTGCCCGATGCCTGGCTGCTCGACCCCACGCCGCTTCCTCCCGGTGCGGTGATCCCGCGGCTGGAACTCGCGAGCTGGGAAAATCTTCCCTACGTTCAGCGCGAGGGTCGTCGCTTTGCCATTGCTAGTCCCGAGAGCTGGGATGGCGCCCAAGAACTTGGCAGCCATGGCACGCTGCAGACCGCCCTGACAAACAGCGCCACAGCACCTCAAACACTCATGGCATTGCCCGCTGCGCCAGATTCCTGGATCATCGCCGTCTATGAGAAGAAGGCCAACCGCGTGGACGCGCGTGGATTCCTTTCCCTGAGGAGATCTCCAGAAGGCGCGTGGCAGGCCGCGAAGGTGCGGTAGCGCGGATTTGGGTTGTGCATCGCAGGCGCATCGCTCAGCATCGCCTTCCGATTTCACTTTTTGATCCGCCATGCACGCCCCATCTCCTTCCTCGTCCCGTCGCTCGTTCCTGAAACACGCCGCTGCCATCGGTGCTGCTGCGCTGACGCAACCGGTCGCGAACGTCTTCGCCGCGGAGAAGAAAGAGCCCTTCAAGATCTCGCTCGCGCAGTGGTCGCTGAACAAGCGCTTCTTCAAGAAGGCGGGCGCGGAACCGCTCGACAACCTCGACTTCGCCAAGACCGCGAAGAAGCTCGGCATCGATGGCATCGAGTACGTGAACCAGATGTTCATGGACAAGGGCGAGGACAAATCCTACCTCGGGGAGATGAAGACGCGCGCCGAAGGTGAAGGAGTGAACAGCCTGCTCATCATGTGCGACCGCGAAGGGAACCTCGGAGATCCCGATGACGCGAAGCGCAAGCAGACCGTGCAGAACCATCTCAAGTGGCTTGATGCGGCGAAGTTCCTGGGCTGCCACAGCATCCGTGTGAATGCCGCCAGCGATGCCAAGCTGAGCTGGGATGAACAGGCGAAGCTCGCCGCGGAGGGCCTGCATGCCCTCTGCGTGGAGGGCGACAAGCGTGGCCTCTTTGTCGTCGTGGAGAATCACGGTGGCCTCTCCTCCAACGGCAAGTGGCTCACCCAGGTGATGAAGCAGGCCGACCACGTGCGCGTGGGCATCCTGCCGGACTTCGGCAACTTCTACACGAACCGCGAGAAAGCGGAGCTGTACAATCCCTACCAGGGTATGCGTGAGTTCATGCCCTGGGTGAAGCAGGCCGTCAGTGCGAAATCGTTCGATTGGGACACGGGCGCGGGCAAGTTCTACACGGAAGACCGCCGTGAACCCCGCGAGATCACGCTCGACTTCGAGCGCCTGATCAAGATCGTCGTGGCCACTGGATACAATGGCTACATCGGTGTGGAGTACGAAGGCCAGAAGCACACCGAGGAGGAGGGCATCATCCGCACCCGACAGGCGCTCGAAGAGCTGCGCGCCATGGTGTAGGACACCCTCTCATTTCCTCACCACGCCTCTCACGAAGGCCACGTGAATGCGGTCCTGGAACCGTGCGCCCTTGGGCCGCACGGGGCCCAGGCAGAGAGCCTTGCCGGACACGAGGGGGAAGCCTGCGACCCACTCATCTGTCGTGAACACCGGCACCGGAAGGTCGTGGGTATGGTCCTGTGTGTACTTCATCGCTTCCTTGAGCGTGGGCTGCACTGCGGGAAGCGCATCATGACGCAGGCTGGAGTTGAGGGAGAACATCGGCTTGCCGCCGGCTCCGTTGGGATCGACAGGACTTGCATCCACTTCCCAGATGGAGCCGACGGGACGCTCTTCAATGGCAGTGGGTCGGTAGCGACCAGTGGGATTGTGATCCACGGGATTGTATTCCGTCACGTAGCGAAACTCCTCGACGTATTCCACCCTGGAGCGCTGTCCTGCCTGTGCGGCCATGGCCAGATGGCAGACCACGCTGGCCTTGCCTTCCTTGACCTTTGCCAGGGCTTTCTGAAAGCGCTGTTCATCGTCTGCGGCATCGACGGGCAGGCTGCCATGGCCCTGCCACTCGGCGATCTCGGAAACCGGCAGTTCAAAGATTACGGCCTCCAAGTCGAGAAAACGCTGATGTTCCTCTGACGGATAGCGTTTGAGCGGAGGTGTGCCAGCGGGCTGGTTCAGCTCGGCAAAGATCAGCATGGTCTCCCCCATCACAGGTCCCTTGTCCGATCCTTTCAGGCACTCCGGCGTGCGCATCGCGGCCACCAGCGCCACATTCCCCTCGGGAATCTCCACATTCGTTTGCACGCGCTGCACAAAGAACTGTGGCTGGTTCATGATGAGTTCCGGTGCATCCAGCGCGCATTTCCACTCGGCCCACCGAAAGCGCGCCGGATGGTGAGTCAGCACCAGATTGAGACTGCGACCCATGAGTTCCATTTCCACCCGCGTCCCCACCGGGCACATGTTCCAAGCCGAAGGAATGGTGGGCATTTCCGTGGGATAGGAATGCTCACGTACCGTGGCGAGTGTGCCGCGAAAGCTCGACGCCTGGGCACCGCATACCAGGCGGCGTGCGGCCTTGCCTTCCTGCACCAGGGCCTGTAGCTTGCCCAGCAGCGCCGCATCATCGCCGGGCTGGCGATGGGTGAGAAACTCAGTGGCATCGCGATCGTTCAGGCCAAAGCCAAGCAGGTGCACGCGTGGCACGGCGGGATGGGTGGTGCTGGGCGCTTTGGAGGCCGGCGTCTTCTGCGAGGCGGCATGGGCCAGCACCACATCAAGCTCGCGAACGGTGGGTTCGCTTTCGAGATCGGAAGCCGGACGCAGGAATGCCAGGACGGCCGTATGGCCGGGACGGATTCGCGCATCGGTGATGAGGGTTTGCGTCAAGAAGTCGTCCTGCTCATACCAGCCCACCTCCGGTTTCCGGTTCTCCGGCCACACCAGAGGCCACCGGACTTTCTGATTCATCTGGGCACGCGTCTCGGTGGCCCAGCCAAAGGCCTGCGTCTCCAGTCCTCCAGGAATGTCCGCGAGTCTCACCCGAACGGGACTGAAGGGATCCAGTGGAGCTTCCGCGGGCTGTGCCACCTCTGCGTGTGCCGGAAGGCGGTTCTGTTCCAGGCGATATTCCCCACGCAGGGAAGTGCCCAGAAAGACGTCCTGCCAGGAGGTCGGAGTCAGTACCGGTTTGTCGGAATCCTGATCGTTCTCCACAACCCACTTGTATACCAGGCCGTTCTTCACGTCGAAACTCCCGCCCCACTCGACTTTGGCTGAGAGATCAGACACCACCTGTGCGGCTCCAGTGCTCGCCCAATCCCGAAGTTCTGTTGCCAGGGTGTCGTCATCGGGCTTTTTCTCCAGGGCCTTGAACAACGCGCTCTCGGGAACCCGGATGATCGTTTGGCGCAGCTGAAGCTGAGGAAGCGGATCCGCGCTGTGTGCGAAGGGGGCACCCAGAAATCCCACGCTCGCAGTGACTGAGGCGACGAGGCATCCAAGGGAGAGACGTGCTTTCATGGTGTTGCCGCTAGGTAGGACTACGGACGAATGATGGGCAAGGCTTATTCGATGAGCTCTCGAGTCTGCGCGATTGCTCGACATTGCCACCGGGAACCACACGGTTTGGACTGGTGTGACTTGTCGTTTCCTGTCAGCCTTGGGGATTCGTTCACCGGCCATGAGCACAGACACTGTCCAGTCCATCCTCGCCGAGCTGAAACTACTCGGGAAAGAGAGCTACAAGAGAGTCTTGATGAACGGTCACGGCGTGAAGGAGCCGTGCTACGGAGTGGCCATCAGCGAGCTGAAGAAGATCCAGAAGCGCATCAGGAAGGATTACCAGCTTGCGCTGGGTCTCTATGACACCGGCAACTACGACGCCATGTATCTCGCCGGTCTGATTGCGGATGACGCGCGCATGACGCAGAAGGATCTGCAGCGCTGGGTGGAGAAAGCCTACGCGGGAGCGCTCACGGGAGCGACGGTGGCATGGGTCGCCGCTGGCAGTCCACACGGCCATACCATGGCCGTGAAGTGGATCGATTCTCCGAAGCCCCTCATCGCAGCCACGGGATGGGCCACACTGAGTGGACTTGTCTCGGTGAAGCCCGATGAGGAATTGGATCTTGCGGAAATCAAATCGTTGCTGAAACGCGTGAAGAACACCATCCATGACGCGGCGGATCTGGTGCGTTATCAGATGAATGCTTATGTGATTTCCGTGGGGGCTTATGTGGCACCACTCACCGGGCTGGCAATTGAGACGGGTGAGAAAATTGGTGAAGTGACCGCGGACCTCGGCAATAACAGTTGTGCCGTGCCTTATTCACCCGATTACATCCGCAAGATTGAGCAGCGCGGCACCATCGGGAAAAAGAAGAAGACGGTGAAGTGCTAGACTGGACGAAGCGATGAAATCTTTGCTGACGGCTTTACTTCTTGTCACCCTTGGCACATGCGGCGGTGCCGCGGATGAACCGCGTTCATACGATCGTGATGTCACGAAATGGATCGAAGTGACCCCGCCTCCAACCCGGTCCGATGAGCACATAAGCTTTGTGTCCCGTGCTGATGCCTCACGGGACGATTGGTTCGTTTCCCAGGAGGGTGGCAATGTGCATGCAAAGCTGTACACGGACATTTCCAACGAACCGCTGGGCGAGTGGCCGAAGTTCTCCACGGGAGCGCCCGTGGCCGGCGACAATGATCTTCAGAAGCCCCATTTGTTCTCCACCGAGGACGGCTGGCTGGCGGTATACAATCGCGGAGAGTTTGGCTCTTCCCTTTGGTGGTATAGCCTTGATGGTAAGATAAAATATCAGATCTCAGAGCATTGGGTGAACGGGTTCATCCAGCACAAGAACAGAATCTTTGCGGTAGAAGGACGTGATAGCCCCACCTCCTCCGAAGGGTCGCTCATAGAACTGGCGAAGCTCTCGGGAAAGTGGACGGCCACACAGATTGTAGAGTTGCCGGGTGCTGGCCTGGCCGTGACTGTGCTTCCAGATGATCGATTCTGCATCGTTACCTCGGAAATGTTGCTGGCGGTATCACTCGAGAAGCGCACGGAGGTCCTGGTGCCCAACGGACACTGGATCAGGTGGTACCCGAACTCCATCACTACCGATGCTGAGTGCCGAAACGTCTACATCGGCATGCGTCAATTCGTGGTCCGCTATCCCCTGGGTGACAACGAACATCGCGCGCATTTGTTGGTTCCCGCCCAATCGTTCCTGAACACGAACGATTGAATGGGCGGACCCTGGTTCTATCCAGCTGCACCCGAAAGCGCTGCCCCACCTTCCTCCACTACTTGCAGAAACAGCAGTGCGGTCCTTATTCGCGCAAGATTGAGCAGCGTGGAACCATTGGGAAAAAGAAGAAGACGGTGAAGTGCTGATGTCTATAGTGCGGGCATTGTCTGTATGGAGCTTCCGAAGCGCTATCACTACAATCCTTCGCCTCCCATGGCGATTCTCGGCTTGGTATTCTTTGGTCTGGGCATCTTGCTATTTTCGTCCAAAGCGCAGCATAACGACAGAGGTCTCATCCTCTGGCATCTCATCGAATTTGGTCCCGGGGGCGCGACCATGTTCTATTGGGTGCTCACGGTTGTGAGTGGGTTGTTTTCGCTCATGGGTCTCATCCTTCTGGTGCGCACCGCCGTGTTTCCAAGATTTCTGGAGCTGGGAGATGAGGTGCTCACCCTTCCTGCGGGATATCTGCATTTGAAATCTTCCAACATCCGCTACTCCGATGTCGAGGGTCTCTGGGAGACCCGGTTCAACTTCCAGACCATTCTCACCGTGGTGTTGTCGAACGGGCAGAGGTATCACATGACCCGCTCCATGTTCGAAGATGCAAAATACTATGAGGAGGTCAGGGACTTCCTTGCGTCACGCTCGGTGGGCAACGAATTCTGTCCAGCGTCCCGTTAGTTGACGTCACGCGCCACCCGGAAGCTCTCCCGCCACTCCTTCCAGAACACGGCGCCGCGTTTGCGCGCTTCGAGAACAGTGGCCACCGTCAGTGTGATGAATCCCCCGATCACCGCGAGAAGGATGTCCTTGTGCGCATCCCACACATCCCCCTGCGTGCCAAGATAGGCCGTGCCGACTTCCTCGCTAAAGACCAGCGCCGCCGCCCACTCGAGCAGTTCATAAAAGCACGAGGTGGACATCACCACATCCAGCGCGAAGAACCAGGGCCAGAAACCTCTCGCCCCACACCACGCGGTGATGATCTCTTTCAGCGGATACGCGAGCAGCAATCCATACGTGAAGTGCACGAAGCGGTCGAAATGATTGCGTTCCCAGCCGAAGAAGCCGTTCAACGAAAAGCCGAACCATGATTGGGTCCACTGGTCATACGGCACCTTCGAGTAGGTGTAGTGCGCGCCCAGCTCATGAATGTAGAGGAACAGATAGATACCCACCCAGGACACCACCGAGAGCGGGATCTTGCGGTAGAGCAGCCACAACACGGGAGCAGTCGCCAGGACAAGGATGTGCTCCACGATCCAGTCTTCTGGAAAGAGCGGATACCATCCGGAGAGGGTGATGGACACCACGAAAAGGGCAGAGAGCCAGAGGATGATGGTACGGTGGGGAGCGTTCGCCGCAGCCTTGCGCGTGCCCTTCTTGGATGATTCCGCCATGTGCATGCTTGCCCTCTTTTCCCCAGCATGCTGCCATCCCAGCCTGCTCAAGGTCAAGCAGGTTCGTACATTCCCTCCTTGCGTGTGAGGCGTACGATCGCATTCTAGGTCTTTCCCCTCATGCCCGCCGGCACCACCCTTCCGCTTCAAGCCTCCAGCCTGCTCCCGCCCACGGAGCTGGCCACGCGGCTGCATGCAGCCGGGGGCCTCGTCTGGCTGGACACGGCGGTGCCGGATGCCGCGAGTCTCTCGATCCTGGCCTCTCAACCGGTGGAGGTGCTGACTGGAAACATCTTCCGGGACGCGCCGGTGCTGCGTCGTGTGCTCCAGCAGTACCAGCAGCCTCATGTGCCGGACCTTGGCGCGCCTTCAGGCGGCCTCTTCGGCTGGGTGGGCTTCGATGGGCAATTCATCTTTGGCGTGTATCCGGAGTGTCATGTGTTCCAGCATGGCGGCGGCACGTGGCTGGATGCTTCTGCGGCCCGCGTGGCAGCGTCGTCTTCTACCGTCGTGCGCAGCATGGCTGGTGCCTCGCTGGATATGGAGCCGCTGATGAACAAGGCGACCTTTTGTGGCCTTGTGGAGCGCGCACAGCAGTACATCGCTGCCGGGGACATTTATCAGGTGAATCTCTCCTACCCCTGGACGGGCGAGTGGCCGGCGGATCTGGATCCCCTCGCCTTCTACCTGCGGTTGCGGGATGTCTCCCCTGCCCCCTTTGCAGCCTACCTGGATCTCGCGGGCATGCAGGTGTGCAGTGCCTCACCCGAGTGTTTCCTGAAGATGAGCGGCAGCCACATTGTCACGCGTCCCATCAAAGGCACGCGACCACGCGGGCAGAGCCGTGATGCAGATCATCAGCTTGCGAATGAACTCATGCATTCGCCAAAGGAGCGTGCGGAGCTCGTGATGATCACGGATCTGGAGCGCAACGACATCGGCCGCGTGTGTGAGTATGGCAGCGTGCAGGTGACGCAGCTCCTCCATCTGGAAAGGCATGCGCAGGTGCATCATCTTGTCTCCACGGTGGAGGGCACGCTGCGCGCGGATGTGGACCAGGTGGAGGCCTTTCTCGCATGCTTCCCCGGAGGCTCCATCAGTGGTGCACCGAAGAAGCGGGCGCTGGAGATCATCCATGAACTGGAGCCTCACGAGCGCGGACTCTATACAGGTGCGATCGGATGCTTTGGTTTCAATGGCGAGAGCCAGTTCAGCATCGCCATCCGCACTGCATGGAGGGAGCATGGGCGCATGCATTTCCATACCGGCGCCGGCATCGTGGCGGATTCCGATCCCGCGCATGAGTGGGAGGAGACGCGGCACAAAGCAGCGGGACTGCTTGCAGCAGCCCAAGGAGTATAGAAATAATTATGCAATAATATGCATAAAATACAAATGCCCGCGGCCATCAGGCGGCGGGCACTTGTGTGGGAGTAGATGCTGGTGATGCCAGATGAGCTTTACAGCGATCCCTTCAGCGCCGAGGAAGGCACGAAGCGAACCGTCTTGGAGGCCTTGATCTTCATGGCTTCACCCGTCTTCGGGTTGCGGCCAGTGCGGGCGGCGCGCTTGGCCACCTTGAAGGTTCCGAAGCCAATGAGCTGCACCGTTCCTGACTTCGCCACGCCCTTGGCGATGGCAGTCAGCACGGCTTCCACGGCATCGCCCGCAGCGCGCTTGGAGGTCTCACCACCAAGGGTCTTTTGGACTGCTTCGATGAGTTCAGCTTTGTTCATGATTGGTGTGTGTTGCTTGATTTGTTGAGGTTCCTCTGTGACTGGATCGGAAACAGAGAAGACGCGTTCGTTATGCCCACGCCCATGGAAAGCGTCAACAGCTAATGCTCCCCAGATGTCTGAAAAATCCTCACTGAAAAACTTCTTGATGCCTGAATGTATTCCAAGCATTCATGACACGGCTTTTATAGCACCAGGAGCAGTGGTTCTCGGTGCTGTCACCGTGGGAGAGAATGCGAGTGTCTGGTATGGATGTGTGATGCGCGGTGATATCAATCGCATCGCGCTGGGACCATCCAGCAACCTTCAGGATGGATGCATTGTGCATGTGTCTGATGCTTATGCAGCGATCATCGGCGAGCGCGTCAGCGTGGGTCATCGTGCCGTCATTCATGCGTGTGATGTTGGCGATGAAGTACTCGTGGGCATGGGAGCCATCATCATGGATGGCGCGGTGATCGGGCCGCGATCCATCATCGGAGCCGGAGCGATCGTCACCAAGGGGACCCAGGTGCCGGAAGGTTCGCTCGTCCTCGGATCTCCGGGGCGGGTCGTGCGGACGCTCACCCATGCCGAGCAGCAGGACAATGCACGCCTGGCTGCCAAGTATGTGGAGGTTTCCCGCCGATTCCGGGAGATGTATCCGGCGCCGGGCGGCAGTTGAATTCTGATGCAGGAATCCTGCGGCATCCCCTTGCCCCCGGACAGGCAGGGGTTTACGTTCCCTCATGATCAACAACGTCGTGCCAGTGGAATTGCGCAACGTGGTTGCAATGGACAGCGGGCATGCCGTGTTCCTTGGCAACGAGGAGAAGACTTTTGTCATTTTCGTCGATGAGCCGGTCGGCCTGGCCATCAGCATGTCCATGCGCGGCATTGTGAAGGACCGCCCCCTGACGCACGATCTTATCGGACACATGCTGAGGGCCTTCGGCGCCAAGGTGGAGCGTGTCATCATCAATGCCCTGGACGGCGGCGTCTTCTATGCCCGCCTGATCCTCACCGCGGAAAACGAGGTGCAGGCACGCAAGGTGGTGGAAATCGACGCCCGCCCGAGTGACAGCATCGCCATGGCCGTGGCGAACAATGCCCCCATCCTGGTGGCCAAGGACGTCTGGGACAATGTCGATGACGTGAGCGACACGCTGGAGCAGCTCCAGAAGCAGGGCCGCCGGAAGCGCGAGGAGGAGCAGTAAAGGGGGTGGCCTTGTGCTTCGGATTCAACACGAAGACACAGAGACACGAAAACACAGAGCTGAAGAAGGGAGTGGGCTAAAGTTGCCCGTCTCCCTCGTGCGCCTGGATCGCTCCCCTTTGGGCTCAGTCCCCCAGGGGCTCTCATTTTCCATTCCCCTTCGTGCCTTTGTGTCTCTGTGCCTCTGTGTTGAAATCCAAGAATATGGCGCGCAGCCATTGACCACAAAAAAAAGACAGGCCGGACCACCCGGCCCGGCCTGCCCTTTTTTCGCACGCTTCCTCACTCCGATGGTTAGTCGGAAATTTTTATACGCGGTCTAGTTTCCAGAGACAGCCTCACGTCCGCGCTCACCAGTGCGGATGCGGATGGCTTCGACCACGTCACTTACAAAAACTTTTCCGTCACCGATCTTGCCGGTGTTCGCCGCCTTCACGATGGCGTCCACCACGGTGTCACAACGGTCGCCTTCGACTACCACTTCAATTTTGACCTTGGGCAGGAAGTCCACGGTGTACTCGCTGCCGCGGTAGATTTCCGTGTGACCCTTCTGGCGGCCAAATCCCTTCACTTCCACCACCGTCATGCCTTGCACACCGACCTCGGCAAGCGCCTCTTTCACGTCTTCCAGTTTGAAGGGTTTGATAATGGCTTCGACTTTTTTCATAGATGATTGGTTTGGGTGGTAGATGGCGTGGTGTTGCGTTTTCTTGCCGGCGGCATTGCCCAGTTGCCACTCCATCATAGCGGGCAGTGTGCCAAAGACCGGGCTTTTTTCAAAAAAATCGTTTTGTTGGGATCAATTAAGCGAAAATTTGGCACCGTTCTCAGCCGGAGGCGCTTGGCACGGTCCGGGGATGGTGGTTTCTTCCGCGCCAGCTCCCAACGTTGCCTTTTTCATGAAGCGCCTCCTCCTTTCCCTCGCTGTCCTGATTGCCGCCCACCCCCTCCTCGCGCAGAAGGAGGTCCTGCGGAGTCATTGGGAGCCGGGCAAGCTCTACAAATATGAGCAAGTCACGTCCTCGACGACCTCCGTACCAGGCGCCCCAAAACCCGAAAAGTCAGATGTGGCACAGACATTTCAATTCCGGGTCACAGCAGAGCCCGCCACCGGAAACAAGCTCGCCGAATTCAGCCTGACAGGTGTGAAGGCGACCATGGACATCATGGGCCAATCGCACACCTACGACTCCGCAGACCCTGCCAAGTCCCCACCCTTCCTGCAGCAGACGTTTGGCGCACTGTTGAACAAGAGTGTCACACTGGTGTTCGACAAGGACGACAAGTATGTGGAAACACGCGGCTCGGAGAAGCTGCAGCCCACGCCCTTGGGCAACACCGTCAGCATGGATGGAAAACAGATCGCGGACGCGTGGCGCAAATCTTTTGAAACGTTCCTGCCCAAGAATCCTGCCAGCGTGGGCGACACATGGAACATTGAGGAAAAGATGGAAATGCCGCCCGTGGCGGTGGTGATCAAAGGTGCGGGCAGGTTTGATTCCGTGGTGGAAGTCGAAGGACGCAAGCATGCGAAGCTTCTCGTGGACGGTTCCTTGAGTACGTCCCCCGGTGCTTCCTCCATCACAGGCTGGGCAGATGGTTCCAAGTTCACCGCTGAAACACTTTTCGACCAGCAGCAGCGGGTGATTGTGCGCAATGAAACGCGCACGGAGATGCATTTGCAGATGCAAGGCCAAACCGTCCCCATGAAGCAGATCGTGACGATGAAGCTGCTGTCGCTGGAGGATGCGAAGTAACCGTATTGCCAACCAGGCCGCTCTGCCTGAGACTGGCAACGGAATGTGTGTCCTCGTCGCCATCGTCCTAGTGGCAGCCCCTGCATGCTTGATGGCGCAGGAGGCGGCGCCGAAGAAAGGATCCGTGCCGAAACAGACTGAGACCGCGGCCGAAGAGGCCAAGCCGGCCATGCCAGACCATGGAAAGTCTCCTCTCAATGAGCATATAGAGGCACAGAAAAAATGGTTCGAGGAGCATGTGGGCCACGGAATTCCCAAGGGGTTTGTGGAGATGATGGACGCCCTCAAGAGCGAGTCCAAGAAGCCGGCCAAGGACAGCAGATACATAGGGACATGGTGTGACGAGGATTCAAACCAACCGCGGCTGGTGCTTTCTCCCGATGGCACATTCACCTACGACTACGGCCACTCCAAAGGCAAAGGCATCTGGCTCGAACACGAGCGCGGTCCCATTTGGATGGGGTTTGCACACGTGATGAAGGACGACAAAGGCGCGGAGCAGACGGTGTACAGCGACTATCTTTGCTATCTCTCGCCCGGAGACACACTGATCCACAATCACATCGACTACAACGTTTACTACAAACGCCAAAAGCCGGCGGAGGTGAAGGCCACCACCGGCAGTGCACAGGGCTCAGGAGCCAGGGGGCCCGTTCGTTCCGGCAGTGATGTAAACAAATGAACGCGGATGACGCACCTGTGCGCATCATCCGCGTGAGGGTTCTTCGCTGCCGTCTTACTCACACCATGCTGTGGAGACCGACAACATTGCCTTCGAGATCCTTGAAGATGCCGATGAAGCCGTGCGGAGCGATGTCCAAGCGCGGTTGCACCACGGTGCCACCGTGCTTCGGGATGCGCTCCAGCACACCGTCGAGGTCGCCTTCGACATTGAGGTAGACCACCGTGCCGCCGCCGCCCGGCTGGCACTTGTCCATCTGCGTCAGCGCGCCACCCACCCCGTTGTCGAGGTCACAGGGGAACATGGCCATGTTGTACTTTTCGTTGGTGATCTTGGACAATTCCTTCTTCAGGATCTTCTCGTAGAAGTCGGCGGCCTTGTTGATGTCGTTGGTGTAGATTTCAAACCAGTTGATCGCGTTCTGTTTCATCGTGGTACTTGGGTTGGCTAGTGGACGTTGCGCAGCCCACATGGGTGGCAACGTGGGTAGTCAACCACACGGCACTGACAGCCCTATGTCAGGAGGGTTTCAGGATTCTGCGAATTCCCGCACTTTCTCTTCTTTGGCGTAGCGGTTAGCCACCGCGAGTGCGGCGGCGCGCACGCCATCGCGGAGATCTGCGGGCTCCACGGCCTCCACCATGGTGCCATAACCCAGCAGGAAATGCCGCAGCCACTCCAGGGAGAAAGTGAGCAGCTCCAGCCGCACCCTTCCGTCTGGAAGCGGCTCACGAGCCAGCGGAGTCCCTGGGAGCTCGTGGAGGAAACCCTCGAGGATCATACCCTGCACGATCACCACGGCGGGAATCATCTCTTCACAAGAGACGTCCCTTCTCAGGAAGCTTTTGATCGAGAAATCTTCGTGCCCAGTGAAGATCTCATCCAGCACCTGCCAGGACTGGATGCGGTCGAGCCGGAAGTCACGCACGTCGAGGCGCAGGCGGCACCATCCGATCAAGTGCCACTCGCGGGCATAGAACACCACGCCCAGCGGCTCCACGATGCGCTCGGTGATGGCGCCGCGGTTGGCCGTGTTGTAACAGAGGGCCAGGCAGCGACGCCTTACCACGGCGTCCTGGATGGGCAGCAGCCCCTCGTGTTTTGCACCCGCGTGTTCGCGGCGTAGGCGCACGCTCACGGCGTTGCCGAGTCGCTGTAGGTAGTCGCGCTTTTCCTGTGGCAGCACGGATTTGATCTTGAGCATCGCGGCACGCAATGCCTGGCGCAGCGAGTCATCCGCGACCTGTTCTGCGACTTCACCACTGAGGAAGAGCGCAGCAGCTTCATCCTCGGTGAACATGATGGGTGGCATGTGGTAGCCACGCATGAGGCTGTAGCCGATGCCAGCCTCTGCGACGATGGGCACGCCCGCTTCACCCAGTGCCGCGAGATCGCGGTACACGGTGCGCACACTGATCTCGAAATGTTCTGCAATGGTTTCCGCCGTGATCACACGCTGGCCTTGCAGCAGCAGGATCATGCCCGTGAGGCGGTCGATGCGATTCATGCAGACGCCAGCGTGGCGCAGAATGCATGACGTGGAAAGTGAAAGAGAGGGAAGAGAGTTTGCCCCGTTTGCCCAAGGTGGGTGAGTTTGGGTGCAGGGTGTTCAACACAGAGACACAGAGACGCAGAGGAACTTCGGAGAAATGCAAATACAGCTACTTGTGAAGAGCAGCTCTCTGGGCGGTGTCCACAGACCCTTTCCCGTTGGTTTCGAGTCCCACGATGCGCTATGCACAGTCATCTCAGTCTCCGAAGTTCCTCTGCGTCTCCGCGTTTGATTCGTCCTTCCGTCCTCACCCTTCGGGCTGTTTCGCAGTCGTCTCGCTCCGCTCGGCGCTGTGTTGGATCCAATGCAGCCCGCCACACCCATCACTCCTGTGCCAACCTCCCTCCACGGCTTGAGCTAAAACAAAAAACGCGGATGATGCGCAAGGCACCATCCGCGTTGGAATTATGCAGCGTGAGCTGTGTGACGCTTACTCCCCACCCACCGCATAGCGGGTGAAGCGGCGCACGACGATGTTCTCGCCGAGCTCAGCAATCTTGCTCTTGATGAGGTCGGAGATCGTGAGCTTGTCGTCCTTGATGTAGGCCTGATCGAGGAGGCACTGCTCGGAGAAGATCTTGCTGATCTTTCCTTCCACGATCTTCTCGACCACGTTGGCGGGCTTGCCCTTCACCTGCTCGGCGGCGATTTCCTTCTCCTTGGCGATGATGTCCGCGGGCACATCGTCCTTCTGGAGGTAGGTGGGGTTCGCGGCGGCGATGTGGAGGGTGAGGTCCTTCACGAAAGACTGGAAGTTCTCGTTCTTCGCGACGAAGTCGGTCTCGCAGTTCACCTCGATGAGCACGCCCACGCGGCCGGCGAGGTGGATGTAGCTGGCGATGATGCCTTCCTTGGTGGCGCGGTCCTGCTTGCCAGCGGCCTTGGTGATGCCCTTCTTGCGAAGGATGGTCTCAGCGGCCTCAAGATCGCCCTGGGCTTCGGTGAGAGCCTTTTTGCAGTCCATCATGCCAGCGTTGGTCTTCTGACGGAGCTTGTTGACGATTTCAGCGGTGATTTCTGCCATGGGAATGAATGAGTGGAAAAATGGGATTTCTGGAAAACAAGGCGCGCAGCGGTGAAGCTGCGCGCCGGAAACGTTCGAGGCAAGTGGCGATGCCGCCTTACTTCTTTGCTTCGGCCTGCGCCACGATGATCGGGTCGATCAGCTTCTGCAGGATGATGCGGATGGAGCGGATGGCGTCGTCGTTCGCGGCGATCGGATAGTCCACGAGGTCGGGGTCCGCATTGCTGTCCACCAGGGCCACGATCGGGATGCGAAGGCGGCGGGCTTCGTGCACGGCGATGTGCTCACGAGCGCTGTCCACGATGATCATGGCGTCCGGCTGGCCGTCCATGTAGCGGATGCCCTTGAGGTTGCGCTCGAGCTTGGCCTTTTCACGGTTCAGCGCGGCGATTTCCTTCTTGGACATGGCCTTGAACTCGGGGAGCTTGGGCAGGTCATCAAGGTACTGCCAGCGGGCCACGCTCTTGCGGATGGTGCTCATGTTGGTGAGCGTGCCGCCCAGCCAGCGATGGTTCACATAGTACTGGCCGCAGGCTTCGGCAGCTTCCTGCACGGCTTCCTGCGCCTGGCGCTTGCAGCCCACGAAAAGGAGGCGCTTGCCCTTGCGAGCGAGATCGCTCAAGAACAGCGAGGCTTCGCCGATCTGGTCGATGGTCTTCTCGACGTTGATGATGTGGATGCCGTTGCGCGAGTCGAAGATGAAATTCTTCATCTTCGGGTTCCAGCGGCGGGTTTGGTGGCCGAAATGGACTCCGGCTTCGACGAGTTCTGCGAGTTGTTGGGACATGTAGCGATGGGGGCCTGCAATCGCACTTCAGCGGGGCTGGAGCTCAGTCACTTGACTGATTCGATCACGCGGCGGTTTGAATTGTTTCTGACGGTCCCCAACCCACAAAGGCGGGAAGGGGGCGGGCAGTGTAGGGGGGAAAGCCAAATTGGCAAGCAAGAATGCGGTCTGCCGCCCGACTGGACACTTGCGGAGAAACATTCCGCCTGCTTTGCTTATGAATTCTGCAGCCTCTCCATCCTGCTATGAAACCTCACCGCGGCACTCTCATCCTTGTCTTCGGCATCCTCGGCCTCGTCACCTGCCAGATCTTCGGGATCGTCGCCTGGATCATGGGGAACAACGACTTACGCGAGATGGATGCCGGCATCATGGACCCCGAGGGCAGGTCAAACACCTCCGCCGGGCGCATCTGCGGCATGATTTCTGCCATTCTGCTGGCGGTATCACTCCTCATCATCCTGGTGGTGGTCATGTTCATCGGTGTGGCTGGCGTAGCCGCCTCAGCGGGTCAATAACCGGGACGCGACAAGGCAGGGCCTCAGGGCCCTGGCTGACACCTCCTGCTTTCCCCGCCCGCCCTCCCGTGCCATGATGTGGCGATGAATCTCTTCAAGCGCGTCGAGCTGTGGGTGTTGCTGGCCATCGTGGTCGGTGGCCTGGTGTGGGTGTTTACCAGCGGACCGTCCGAGGAGGAAGAGGGGGATACGCCTCCACCCCGCAAAACCGGTACTGTTGTCAAAGGAGACCCCGGCAAGCCACTCCAAGTGCACCGTGCCGTAGTTGAGCGGGACTTTGGCAATGCCCGGCTCGACATTGAGGCCCGCATCCAGAACTCCGGCTCGGAAAAGCTGGTGCTCCAGCCACCCCAAGTGCGTCTGCTGACCGCCAGTGGACGGGAGATTCCGGGCTACTTCCTTCCCTTCGAGCCCCAGCCGGAGATCGCCCCCGGTACCACCCAGGATGTGCAGCTCCGTTACTGGCTGGAGAAGAAGGATTTGCAGGACGGCCTCAGCTTGGAAGTGAGTGGCAACAAGGCTGCGGTGAAAGGTGCCACCCCCTTTGATTTGGAAACCCTCAAGAATAAGGAACCCAAAACCTTCCAGCCGGACGGTTGGTGACGGCGGTGGCGATGTCCGGAGGTCGCTGCGCTTGCCTGTCCCCGGTCCCTCGCTATCAAAGCAGCCCACTCCATGCCTCAGGACTACCTCCTCATCGACGTCGGCAACGGCCGCACCAAGTTCGGACTTGCCAGTCGCACGGAGATTCAGGAACAGCGGGACCTCCCCACGGCAGGATTGGCTCCTGCGGAACTTGCCGAAGCCCTGGATGGCTGGAAGTACGACCGGGTGGTCACCTCTTCCGTAGTGCCCGCAGCTACGGAGAAGCTGAAGAGCTATTTCGAGAACATGCTGGTGCTGCGGCATGACATCCCGCTGGGCATCGGCATCACGTATCCAAGGCCCGAGACCATCGGCGCGGACCGCCTCGCGAATGCCGTGGCGCTCGCTCACTTATATAGTGCGCCGGGCATTGTGATTGACTTCGGCACGGCGGTGACCTTCGACATTGTGGATGCCAGCGCCTCCTATGTGGGTGGCGTGATTGCCCCGGGATTGCGACTGATGACGGACTATCTGCACGAGCGTACGGCTCTTCTGCCGCAGGTGGATCTGCACGAACCCACGCACGCCATCGGCAAGTCCACCGTGGAGGCCATTCTCTCCGGTGCGGCGCACGGATATCGCGGCATGGTACGCGGGATCCTGGAAGCATTGCGTCGCGAAATGGGAAATCCGACTGGCCTCAGGGTGGTGGCCACTGGAGGAGACGCGGCATGGATCGCCTCCGCCTTGCCGGAGATCGAGCGGGTGGATGAGGATTTGACCTTGCACGGCTTGCGACTCGTGGGAAATCTCCACCCCCTTTCTTAACCCTCACGCACCCCTTTCTTTTTTCGCACATCACATCATGACTTCCCAGGCAGTCACAGCAGTCGGCGTCGATTTTGGCGGCACCTCCATCAAGCTGGGTGTTTGCCGTGGTGAGACCCTGCTGGAAACGGATGCACCTATCATCACCGGTGACTACAAGGAACCCGATGCCCTGATTCGTGCCATGGCAGAGCGCGTGGAGAAGTTGTGCGTGAAGTATCCGGACATTGCTGCGATTGGTGTGGGTGTTCCGGGACTCGTGGACTTCGACAAGGGGTTTGTCCACGTGCTGACCAATGTCCCGGGATGGCATCACATTCCCCTGCGCAAAATCCTGGGCGATCTCACCGGCCTTCCCATCACTGTGGAGAATGACGCCAATGCCATGGCCTACGCGGAGTGGCGCTATGGTGCGGCCAAGGGGATGAAGAATGTCGTGGCACTCACCCTTGGTACTGGTGTGGGTGGAGGTTTGATTCTCAATGGCCAGATGTATCGCGGCGGACATTTCTCCGCCGGGGAAATCGGGCAGATGAGCATCCACTTCGAAGGCACCAGCGGGCACTACGGCAATCTCGGCGCCCTGGAGAAGTACGTGGGCAACAATCAGATCGCTGAGCACGCCGTGCACCGGTATGCGCAGGCCGGAGTACATCGCGAAGCCTCAGAGTGCACTCCCAAAGCGATCGCGGAAGCAGCGCATGCGGGTGATGACATTGCACGCCAGGTCTGGGGTGAAGTAGCAGACTGGCTCGGAACGGCACTGGCGAGCATTGCCTGGCTGCTGAATCCCGATGCGTTTGTGATCGGTGGCGGTGTGGCGCAGGCAGGACCGCTCCTGTTTGAGCCTTTGGAAGCAAAGATGAAATCCATGCTCTCCACCGTGGTTTGGGAAGGTTTGAAACTGGTTCCGGCTAAATTTAGCAATGAATCCGGCATCATTGGCAACGCTGCCCTGGCGGCGGACATGAGCGCCACCCTCTCGCGCTGAGTCGCTTCTGCGACTTTTGGGTGACAAGTGTGACAAATACAGCTTTATTTGGTGGCTGCGCGCTGAATCGGGGGTGAAGTGCTCGTCCGCAAATCACCTTGTGTTTGTAGGAAAGCCCCTTATTTTTTTCTCCGCCAACTATCTTCCTTTTTCGTGGAGAGATGAAATCAGAGAAGGATCCTCACAGTCTGGCCGCTCTAACCCCGCCAGGGGAGCATCAGTCGCCGATAGCGGATCCGTTTGATCTGGGCGCATTCAACCCACCTTCCATCGAGGAACTTGATCAGCAGATCCCTGCGTATGAATTTCTCGAGTTCATCGATCGCGGAGGGATGGGCGCGGTGTATCGGGCCCGACAGCGCAGCCTGAATCGCGTTGTTGCCATCAAGCTGCTCCCGGTATCGCTGCGGAATCGCCGGGTGTTTGCCGAGCGTTTTGGCCGCGAAGCCCGGGCGCTGGCGCTGCTGAACCATCCGAATATTGTTTCCGTGTATGACTCGGGTGAGGCCAGCGGCGGCTGCCTTTACTACGCCATGGAGTATGTGAAGGGCACGAACCTCCGCCGCTTCATGAAGGAGGGACGCGCGACCGCGAAGCAACTCCTCAATATCGCCATGCAGGTGTGCGAGGCGCTGCAGTTCGCCCACTCCCGTGGTGTAGTACACCGTGATGTAAAGCCGGCGAACATCCTCATTGATGAAAATGGACGCGCCAAGGTGGCGGACTTCGGCCTGGCCAAGGTCATCGGCGCGCCACCCCAGCACCTGCTCACCGGCGCCAGCGATGCGCTGGGCACGCCGGACTACATGGCGCCCGAGGCCGTGACCCGCGACTACGAGGTCGATCATCGTGCTGACATCTATTCCCTGGGCGTGATGCTCTATGAAATGCTCACGAATCATGTGCCGAAGGGCGCCTGGGAGCCGCCTTCACGTGCCGTGGGTGTGGACGAGAGGTTTGATGAAGTGGTGAGCCGCGCGCTTCAGGTGGATCCCAAGCGGCGCTACCAGAGCGTGGGGGATCTCAGCACGGTGGTGCGTCAGTTGATAGATCCGATTACGGGAGCTGCCCCCAATCCCTCGCCTCTTGAGCGCACCCCGGTGCCCGGCGATCCAGATCCACCGGCCAGCCCGTCTGCCACCACGGTGCACTTGCGAAAGAAGCCAAGGGGGCCCTGGTGGAGAAACCTGAGCTGGGGATTCTCCACCCTTTCGTTGCTTGCCTTGGGATATTTCATCTTCGGGGATTCCAGCGGCGTGATGGAGAGGGCACGAACCTACTTCTTTGGCATGACCCCGTCCAAGGAGATGGCGCCGTCGCCTTCTGCCACCCATCCGCCGCCTCAGACGGCGACCGCGCCGTCCGAACGCCGGGAGGCACAGGCCGCGCTGGCCCGCACGGTCTTTGCGAGGGGTGGAACGATCAACTACGTCACAGAGGGTGCGCCGCTGCAGATGATGGGCGGCGAATACGAAATTCGTTCGGAAGTGGACCTGCCCAAGGAAGATTTCGAAATCTGGCGCATCTCGTTTCATCAGGCGCCTGCTTTCCGGGATCAGGATCTCGCGGTCGTGGTGGATGCCGCTGCCATCGCCGGGTCTGTGCAAAACCTCAATCTCGCCAGTACCAAGATTACCTCCACCGGTCTGGGATATCTCTCGCGCCTGGCGGAGTCGCTCACCAGTCTCAATCTGAAAGATACCCAGGGATTCAATGAGGGAGCGGTTGAGTCACTGGCCGCCCTTCGGAATCTTCGCCTGCTCAGAATCAATGCTGTCGTGTCCGACCCCAACATCATCGATGTCGGTCCCGAACTCCGCCTGATCAACCAGCTTCAGAACGCACTGCCGGACCTCAAGATCAGCGAGTATTGAAAGTCATCATGAACACACCCAGCAACCACTCTCCCGCCCAAGCAGCTCCCAGCTTCCAGGCACAACTCACTTCCAAGACCTCTACCACCATCCTTGCCAGCGGCTCCGGCGTTCCCGTGAATGCCCTGGAGGTCTCTCCGCGTACTTCGCGGAAGAAGGCCCGCGAGGCCACGACGATCATGGCGCAGGCCGCCGTGCGCAGCACTCCGGCAAAGGGCCGCCTCCTGTGGGTGGGAGACGCCACGGTTCCCACGGGTTTCGCCACGGTCACGCACTCCGTGCTCGCGCATCTGCATCGCGACTGGGAGGTCTTTGTTTCCGGCATCAACTACAGCGGCGCCCGCCACGAATATCCCTACACCATTCTGCCCGCCTGGCAGGGCGGTGACATGTGGGGCATGAATCGCTTCGCCGCGCTCTGCGAGGAGATCGCGCCGGACGTAGCCATCATCAACAATGATTGGTGGAATGTGGCCGCCTTCCTTGATCATGCGCCCAAGACTCTGCCGATCATTGGCTACATGCCGGTTGATGGTGCGCATCTTGATCCCGCGGATATCCGTCGCCTGGAATCACTCTCCGCCGCCGTGTGGTACACGGACTACGGCTACCAGCAGGCGGTGCAGGCCGGATTCACCGGCTCACGGCACGTGATCCCTCACGGGCTGGATGGCTCGCAGTGGCAGCCCGTGGAGAAGAAGGCCGCACGCGCACGGCTGGGCCTTCAGCTTCCTGAGAACGCTTTCGTGGTGGGTAATGTGAACCGCAACCAGCCCCGCAAGCGCCTGGATGTAACCATCCGCCTTTTTGCCCAGTGGACCAAGGCGCATGATGTGAAGGATGCCTGGCTTCTGCTGCATTGCGCAAAGAAGGACACGGGGTGGAATCTGGAACGCGTGGCCCGCTTCTACGGAGTCGCGGGTCGCTTGATCCTCACTGGACCGGAAGAGCTCCATGAGGCGTGCGACGCCTCGCACCTGCAGGACACCTACAATGCACTCGATGTGCAGGTGTCCACCACCTTGGGCGAAGGCTGGGGGCTCACCACCATGGAAGGCATGGCCTGCGGCGTGCCGCAGATCGTGCCGGACTGGGCCGCGCTGGGTGAATGGGCAGAGCCCGCCATCAAGGTGCCTTGCACCACGGAATTGGTCCACCCCGAGATCAACACGGTAGGAGCGCTTCCTGATGACGAATGCTTCGTGCAGAGCCTCCAGCAGATCTACACGGATGCCAGCCTGCGTCAGCGCCTCTCGCGCGAAGGCATGGCCCATGTCCGGCAGCCGCAGTACGCCTGGAGCCAGGTGGCTGCCCAGTTCGAGACCCTCTTCCCGCAAGCCCAAGGGTCCACCCGGATCAAGACCCAGTCCCCGGCGTTCGTTCCCGCCGCTCTATGAAGATCGCGTTCGTGGGCGCGAGTGGCTACGGTAATGTCGGCGACAACACCTATCCCCTGATCTATTCCCGACACCTGTCGGAACATGAACTGCTGATCTACAATTCGGATCTGCCGGAGGAAATGCCGGCGGATCTGGATCTGGTGGTCATGGGTGGTGGTGGTATCCTGTACAATAATCCCAAGGGAGAAGACCCGTCTGCTCCATCGCCGCACTTTGCGAAGATGGAGCACTACATGAAGTGGGCCATCGGGGCTGGAGTGCCCTATGGATTCTCCTCGTGCGGGTTTCAGTTCCGGCCGGATCATGAGGCAGGATTCCGGGACTCGCTCAAGCCGTGGGTGCCTTACTTCGAACAGGCAGACTTCATCACGCTGCGTTCACCGAAATGCGTGAGTCTCATGCGTGATCTCGTGGGACGTGACATTGCCCGGTGGTATCCGGACACAGGCTACCTCATGCCGGGACTCGTGGATGAAACGCCCGCCCAAGGCAGCGGTGGGCTCACCATCGTGGTGGCAGGGCGGGTGTCTCCTTCGGACCCGATGAGCAAACGCTTCGTCGAGTTCTTCAGTTCCATGAAGTATGAAACGACCTGGCTGAGCATGGGCGCGCGCGTGGATGATGAGGCCCAACTCTCCTTCGCGCGGCGACGCTATCCGGGTACCAAGGTGATGGAGTCGTTGACTCCGCATGAGGCCTACCTTCAGATCGCGCGTTCAAAGCTGGTGCTCACAGGCCGTTTCCACGGCATGGTATTCGCGCGGGTGAGCGGGGTGCCCTTCTACTATCCGGAGGTGGTTCCCTACAAGTTGCAGGCAGAAGACCTCAGCGTGCCTCCCTCGCATGCGATGGGACACATCACAGTGATCCGGGAGGCGCTGGCGAAGCTGGGCGGTGCGAAATCCACTGGGCGAGCCATGCCTGCAGCCTGTCCAGATCCAGTGCCTTGAAGTCGGTGTGGAAGCAATCCGGGCGATCCAGTCCGAAGGCATACCCGGTGCGCTTCACCACATCACACCAGTTCGGTGGGTACAGCACGGCCACGGGTTTGTTTTCGAACCACGCGGCCTGCTGCAGGCTGGACCAGCAGCCCAGGTAGGCGCTGCTGGACTTCACCAGGTTGAGCGTGGCAGGCACGCTGAGATGTTCCATCACGGTGATGTTTTCACGGGTGAAGCGGCGGGCGTCTTCACTCGCGTGGATCAAACGTCCGGTGTTGCTCTTGCGTGTGAAGCTGCGGGTGATCAAATAGACGTGGCACGGCAGCTTCTCCAGGATGCGCACCAGATCCGACATCAGTGCATCTGAGAACGTGCGATCCGCCACACTCCCGGCAAACGGCTGGAAGATGAGATGACCGGAGGATTCGACATCGTCTGGAGCATTGAACTGGGGGACAAAGTCCGGCAGCTTTTTCCCGGTGAAGAGGTCTTCCTGACGTACTTCGGCAAACTCACAAATGGCTCGATCGAGATCTCCGGCCCTCAGGCCGGCATTGAGGAGTTGCTCATACTTATGGCCCAGTTCAAGGATGAGAAAATTCTTCGAGTTCCGATGGTAGCGGAAGATCTCGGTCGTGAAGGGATTGTGCGAGGCGGAAATGACCTTCACCGGTTCCGTGGTCTCGCTGATGAATTTGTACGCCTGGGTGAGGTAGATGGTGCGTATCACGTCGCCGAGTCCGGCGCGAAAGAAGACCGCTTGCATGTGGGAATGACGAAGCATCGGGAGGGCGGTGCTGCAAGTCACGAAGCAGAGATTGTCGTGATCACTCACTCATGCGCAACCGGGGCAATTCCGGGCTGTTTCATTCCTTCAGCCATGAAGCCGCTCCTTCTTTTCCCCGCAGTGTTGTGTTTTTCGTTGCCTGCGCTTGCGAGCAACTGGCCTCAAACACGCGGACCGAACCGTGACTCCGTCAGCACGGATGCCACCGTTCCCACAGCCTGGAGTGAACAGGAGAATCTGAAGTGGAAACTCGGTCTTCCCGGTGCAGGCGCGTCCAGTCCCATCGTGTGGGGTGGCAAGGTGTTCGTGACGTGCTTCTCCGGCCAGAAGGAGGATGGCGATGTGAGCGCACTGGTGCGCCACGTCCTTTGTATCGACAAGGTCACCGGGCAGAAACTCTGGCAGAAGGACTACCCCACCACGCAGCAGGATGACGAGTGGCGCGGCATGATCCGCGAGCACGGCTACACCAGCAACACCCCGGTGACCGATGGCGCGCATGTGTACGTGCACTGGGGCAAGGGCGGTGTCGTTGCGCTGGACATGGACGGCAAGGAAGTGTGGAAGGCCCCCACCGGCAGCGAGTCAGGGCGTCAGCGCTGGGGCTCCTCAGGGTCTCCCGTGCTGTGGAAAAACCTCCTTATCGTCAATGCGGCGGATGAAGCGCAGTCTGTGATCGCCTTCGACAAGGCGACGGGCAGGCAGGTGTGGAAGCAGACCGCCGGATTGCTGGAGGGCGCGTTCAGCTCACCGCAGATCCTCAAGCGCGCGGATGGGCGCGAGGATCTCCTCTTTGCCGCGCCGAGTGAGCTGTGGGGCATGAATCCCGAGACTGGCAAACTGCGCTGGTATGCGCCCACGGGCATCGAGGGAAATGTGGCGCCGGACCCAGTGGTGCAGGGGGAGGACATCTACGTCTTTGGCGGATTCCCCTCCACCATGCGCGTGGCCCTGAAGGCGGGTGACAAAGGCGAGGTGAGCGCCTCCTCCATGCTCTGGCAGGACAGCCAGTCCACCTATGTGCCCACGCCCCTCTACCATGATGGGAAACTCTACGTGGTGAGTGACCAGGGCTTCGCCTGGTGCGCGGATGCAAAGACGGGTGAGATGATCTACCGCGAACGTCTTGGCGGAGCGGCGGATCCCTCGGCTGGAGGGGGCGGACGTCGGGGAGGTGGCAAACCCTTCTATGCCTCCCCGTTGCTCATCGGGGACAAGATCTACGCCGTGAGCCGCAAGCAGGGCACCTACATCCTGGCGGCGAAACCCCAGTTTCAGGTACTGGGCACCAATGTCCTGGTGGGCGACACCACGGATTTCAACGCCACCCCGGCAGTCAGCGACGGCTGCCTCTTCCTGCGGTCGAACAAGGCGCTCTACTGCATTGGCAAGTGAGGATTTAGGAGGGTGATGACGATGGCGAATTTGGGTGGGGCCTCTTGAATCTAAGGTCCCTGAGCTTGCGTATCCTAGTGTCGAACCTGATGATGGATCGACACTCAGATACCTGTCGTGCCTAATATTGTGCCAGACTGTCCGTAGTTCGATCACCCATCCATGAAAACGCCGCTGATCTTTCTCCTGCCGCTGGCCTCTGCGCTGCCCGTGGTCCTGGCCCTTGCCGAGGACAAGCCCGCGACACCCAAAACCCCTGAAGCCTCTACCACGAAGATGGAAACCGGAAAAGTCACCAAGACCGATGAGGAATGGCGCAAGAAGCTGACGCCCGAGCAGTTCGCCATCACCCGCCGCGCGGGCACGGAGCGCGCCCATGGTGCTGCGTATGAGAAATTCGAAAAGGAAGGCGAAGGCACCTACTACTGCGTCTGCTGCGGTGGCGAGCTCTTCACCAGCAAGGAGAAGTTCCACTCCGGCTGCGGCTGGCCCTCCTTCTATGATTCCTCGAAGGCGAACAACGTGCTCGAGCGCGTGGACAACTCACACGGCATGCGCCGCGTGGAAACCGTGTGCAAGCGTTGCGAAGCCCACCTGGGCCACGTCTTTGAAAAGGAAGGCTACAACACCCCTACAGACCGCCGCTTCTGCATCAATGGCGCTGCCCTGGTCTTCGTGCCGAAGGGTGGTACCCCACCGAAGCTCGAGGAGCTGAGCTCACCCGAGGTGGAGAAGAAGAAGGCTGAGGTGAAGAAAGAGGCCGGGGAGTAGCGGCCCATGGTGGTCCGCCCATTCCGTGTACGGTCATCGATTTGCTACCTCCCGTGACGGGGACAGAATCTTCAAGGAGTGGGGGCATTCTTGCCCCCATTTCTTTGCGTCGAGGGCTTCCTCGATTCGGAACCACTCCACCGGCTAGCTATACCCAATTCGGAAGAATATCCTCCTTCCTTGAGTGTGAGGCTTTCACCCGCAGGGGTGTGCTTTGCTCCAGACCTCTGACCGCACACGGAGTGTGCGGACCACCACTCACGAAAACGCCCGATCCAGCGCTGCTTCATCCGCACGCACCACCCCACGTTCGGTGATGATGCCGGTGATGTGGCGAGCAGGGGTGACGTCGAAGCCGTAGTTCGCAGCCGGACTCGCCTGCGGAAAGAGACGTACGGTCTCCAGCTTGCCGGCGCTGGTCATGCCTTCGATCAAGGCGACCTCTTCTTCACCACGCTGCTCAATCGGGACCTCCAGCAGGCCATCGTTCATCTCCCAGTCAATGGTGCTGCCGGGGGCGGCCACGTAGAAGGGCACGCCATTGTCCTTGGCGGCCAGTGCTTTCAGGTAGGTGCCGATCTTGTTCGCCACATCGCCCTTGCGCGTGATGCGGTCCGCGCCGGTGATGACCATGTCCACCTTCTCATGCTGCATGAGGTGGCCGCCCGTGTTGTCGGGGATGATGGTGTGGGGGATGCCCTCCTGCGAGAGTTCCCAGGCGGTGAGGCGTGAGCCCTGGTTACGCGGGCGGGTTTCATCCACCCATACGTGGATGGGAATGCCAGCCTTCTTCGCGGCGTAGATGGGCGCGGTGGCGCTGCCGATGTCCACAAAGGCCAGCCAGCCGGCATTGCAGTGCGTGAGGATGTTCACCGGCTCGCCGGGCTTTTTGCCACGGTAGATGCTCTGAATCAGCGTGAGTCCATGCTCGCCAATCGCCCGACAGGCAGACACATCTTCATCGGCAATGGATTCGGCGGTTTCGCGCGTCATCTCCAGGGCCTGGATGTCCGTGCGCGCCTTCGAGAGGGCGGCGAGCTGGCGTTCGATGGCCCACATGAGGTTCACCGCCGTGGGGCGAGTCTGCAGGAGCTTGCGGGCACCGAGCTTGGTGGCCAGCTTGTAGTCGGGGTCACGCATGGCCTCCAGCGAGGCGAGCCACATGCCATAGGCCGCAGTGGCGGCGATGCAGCCCGCGCCACGCACCCACATATCCTTGATGGCCCGTGCTACCTCATCCACCGTGCGCAGGTCCACGACCTCGAACTTCCACGGCAGCTTCCGCTGGTCGATGATTTGCACGATGTGGGGTTCGTCCGGCTTGAGCCAGACGGTGCGGTAGGGCTTTCCGTCTACGAGCATGGTGTGATTCTCTTCCCTGCGTTAAAGGGCGGCGGAGCGGTCCGTCAAATGGATGTGCATGACACGTTCGCAAAGGACGTGCCGCCGCAGCAACTGCAGCGAATTCATTGACCGGAAGGCCGGTCCCGTTGACCAAGAGGGGGCGCTATCGTTCATGAACTATTCTACCATCCTCCTCGCCACGCTTCCTGTCTACCTCACCATGATGGTGGGCGCGGGTGCCCGGCGGATTGGGTGGATGCCACGCGAGGCGGACTTCGGCATCATGAACCTCGCGGTGCGGGTGCTTTTTCCATGCCTCGCCTTTGAGCGCATCGTGGGGAATCCGGCGCTGAACAACGGTGGGCAGGTCCTGCTGAATGCCACTCTGGGCTTCGTGATGGTGGCCGCGTCCATGGGGCTCTGCTACCTGGTCACGCCACTGATTGGCATCAAGAAAGGGGAGGGAGCGCGCACCTTCGCCCTCTGCACCGGCCTGCAGAATTACGGCTTTGTGGCCATCCCCGTGACGGAGGCGCTCTTTGGGAAGCCGCTTATCGGGGTGCTCTTCACCTACACGCTGGGCGTGGAACTTGCCATGTGGACCGTGGGCGTGGGTCTGCTCACGGGCTTCAGCAAGGCGCCGTGGAGGCACGCCATCAATCCGCCCGTCATCAGCATCCTGGCCTCACTGGTCCTGCACTACGCCGGGGTGGGGCCGCACGTGCCGGAAATGATTCACGTGCTGCTCGGCCAGCTCGGGGCATGTGCCATTCCGTTGTGCGTCATCCTCATTGGCGGCACCATCATGGACCTCATCGGCGAAGAGCGTTTCAAGCTGAATGTGGCCGTGGCCACCTCGGTGCTGCGCATGTTTTTGCTGCCCTTCCTGTTCATTGCGGTGGGGCTCTGGATGCCCCTGAGCGCGGAGATGAAGCAGGTACTCTGCGTGCAGGCGGCCATGCCGGCGGCGGTCTTCACCGTGGTACTGGCGCGGCACTACGGCGGGCACCCGGCCACGGCGGTGCTGGTGATTGTGGCCACCACCGTGGTGAGCATCTTCACCGCCCCCTTCGCCATCGGGCTTGCCATGAAGTGGCTGGCTGTGAGACAATAGTGCCCGAAACGAGTCGGGGAATGCCCATGAAACGGGCCGCTGCACATCTCCTCGCAACACCCTGGTGTCGAGCCGCGTTGGTGTTGTCCTTCCCTATCATGTACTCGCGCCGCCTCTTCCTCTCCGCCGCCCTCGGTCTTTGCACCCTCGCCCTTTCCACCACGGTCTCCCGTGCCGCAGATGAGGGCTTCACTCCGCTCTTCGACGGCAAGTCCTTCGCGGGCTGGAAGGCGGACACCACCAAGGGCTACGAGGTGAAGGATGGCGTCCTCATCTGTACGCCGCAGGGCAAGCATCTCATCAGCGAGAAGGCCTATGGCGACTTCCACCTGAAGTTCGACTTCAAGCTCAGCCAGGGTGCGAACAACGGCATGGGCATCCGCTGTGATCTGCCCAAGGATGGCAAGGCTCCCGCGCCGCACCTCAATGGCATGGAGATCCAGCTCATCGATGCCAACGTGCCCAAGCATGAGAAGATCAAGGAATGGCAACACCACGGCAGCATTTACGGCGTGCTGCCCGCCAAGCACGAAGGCATGAAGCCCATCGGCGAGTGGAACACGCAGGAAATCGTCGCCCAAGGCACCAAGATCAAAGTCATCCTCAATGGCGTGACAATTGTGGATGCCGACCTCAGCAAGCTGAAGCCCATTGATGGCCACGAGCATCCTGGCATGCTGAATGCCAGCGGCCATCTCATCATCTGCGGCCACAACGATCACGTGGAATTCCGCAATCTCGCGATCAAGAACCTGTAGTTTGTCCTGTCTGTCATGACTCCGCCCCTCGCCGGCATCGGGCCCTTTGGCACGACCGAGATGCTCGTCATCGCGGCGCTGGTGGGGGGTCCTGTGCTGGTGCTGGGTGGAATCATCTTCCTGGTGGTGTATCTGTCAAAAAAGCAGAAATGACACAGCTCTGCCCTTCAACGATATGATCTCTTCCATCGGCTTCACTGAACTCGTCATCATCGGCGCGACCGTCCTCGGCCTCGTGCTGGTAGTGGTGGTGTCGAGGCGCAAATAGGCACCCAGCCACCACCGTTTTTCCACCCGATACCATCCTTGCCATGAAACGCTCATTCCTTCTCACCCTGGCCACGGCGGCGCTGCTCGCGCATCCGGTCACTGCCCAGGAGGGCCGGTCACTCGCTGCCCCCTCACCTTCCGCCGCTCCAGCGAAAAAGCCCGCCGTACCTGCCACCCCTGCGGGTCTTGGATTGAAGGATGGCGATCGTTTCATCTTCGTGGGCGACTCCATCACCCATGCGTGTCTCTACACGCAGTACGTGGAAAACTATTTTTACACCCGCTACCCGAACATGCGCCTCGCGTTCCGTAACGCGGGTGTGAGTGGCGACCGCGCCAGGGATGTGCTGAACCGCTTCGACGAAGACATCGCCGCCTTCAAGCCGACCGTGGCCACGGTGCTGCTGGGCATGAACGACGGCAGCTACAAGGATTTCGACAAGCCCACCTTCGACACCTACGCGAAGGACATGAGCGAGCTGCTGGATCGCCTCAAGGCCATCAACTGCCGTGTGATTGTGATGAGCCCCACCATGTTCGACCACCAGGCGTGGGACGTCCGCATCAAGGAGAAACCGGAGTATGCGAAAGGCCGGGTGGTTACTGGCTACAACGCCGTGCTCGCTTACTATGGCA
The DNA here is from genome assembly GCF_003315205.1 of Roseimicrobium gellanilyticum. Lineage (NCBI taxonomy): Bacteria > Pseudomonadati > Verrucomicrobiota > Verrucomicrobiia > Verrucomicrobiales > Verrucomicrobiaceae > Roseimicrobium > Roseimicrobium gellanilyticum. The sequence goes on along the minus strand of NZ_QNRR01000009.1, from coordinate 138,973 downwards.
AGTGGCTGCAGGAAACGGCCTGGCAGCGCAACCTGCAGTTCGTGGATCTCTTTGGACCGCTGAACCTGTTCACCGCGCAGCAGCGTCGCTTCGACCCGAACTTCACGCTCATCCAGGATGCCATCCATCCCGGACCGGATGGCAATTTCATCATGGCGTATACGCTTCTGAAGCAGACCGGTGAAGCCGGGCCCATCTTGAGTGCCGGTGTGCGTGTGGTGAATGGCCAGTGGCAGCCCATCAATCCCGCCGTGGTCTCGGAGGTGAAGGGCAATCCCACCCGCTCCGTGAGCTACACCGTGAAGCCGAAGGCGCTCCCGTGGGTGCAGCAGGCTGAGGCACCACTCGGCATGAAGCTCACCAAAGCGGGACACACTGCCTCGCAGGAGTCCTATGTGGCTTCTGGTCTCATCAGCGGCCGCTATGATCTGCACATCAATGGCAAGCTGGTGGGCACCTGGGATGAGCGTGCGCTCTCCGTGCATGCCGAGGTGGAGGAGGATCCCGATTCCCCCACGTATCAGCAGTCCCTGAAGGTCGTGGCGCTCAACAAGAAGCGGAATGACGAAGCCGTGCGCCCGATGCGCAACCTGTGGGGCAAGCAGAAGGGCATGTTCAACAAGCGTGAATCGGACAAGGTGGCGTATGATGCGTGGCAGACCGAGTTCCAGACGAAGCGCAAGGAGCTGGATGACCTCGCCGCGAAGTACGAGGCGGAGATCTACCAGATCAACAAGGTGAAGGAACTCAAGGTGGAGATCATGCCCACGCCGCGTCCTGCGGCTCCTGCCAAGGCGGCGCAGCAACCGGCCGCGAAGCCCGCGGAGGCGAAGAAGGCAGCCTAGCCTTTTGGCTCATATCCGGGCTTGAATTGATCCATGCGAGAGTCGACCACGACTCTCGCATTTTTTTTATGCTCCACATCGTCCTCTACCAGCCTGAGATCCCGCACAACACCGGAGCGGTGGGGCGGCTGTGTCTGGCGACGGGCGCGAGGCTGCATCTCATCAAGCCGCTGGGCTTCAGCATTGATGATCGGCAGTTGAAGCGCGCCGGGCTGGACTATTGGAAGGAAGTGGATGTGCACGTGTGGGACACGCTGGAGGATCTGCGTGCGAGCGCCGCAACTGGAGTGCCGTGGTTTTATTTCACCACGAAGACGCAGCAGAGCTATTGGGACGCGACGTTTCCGGCGGAGTGTTATCTGGTGTTTGGGCCGGAGACGCGCGGGTTGCCCGAGTCCCTGTTGGAGGCGAACAAGGACACGTGCCTGCGCATTCCCATGGAGGGCACGCGCAGCCTGAATCTGGCCACCTCTGTGGGCATCGTGCTCTATGAGGCGCTGCGGCAGAATCGTGGGTGAGAAGGGATGGTAGCCGGGTTTCTCCGAAACTCGAAGTACCCTGAGAATACGGAACGGAACGTTCCTCTAGGGCGTTCTAAACAAAGACGTGGCCTTGGATCAGAGGTGACTCGCCGCACCGCGACCAGCGGTCGCAGCCACAGTAGAGCCAAGGCTGCTACTGCGGTGCGGCGGATGGCTCAGGCTGTGGCTGCGACCGCCGGTCGCGGTTGGGGTTGCGAAAATGGCCACGCGGTAACTTAAACCGCTCTAGGTCCCGGAGAGGGAAAACATCTCCCGGATGACTCAACGTGCCACGAGTTTCGGAGAAACTCGGCTACCATCCCGCTGTATAGCGCCTGTTTGTTTCCGCTTCCCACTTGAGAAAAACGGTTTACCATCGCCGCATGCTGAAGCTCAAGCCGCTGGTGCTGACCCCGCTCCTTTCGTTGTGTCTCGCGGTCTCGGCTGCAGTCGCCGGACCGGTGGATAAGTCGCTGCCGACCGTCACCCCGGTACCCTACGACCCGCTCCTGCATCACGAAATCGATTTCGAAACGGGGGCGCTCTGGCGCGTGGGGCACAACGGCACCCCGCTGGACTACACCATCCTGCCGCAAATCATCACGTGGAAGTCACCGGAGGCTTTTGGCTGGAATGTGGGCAGCGGTCGCCTAGGTTTCCGCCACCGCATTTCGCTGCTGCTGGAGCCTATTGTGGAAGGTCCGGAGGACTACTACTTCGGCATCGCCGGTTCCGGCACCCTGGAATGGTGGAATGCCCCGCGCGATTTCTCCCTGTTCTTCGCCGCCGGCGGTGGTGTGGGCTGGATGGACAGCAAGGGCTATGAAGTGGAAGGCGCCCAGGGCCAGGACTTGAACTTCAACTGGTTCCTTTACTCCGGCGCCCGGTTCATGGTGGCGGAACGCTGCAGCGTGGCCCTCGGCCTCTATTACCAGCACGTCTCCAACTTGGATCAAGACGACGTGAATCCCGGCATCGACGCTCTCGGCCCGATGCTGAGCTTTGGATGGCATTTCTAACGAAACACCAGGGTTACCCCGGCGTTAAAGGCGGCATGGTTCTTCCATCCCGCCTTTTTTCTTTCTCCTTTGGAGTTGTCTCTGCCGTCGCGCTTGCACTGCCGTTGATGGTGTCTGCGCAAGACTCCGCCAAGCCAAAGCCCAAGTCCAACAACGCCAAATCGCAGGCGCAGCAACAAGCAAAGATCCAAGGACCGCAGCCTACGGAGAAGAAGGTCTACAAGGAAGCCGGTGACACGAAGCTGGAACTCTGGATCTGGAAACCCGAGGGTTGGAAGGCGGAGGACAAACGTGGTGCAGTCGTCTTCTACCATGGCGGTGGCTGGCGCAATGGCAGCCCGATGGCGTTTTCACGCCAGAGTGCGGAGCTGGCGAAGCTCGGCATGGTGGCCATCTCCGTGCAGTACCGCCTGACCTCGCAATCCGGTGTGACTATCCCAGACTGCGTGAAGGACGCGCGCTCTGCCTTCCGCTGGGTGCGCAGCCATGCAACGGAGCTGGGCATTGATCCCACGAAGATCGCCGCCGGTGGTGGTTCGGCTGGTGGCCATCTCGCGGCCACGCTCGCAACGTTGGACGAAGTGAACGATGCCAAGGACGATCTGAGCGTGAGCACGAAGCCAGCGGCCTTGTTGCTGTTCAATCCCGCGGTGAAGCTCGACTTCCGCCGCGCCACGGAAGTGACGGCCACGAAGCAGGAGGAGCTCTTGAAGGTGAGTCCGTATCATCATCTCAAGGCAGGTCATCCGCCGACCATCATCTTCCATGGTGATGCAGACAACACAGTGCCCATCGACACAGTCCAGGCATATGCGGCGAAGGTGAAAGAGCTTGGTGGAACGTGTGTGATGGAAGTTTCTCCTGGGGATTCCCACGGTTACTTCAACCGGGAGCCTGCATATACAAAGACACTGGAGAAGAGCATCAGCTTTCTGAGAGAGCAGGGGTTGTTGGCGAAGGAGTGAATAGCAAACGCGCAGCCCTGGAGATGAAAGCCTCGTATCAAGGAGTGGGGCATTCCTGCCCCCATTGGAGCGTGATAGGATCCCGGATCCAGAAGCTCATTCCAAGGTCGGCACCTTCAGTTTGCTTCGCAGCTCTGCTGCTTCTGTGGATCCAACCTGTTGGTAATGCAGCAATCTACCGGATTGCCGTAGCAAGTGGGGACAGGAATGTCCCCACTCCTTGACTGAAGGTTGCGTCACGTGAGGTGACCGCACACGGAGTGTGCAGACCACCTTGAGGCGCTCCGGCCCCCTCTCTCTGTTTGAAAATTCCCCACCGCAGGCGATGCGTTCCATGCGTACGGACGCCAGCATGGACAACGACACTTCCCACAATCTCACCCACGCTTCGCAGGAAGCGCTGGAGCATTTGCAGCAGCAGGGGCTGCGGCGGTCATTGCGCCGCGTGCTCTCCACCAGTGGTGCGGAGATTGCGTTGCCCCAACGTGACAGCGTCATCAATTTCTCCTCCAACGACTACCTCGGTCTTGCCACCAGTGAGGCACTCAAAGAAGCGATGCGCGAAGGCGTCGATCGTTTCGGTGTGGGTTCCGGCGCTTCACGATTGGTCTGCGGCAATTATGCGCCACATGAAGATCTGGAAGCTGCGCTCGCGTCCTACAAAGGCGCCGAGGCGGCACTGGCTTTCACCAGCGGATATGCCACTGCAGTGGGTACCATTCCCGCGCTGGTCGGTCCGGGTGATGTGGTGATCCTGGACAAGCTCAGCCATGCGTCGCTCATTGATGCGGCGAAGTTGAGCGGCGCGACCATCCGCATCTTTCCGCACAATCATCTCGGAAAGCTGGAGCGATTGCTCGCGGGTGCGCGTGAGAAAGGCGGCGCGTCCACTCGTGTGCTCGTGGTCACCGAGTCCATTTTCAGCATGGATGGTGACGCGGCGCCGCTCGCGGAGATCATCGCGCTCAAAGAAAAGCACGGCGCGTGGTTGCTCGTCGATGAAGCGCATGCCGTGGGTGTGCTGGGCCCGCAGGGTCGGGGTCTGGTGGCATCACTGGGTCTTGAGAAGCAGGTGGAGCTGCAGATGGGCACGCTCAGCAAGGCCATCGGTGTGAGTGGTGGTTATGTGGCCACCTCCAGCGCGGTGCGTGATCTGCTCATCAATCGCGCACGCAGCCTCATCTATTCCACCGCTCCACCACCTGCCGTGGCATGGACCGCGAAGCACGCCATCTCACTCCTGCAAAGTGCGGAAGGCGAGGCGAGGCGCGAAAAGCTGTGGGCGAACAAACGCCTGCTGCTCTCTCTTCTTGGTGGGACGTTCACGGCGCAAACCAATGCACTTCCCGCTGCCATCCTGCCCATCATCATCGGCGATGAGGAGGCTGCCGTGCAGACCAGTGCGGCGCTGTTGGAGGCGGGCCATCTCATACCCGCCATTCGTTATCCCACCGTGTCACGTGGTGCCGCGCGACTGCGGCTCACGCTAAGTGCAATCCATGAAGCGGGCCAGATCGAAGCTCTTGTCGCGTGCCTTCGCCGCATGGTGCCGCAGCTGGGCATCGCCACGCATGGTGCGTGAGGCGAAGCTGGTCAGCAGGCCGTACTTCTGCGCGAGGGTGAGATCGAAGCGCAGGCTGGCGCGCTCGGCAAAGGCATCCAGCAGGTTCACGGACGTCTCTTCCTTCGCGAAGTGCTTTCGCGCATGGGTCAGACCGGCCTTGCCCATCTGTTCGCACCTCAAGGGATCCTGCAACAGCGTCACGAGATGATCTGCAAAGGCTGCAGGCTGTTTCTCGTCGCAAAGCAATCCGGTCACACCATCCACCACCATCTCCGGCACGCCGGCGAGACGCGTGGACACGCAGGGCAGGCTGGCTGCCATCGCCTCCATGAGCACGGTGGGCAGGTTGTCTTTGCCACCATCCTTCTCGGTCTTGCAGGCGAGCGCGAAGACCTGGGTCTCCTCTGCGAGCAGACGGATGATCTCTGTCATGCCCAGGGGACCGGTGAGCGTGACCCTGTCGGTCAATTTGAGATTTGAGATTTGGGATTTGAGTTCGTCTTCAAGAGGACCTTCGCCAACGATGCGGCAGTGGAAGGGGATGTCACGATCACGCAATAGGCCGCACGCGGTGATCAGATCGTCATATCCCTTCTTCTCGATGAGGCGCCCGACGCTCAAGATGCCACCGGCTGCCTTCGTGCGGTCAGCCCCGGCCCGGGCATCCACGAAAGGCTGCAGGTCCAGCCCATTGTACACGCGTTGGACGCGTGGGGCGTCGATGGGGAATTCCTCCTTCAGCTTGCGCGCCGTGTAGTCGCTTACCGTGACCACGAGACTGGCTTCACGGAAGAGCGAGGAGAGGGGTGGGATCTGGGTCTCGCCACAGCAGAAGATGTCATTCGCATGCGCGGTGAAGCTGAAGCTTGTGCCGTGAAATTTGCGCAGCCACCAGCAGGTGCGGGCGCCCATGCCGGCGAAGTGGGAATGGGTGTGGCTCGGCGCAGCGCTCCCCAGCTGGGTGAGCACGTGGCTGATGTACGCGGCCTCATACACGCGATTCTTGTCGGGCCGGTCGCCCCAGTGCCGCAGCGTGAGCACCACGCTCTGCGGCAGCTCGTTGGCCTCCTTCCACTTGAGCACCTTCGCGATCAGTTCTTCCTCAGGAGGAAGGAAGTGCACCCGCTGCAACAGCTCCTCCGGGTAGTGACGCACCTTTTCATCCCGTGTGTCATGGATGGAAAAGATCAGCGGCCGCACCCCCATGCGCTCCAACTCCAAAATCTCCCTCACGCAAAACGTCTGGGTAAACGTGGGGAATCTCTCGAAGATGTAAGCGAGGTGGTATCTCGACATGCAGGGGTCTGAAGGGGGAAGCTGGCGGGTACCCCTCTCCCTACCGCAGGTGGGCGGTGAGGCAATGGGTACAGCAAAGTTCTTCCAGAATCGTCGCGAAACGTCCAGTGGCCTTTTTTGACCTGTGTTATTTCAATTCCGCTTAAAATCTGCCACTTACGCGAGCATTCCACGTAGCAATTTTCCATGCACATCCGTGAGCCGGAAGTCGCGTCCCTGGAAGCGGAAGGTCAGCTTCTTGTGGTCGATGCCCAGCAAGTGGAGGATGGTCGCGTGCAGGTCATGCACATGCGCCCGGTCCTCTACAGCGTTGAAGCCCAGCTCATCAGACTTGCCGAAGGTGTGGCCCGCCTTCACACCACCCCCTGCGAACCACATGGTGAAGGCGTCGATGTGGTGATTCCGCCCGGTCTTGTCCCGGTTCTCACCCATGGGCGTGCGACCGAACTCGCCACCCCAGATCACGAGAGTATCCTCCAGCAGGCCGCGGGACTTCAGGTCCCGGATGAGGGCAGCGCAGCCTTGGTCAATTTCGCGGCAGCGAGGGGGGAAATCATCCTCCAGCGTCTCGCCGGGGCCGCCATGGCTGTCCCAGTTTGTATGGTATAACTGCACGAAACGGGTCCCGCGCTCCACAAGGCGGCGGGCCAGCAGGCAGTTCCGTGCGAAGGAGGGTTGCGAGGGATCCACGCCATACATATCCAGCGTGGCCTTGCTCTCACCGCTGATGTCGATCAGGTCCGGCGCACTCGTCTGCATGCGGTACGCCATCTCGTAGGAGTTGATGCGTGTCTGGATTTCCGCATCGCCCGTCTCCACGAGGCGGGAGAGATTGAGATCGCGGATGGCATCGATGGTCTTGCGCTGGCTCGCGCTGCTCACACCGCCGGGTGTGGTGAGATTCAAGATGGGCTCTCCGGTTCCGCGCAGCGGCACGCCCTGATAGGTCGTGGGGAGGAAGCCACTGGCCCAGTTCACCGCGCCACCGCGCGGGCCACGCGGGCCGCTCTGGAGCACGACGAAACCGGGCAAATCGCGCGATTCACTCCCGAGGCCATACGTCACCCATGCGCCCATGCTGGGGCGACCGAACTGGCCGCTGCCCGTGTTCATGAAGAGCTTCGCCGGTGCGTGGTTGAAGAGCTCCGTGGCGCAGGATTTCACAAAGCAGAGGTCATCCGCCACGCTCGCCGTGTGAGGCAGCAGATCGCTCACCCACGCGCCACTCTGGCCGTGTTGCTTGAACTCACGACGCGCGCCGAGCAGCTTCACGCCATGGCTGCTGTTCATGAAGGCGAAGCGTTTCCCTTCGATGAAGCTCTGCGGAATGGGCTGGCCATTCAGCTCCTGTAGCCGCGGCTTGTAGTCGAAGAGCTCCAGCTGCGAGGGCCCGCCCGCCATGAAGAGGTAGATGACGTTCTTCGCGCGCGGCGCTCCATGCGGCCTCTGCGGCGCCAGGGGATCCTGCGGTGACGGTGCGGCCTTGGCTTGTTGCTCGGCCATCATTGAAGCAAGCGCGATGGAGCCCAAGCCCATCGAGCAGCGACTGAAGAAATGACGACGTGTGCCGGCCTGCAGTCTTGCCTGCGCCGCGTGAAGCTGGGAGATGTCATTCGAAGAAGGCATCATCGTCGTCATCATTCGCGGGTGATGGTTTCATCCAGGTTCAGTAGCACGCGCGCGGCGGTGAGGGGATCAAGAGCGGAAAGGGTGGCGAGTTCTTTCGGAGTGGGCTCGCGCGCCACGCACAGGCGGAAGGCAGTTTTCACACCCTGGCTGTCCACCACCTTCGCCATCGCCTGCGCGTGCTCGAAGTAAGCCGGGTCATTCAGCATGGTGAGTGCCTGCAGCGGTGTGTTGCTGCGAATGCGGCGCGTGCACGTGGTGAAGGAATCCGGCGCGTCAAACACCGTCAGCGCCGGATGCGGGCTCGCACGGAAGAAGAAGGTGTACAGGCCACGGCGGTAGCGATCCGGCCCGGTGCTGGTGGGCCACGGGCGCTTGATCTGGCCCACGTTCATCGCGCCTTCCGGCTGCGGTGGATAGACCGGAGCGCCACCGAGTTTTGGGTTAAGAAGACCGGTGGCCTTGAGGCAGGTGTCGCGCACCATCTCCGCATCCATGCGCAGGCGGTTCTGGTGGGAGAGCAGGCGGTTGGTGGGATCCTTGATGGCCAGGTCCTTCCGCGCTTTTGAGCTGCGTTGGTAGGTCTCGCTTGTGACGATGAGCAGGTGCATGTGCTTCAGGTCCCAGCCGCTGTCCATGAACTCACACGCGAGCCAGTCGAGCAACTCAGGGTGCGTGGGCGCACTGCTTTGCGTGCCGAAGTCATTCTCCGTTTCCACCAGTCCTTTGCCAAAATACACCTGCCATACGCGGTTCATGATCACGCGTGCGGTGAGCGGATTGTCACGACTGACCAACCAGCGGGCAAGATCGAGGCGGGTGGGCTGACTGCTGCCGGTGTAGTTCAAGGGATTCAGAACATGGGGCGTGCCGGGCGTCACGACGGCATCCGGCCGTGTGAAGTCCCCCTTGATGAAGAGACGTGTTTCCCGCGGCTGTGGCAGGTCACGCATGGTGAGGGAGGTGGTCTTCGTGGAGAGTTCCTTCTCCACGTCGATGAGGCGATCGTTCAGTCCCTTGAACTCCGCATCGTTGAAGGCGAATTGCGCATAGAGCAGGCGATGATGCGCGGCATTCCGCTTCTCTGTGGGTACCACGAGCACCTTGCGCAGGTCGGGCTTCAGCTTCTTCTTCTCTCCATCCGTGAGTTTTGATTCCCACTGCGCGATGGCCGGGAGGCGCTCTGGCATCATCACTTCGATTTTCTTTTTCAGGTCTGCCTCTTCACGTTTCAGGCCGGGGATGTCCTTCTTTGCATCGGGAATCTCCACCGAGGAGGTCTTGGTCCCTCCGTGGCCGTCCTGTTCCTGGTTGTTGAAGAAGGCAAAGAGCGCGTAGAACTCGCGCTGGGTCACCGGATCAAACTTGTGATCATGGCACTGCGCGCACGCGATGGTGAGCCCAAGCCACACCGTGCCCGTGGTGCCCACGCGATCAAACACCGACTCGATGCGGAACTGCTCGGGGTCGATGCCACCTTCGCCATTCACCTGGGTATTGCGATGGAAGCCGGTGGCCACAAGCTGATCCACGGTGGGCTTGGGCAGGAGGTCACCTGCGAGTTGCTCGATGGTGAATTGATCAAAGGGCATGTTCCTATTCAGCGCCTTCACCACCCAGTCACGATAGGGCCAGATGCTGCGGGGCGCATCGATGCTGTAGCCATTGCTGTCTGCATAGCGCGCCTGATCCAGCCACCAACGGCCCCAGCGCTCGCCGTGGTGCGGTGAGTCGAGGAGAAAGGTCGTATAGGCGTAAACGCCCCAAGCTGGATTTTTGGCGAACTCGTTGGTGAAAGCTTCCACCACCGCGAGACTGGGAGGCAGGCCGGTGAGATCCAGCGAGAGCCGCCGTGCCAGGGTCGTGGCATCGGCGCGTGGTGAAGGTTCGATGCCCTGCTTCGTGAGCGCGGCATTGATAAAGTGATCGATGGGATGCTCTCTTTCAGGCCCCGTTGTCTTGTCGCGCTTCGGCACTCCAAAGGACCAGTGGCTCCATTCGCTTGGCGTCTCCTGGGCCGGGGCTTGGGCGCCTTCCGCGATCCACTGCTGGAGGATCGCGATCTGCTCCGGCGCCAGCGGGTTCCGCTTGTAGGGCATCTGCGGAATCTCGTCGTGGGCGCCGCGCAGCACGGTGAGCAGCAGACTCTGGTCTGCCTTTCCCGGAGTCACAGCAGGGCCATCACTTCCTCCTTTGAAGATGGCTGCTGCCGTGTCGAGCCGCAGGCTGCCCTTCGGGTTGGCGGCTCCATGGCATTGCACGCAGGCGCTGGCCAGCAACGGCTTCACCTCCCGCGCGTAGTCCACCGCGGCGGTGGCCATGGGCAGCGGCATCAGGCTGGAGAGGATGAAAACGGTCTTCTTCACGGTTCTGCAAAAGGGGATCTGAGGTGAGAGGGAAATACGCCCCGGCGAGGTGCAGCTTTCTTCCTTCTCAGTCCGTCTGGGGGGCGCTGTATGGAAAATGCGCCTCTTGCGATTTGAACGATACGTGGCAATCCGTTGTCCCTGTTCGCGCTAAAGTCATGTCATCAAGTAACCGAACCATGAAAACACTCCGTCTACTCCCACTGTTGGTGTTGTCCCTGGCAACCGTTCAGGCGCAGGAGCTGGAAAAGATCACCCAGCCCGGTGCCATCAACGGTACAGTGAATATCACCTTCAACACCCGGACGCGTCTGACCGATGATGGGAAGCCGCAAAAGGGCGCGAAGGATGTGTATGAAGTCGCTCTCACGGTTGGAAAAACCACGGAGTTCAAGGGCAAGGTCGAGCGCCAGCCGCTGCTTACGAGCAAGATTCTCGGCAGCGTGGAGCAACCTGGCCAGTACTTCTACTCGCTGGATCTCGGCGTCATCAATCCCACGAACATGACGCAGAAGAAGACCGTCGGGAAGTGGGTGGGCACCGTGCCCATCGCCGCAGACGGCACCTATGAACTCACTGGCTCGAATGAGAGCAAACATCGCGTCAGCGTGGATGCCATAGGCAGGTCTCCGGCCTTCACCGACAACTTCGGTGGCCGTCTCTACGGCAAGGGCAAGAAGACCGGTGGCGCCATGTCCTACGTGCGTCGTCTCCAGGGCAAGGAAGTGAAGATCGAGGTGAAGAACGTGGACCCCATGCGCTTCGAAAACGTGGTGATCGCCTCGGGTCCCGCCCAGAGCTACCCGAAGTGCACGGTGAATGGCAATCTCGACTTCGACTACGAAACCGGGAACTGGCTCACCAACGGCATCCGCTTCCACTACTCGCTGAATGGCAAGGAGTATGATGACGTGGTGACCGGCTCCATCAAGTGGGTGGAAGATCCCAACCGCGCCACGAACGGCAAGGGGCAGTATGAGTTCAACCTCCGCTGGAACGAAGACAAGAACAAGCCCGCCAGCACTGAGGCTGATGCCTTCAAGAGCGCCAATGACGAAGAGGCTTTCTTCTCCGTGGACAACAGCGTGCCGTCCCTCACGGGCGTGGTGGCCTATGTGGACACCATGGCCAAGGTGAACGGCGAGGACTCCGTGACCGCGAGCAAGATCACCTACCAGCTCGACGCCAACCAGCTCACCAAGCAGCAGGTCATGAACTTCCTGAAGGTGTGGCTCCTGGGCATTGGGCCCACGAACGACGAATAACGCTCCCGTCGCAGCAAAGACTTGTATCCGCAGGCGTGGTCTCCACAGTGGGACCACGCCCCTCTTTTGCCTCCGTCACAATTCGCATCCCTTTCACAATAGCTTTTCACATCCATGAAATCCGGTCGCACTCCCCTCTTCCGCGCGCTCATGCGCGCCATGCGCCACTCTGCTGTGCCCACGCAGACACGGCGTGACTTCTTCCGCCTGAGCAGCGCTGCCGGTGCCTCCGTGGCGTTGGGCGCTGTGGGTCTCCGCGCGCAGGACGAGGCGAAGCCCACGAAGAAAATCGAAGGCCCCGTCGCCATTGTCGGTGGTGGCATCGCCGGTCTTACGGCTGCCTACCGCCTGATGAAGGCGGGCGTGGAGGTGCATCTGTATGAAGCGCTGGATCGCTTCGGCGGCCGCATGTGGACGAAGCGCGACTTCAACAAGGAAGGCATGTTCGTCGAGCTCGGGGGCGAGCTGGTGGATTCCAACCATGAAGACCTGATCGCGCTGGCGAAGGAACTCGGTGTGGAGCTGCAGAACCTGAAGGAGGGAGATGCCGGTCTCGACTTCTACCACTTCGGCGGTAAGATCTATACCGACCACGATGTCATTGCCGCCTTCGGTCCGCTTTCCAAGCGGATTGCCGCGGATGCCGAGGGCATCTACGATGACAAGGAGGAGTTCACCGCGAAGGCGCGCCAGTTCGACAACGTCAGCCTCAAGGATTACCTCAAGCAGATTGGTGGGGGTGTGGATCGCTGGATTCTGCAAATGCTGGAGGTGGCCTACGTGCCCGAGTACGGTATCGATGCGGAGGAGCAGTCCGCGCTGAACCTGATCGATTTCATCAATCCGGACACGAGCAATGGCTTCCAGGTGTTTGGCGAAAGCGATGAAGCCTTCCGCGTGCGCGGTGGCAATGACACCCTGCCCACGGCAGTGCATCGGGAAATCCAGCGCACGGTGAAGTGCAACGGGGGTCACCGCCTCGTGAAGATCGCGGAGGACGGCAGCAAGATCAAACTGACCTTCGCCACGGACGCGAAAGTGATCACGCCATCTTATGCGAATGTGATCATGGCGCTGCCCTTCACCATCCTCCGTGGCATCGAAGGCGTGTCCACGCTGAAACTGAGTGAGGACAAGCAGAAGGCCATCAAGGAAATGGGTTACGGCACCAACTTGAAGGTCATGTATGGATTCTCTGAGAAGGTGTGGCGCAAGCCCTCGGGTGGCCGCGACTTCTTCTGCAATGGCGCGGTGTATTCGGACAAACCCTTCCAGACTGCCTGGGAAACCAGCCGTGGCCAGTCGGGTGACAGCGCCATCATTACGAACTTCATGGGTGGCTCGCTCGGTGCGCAGTTCAGTCCGGAGCGGCTCGACAAGTTCGTGTCTGAATTCGATGAGATCTTCCCCGGTGTGAAGGCGAAGATCGATGGCAATCGCACCATGATGAACTGGCCGAGCATCAAAACCATGAAGGGCAGCTACTCCTGCCCGAAGGTGGGCCAGTACACCTGGGTCTATGGCGCGGCGGCCTCACCGGAATTGGATGGACATCTGCTCTTCGCCGGTGAGCACACCAGCGGCGAGTCCCCTGGCTTCATGAATGGTGGCGTCGAGACGGGTAACCGTGCTTCGAGGGAGCTGCTGGGGATTGAGGACAGGGCGGAATAGTAACCGTTCATTCACGATAGTTTTGGCCGCCATGTCCTCCGCGGACATGGCGGTTTTTGTTTTGAGGGAAGGGCAATGGACTTGGGGCACTCCACTGGTCCATGGCCTTGCGTGACTCATACACTGGTGGGGAGCCGCAGCGCCGGCTTCCTAATCAGGTGGGCGGAGGTGGTGGGGAACTGACACGTGACAAATCGCTTTCACCCGCATGCTCCGCCCCGCCTCCGCCCGCTCTGATCAGGGCGCCGACGCAGCAGCGCCCTACCAGTTTTACCGATCTGCGAAATGATAGACCAGAGGGAGCATCAGCTCCCCAAGGATCGGGGACACTCTTGTCCCCTCGGTCGGACTCCTGACATGAAAGCCACAGCCAGCGTGATGTGGACACATCGCCCCCGGCGTGGCAGCGTCATGGCATGCGTGTGAAGGCCCTGCTTGCCGGTTTCCTGTCCCTCCTATCTTGGAGCCTCGGGACCATCGCCCGTGCCCAAGATGCAGCACCGGCCTCGCCCACGCTCAAGCTCACTGTAAAGGCAGACTACCTCGCGCTGCGCATCACCGGCACCACCAACATCACCGCCAATGCATGGCAATGGCGGGTGCTGCCGGGTGGTCCGGAGGACATGGTGGCGTGGAGCCATTTCGACCTGCCAGTAGCAGACGGCGCCTTCAAGCTCGCCACGCCCATGCCCGCTGGTGGCTGGTACTGCGTGGAAGTCCGCGCGCTGGACGGAGAGAAGGTCATTAAGGAAGCAGGTGTCACGCGACCGGAGCCGGCGGCGTTCGTGCATGTGACGCCGGATCGCATCGAGTCGCTTCCTGAATCGGAACGAGTCGCGTGGAAGGCATACTTGGCCCGTTCCCGGGAGAATGAGCATGCCGATCACGAGACGCTCGCGACTGAATGCCGGGAGATTCGCGCTGCTGCTTCCAAGCCTGCACCCACGGACAGCGAGCGATTCGTGTGCCCGACCAAGGTGGCGGCCTCCTATTTCGCGAGCCCGGAAGCGGCGACGCTGGCCAGTGTCATCCTCAGCTACCAAACACCAGCCGGCGCGTGGTCCAAAGCCGTAGACTACAGCAAGGGCGCGCGCCCTCGCGGCACACATTGGACCACCCAAAGTGAAGCGGGCTGGCATTACTGCGGCACGCTGGACAACTACAGCACCACGGAGCAGATCAAGTTCCTCGCGTTGGTGGATCAGGCAACAAAACGCGAGGATTGCCGTGCCGGTGCGCTGCGTGGTCTGGAGTGGTTGCTTGCCGCGCAGTTTCCCAATGGTGGCTGGCCGCAGGTGTATCCGCTGGAGTCAGGCTATCATGAGGCTATCACGCTCAATGATGACGCCATGCTGCATGCGCTGGATTTGTTGCTTGCAGTGCGTGCAGGTGAGGAGCCGTTCGGATTCTGTGATGAGGCATTGCGGAAACGCGCCGGTGCGGCATACGAGCGTGGCATCCAGTGCGTGCTAGCGTGTCAGGTGCAGGTGCAGGGCAAGCGCACCGTGTGGTGTGCGCAGCATCATCCCATCACCCTGACACCGGTGGCCGCGCGACTGAAGGAGCCTGTGTCCCTCAGCGGCGCGGAGAGTGCCAACCTGCTCAAGTTCCTCATGCGCGATGGCCCGACCACAGATGCAGTTTTGTCATCGGTGGAAGACGCCATCGTGTGGCTGGATGCCCACCGCATCACGAACTTGCGCAAGACGACCAATGCGGCTGGCAAGACAGACTACGTGAAGGATCCCGCATCCACCGAAGTGCTCTGGGCACGCTTCTATGATGTGGAAACAGGAGAGCCCATCTTCGCGGGCGGCCAGGATGGAGTCGTCTACAAGACCTACCACGACATGGCCGAGCACAACAAGGTGACCTACGATTACTTCACCACGAAGCCCGGGGACATCGTGGGAAAAGAGCGTGAGCGATGGAAGAAGAGACTGGAGAAGGTGGGGAAGAGGTAGTGGTTATTTGGAAGCCGCAGCCTGAAGGGCTCCTGCGCCCCTTCAGGGTGCGAATACTATGGTGTATCATTACTCACTGCCCTCTGAGCGTCGTCGCCACAAGAAGCGGTGCTTCGCACGCGCTCTTCAAAGCGCTTCGCGCAAGGTGGTGCCTGCTCAAGCGCGGTTGATATGAGCAGTATTAATTGAGTCACGAGACGACTCGCGGAAAACCCCATGAGTGTTCACCCCTCATGCCCCTTGATCACCTCAAGGAACTCAGGCAGCCAGCGCATCGCCTTGAGTTCCCCCACTCCGCGAATCTTCAAGGCGGCGGTTTGAGTTCTCGGTTTCAAACGCGTGAAAAACTCCAGCGTGCTGTTGTTGAAGATGATGTAGGGTGGGATGCTCTCGCGCTGGGAGATTTCGAGACGCTTCTTCTTGAGCTTGTCGAAGAGCTTCTCATCGAAGCCCAGTTCCTTAGCCACGAGCTCTTCATCGTCATCCCCACCTGAGGGGCCCTTCTTGGTCATCTCCACACGCTTGGTCAAGTCGGGCCACTGCATGCGGATGCTGCCGCCTTTGCGCATGACCTCGGCGCCCTTGTCAGTGAGGCGCAGAAGTGGGTAGTCGCTCTCCATGGTGGTCTCCACCATGCCCTGCTTCTCCATCTCCTTGAAGAGCTGGTTCACCCCGGCGGTGCCCACGTTTTTCAGGATGCCGTAGGTGCTGAGTTCATCGAGACCCGAGTCCACAACTTCGCGGGATTTGCTGCCGATGAGCATGGCCACGATGCGGCCGCGTCCGAAGCGCGGAGTCCAGGTGCCATCCGATTCGCGCATGCTCATGCGCGCCACGCCGCTCAAGGCCTTGCGCAGCACTTCCACTTCCTCGCTGGTACCCACGCGTACTGTGGCCTTCAGGCCGCCGCGTTTGCACGCATCGCAGTTGCCACAGGTGCCGGCATGCTTCTCACCGAAGTATTCCAGGATGACCTGCTGGCGGCAACGATCCGCATAGCAGAGCTCCACCATGGACTTGAGCTTGGAGCGATCGCGACGGTCCTTCTCCGCGAGCGCAACCTTGTCGATCTGCAATCCGCGAGCCAGCACCTTCGGCTGAAGCAGACGCGTGCCGCGCATGCGTTTGCCGGGAATGTCGAAGCGCTCAATGTAACCCTGGCGTCCGAGCATGCTCAGCGCACTGCTCACGGCCATGGAGTTCTTCACACCCGCGCGATCCGTGATGTCTTCGATCGTGGCGTGCACTTCGTGTGCGTTGTCCGCGTCATTGAGCAGGGCCTGGTAGACATCGCGGATGGTGTCATAGGTGGGATTGTTCCCCTCAATGAAGAACTCCTGCGTACGGGTGTCCGCGTAGTTGAAGAGCAGCTCGCAATGTGAGGGCTCGCCATCACGTCCGGCGCGACCTGCCTCCTGATAGTAGGCTTCAATGCTTCCGGGTACATCATAGTGCACCACGAAGCGCACGTCCGAGCGGTCGATGCCCATGCCAAAGGCGTTGGTGGCCACGGCGACTTCCACCTTCCGCTGCAGGAAGCGGTTCTGCGCTTCCTCGCGTCCTTTGTCATCCATGCCGCCGTGGTAGGCGATGGCCTTGATGCGCCATTCATCGAAGAGAGCGGCGATCTCCTCCACCTTCTTGCGGGTGGAGCAGTACACAATGCCCTTCTTCCAGTGCTGTACGATGTCGCGCAGCCGCTCGTACTTGTCCTTGTTCTTCTCGGTGTGGGTGATGTGCAGGCTCAGGTTTGGCCGGGAGAAGCCGCGCACGCTGATATGCGGGTCGCGCAGCTTCAGCGTGTTTTGAATGTCCGACCGCACCTCGGGTGTGGCCGTGGCGGTGAGGGCCAACACCTGGGGACGACCGAGGCGTTCCAGGGCATCGCCGAGTCGCAGGTAGTCCGGCCGGAAGTCATGACCCCATTGCGAAAGGCAGTGCGCTTCATCGACCGCGAAGAGAGCGATGTCCACCTGCCGCATGGTCTCCACGAACATGTTGCTGCGGAAGCGCTCCGGAGCCACGTACACCAGCTTGTACTCGCCGCGCCGCAGGGCGTTGATGCGGTCCTTCTGCTCGTCGAAAGAAAGCGTGCTGTTGATGAGCGTGGCGGGGATGCCTCGATTCTGCAGGGCATCCACTTGGTCCTTCATCAGTGCGATGAGTGGGCTCACCACCACGGTAACGCCATTCATCACCATCGCCGGCAGCTGGTAGCAGAGCGACTTGCCGCCCCCGGTAGGCATGATGATCATCACGTCCTGCCCGCTCAAGGTGGCGGCGATGACTGCTTCCTGGCCGTCGAGGAAGGCGCGGAAGCCGAAGTGTTTGCGCAGGGCCTCACGCGCGTCATGAATTGGCGCGCTGGTAGCGTCAGCGACGCTTGTGGAGCTGTCGTCTTCCGCGATGATGTCCTCTGAATCCGGCACTGCTGTAAAGGTACCTGAAGCGGCGGATGCGCAACCGGTGTGTCGAGTTGCGAGGGAGAAAAGTGGTCCGCCCACTCCGTGTGCGGTCATGCGTGAATGGCCTTTGATGGGGCTATTCACGCAAATGGCCCGGCACAGGGGTGGATTAGGGGGATGTGGTGTTGTGTGTCACTGACCGCACAACGGAGTGTGCGGACCACCAAAAAACAACCCACCGGCTCTCACCGGTGGGTTGCTCAGAGTTTGCGTTGTCAGCTCGTCCGTGGCGTCATTTACGCCTTCAACCAACCAGGGCGATACGCCGCGCGCTTGATGTACTTGTTCGCGGCTTCCACGTTCGTCACCTTCATGTTCTCGGCATTCCAGGAGATGGTCTGGCCGGAGCGGATGGCGAGGTTGCCCAGCAGCACGAATTCCGTGAGCTTGCAGGAGTAGTCGAAGTTCGAGCTCGGCGTGCCGCCGTTCACGATGCAGTGGGCCCATTCGCCCTGCGGGTTGTTTGGCTTCGGGCTGCGCGCCTCGGTCTTCTTGATCTTGCCGTCGGCCATGGCCTGCTTCGTTTCCATGAACTTCGGGCTGGGGTAGATGGAGGGGCTGGCGCAGTAGGCGTCGCCTTCGTACACCACCGCGTCGGTGCCCTGGAAGATCATGCCGCTGCTGGCCTTCTTCCAGCCTTCTTCGGAGAGGCCTTCCATCATGGCCGGCTTCACGGGCTTGTTCGGGGCGCCGTCCTTGATGCCGTCCTGCCAGGTGACCACGAGAGGCTCGGGGTTGTTCTTGCCGGCCGCGAAGTGGTACTTCAGCGAGCTCCAGGTGGGGGCGTTGCGCTCGGTCACCTCGCCGCTTTCCACCTCGATTTTGATCGGGATGGCCTGGCCGAGGATGCTGAAGGTGGCGTCCATGATGTGGCAGCCCATGTCACCCAAGGCGCCGGAGCCAAACTGCCACCAACCACGCCAGTTGAAGGGATGCAGACCCTTGCCGCGCTTGAGGTCGGCGTCGGGCAGATCGTACTCGAAGTAGGGTTCAAAGGCCTCGACGTTCAGCCAGGCGTCCCAGTCCAGGGAGGCGGGCACTTCCGCGGGCTTCGTCTTGATGGGGCCCTGTGGCCAGATGGGGCGGTTCGTCCAGAGGTTGATGCTCTTGAGGGTGCCAATCGCGCCCTGCTCGATCCATTCCTTGGCGAGGCGCTGGCCTTCCATGGTGCGACCCTGATTGCCCATCTGGGTGATCACGCCGGCGGCCTTGGCAGCCTTGTGGAGTTCGCGCACTTCCCAGATGGTGTTCGCCAGCGGCTTCTGCACGCAGACGTTCTTCTTGTAGCCCATGGCCCACATGGCGGCGGGGAAGTGGGTGTGGTCCGGGGTGCTGATGATCACGCCGTCGAGTTCCTTGTGGCACTCGTCCAGCATCTTGCGGAAGTCGGTGTAGAGCTTCGGCGGGGTGGCGGGAGCCTGCTCACCGGCGTCGGTGAAGAGCTTCGAGTGCCGCTTCGCGGCGTCTTCGAGGCGGTCCTTGGCCACGTCCACGAGTGCCACCACGTTGTGGTCGAGTGCGATGGCTTGGGTGTCCGACTGACCCTTGCCACCGGCACCGATGATCGCGAGGTTCAGCTTCTTGCCCGCCGTGTTTTGGCCGCGGAGAAGGAGGTTCGGAAAGGCAAAAGTGCTACCCGCGACTCCGGCGGCAGTGGTGAGAAAGCGGCGGCGGTTCAAGGCATTGCTTGGCATGATTTCAGCAGGGTTAGGGTTTGGCGTTTGAAAAAGGGCGGTCAGAGTAGCGCTTGGTAACGAGCGCTGCCAGAGGTTCTTTGCGCCGGATCGCGCGAAATGTAGGGGGTAGGAGGGTGGCACCGGGATGACGACACGAAGGTGTGAAGAGAGTGTGAAAAGGGCGTGAAGGATTAGCAGCCCTCTTGCAAAAAGGCGCGCGGCGTTGGTAGCATGAAGGCGTGACCCCTCCCCCCAGGTTCGCCTCCCCGTCCCTTGTGTGTGCCCTGCTGTGGGGCAGCGCCGCCTGCTCGCCCGCGTGGGCTGGCATGCCTTCCTTCCGCCTCACCGATGTGGCCGCTGCACGGCTGGATGTGGTCTCCTTCTTCCTCATGGCCTACCTGGCCCTGACGTTGGTGTTCAAGTGGATCTGGAACGGAGTGGCGAAGGATTTCCCCAAGCTGCCCCGCCTCACCTACCCCCGCGCCCTGGGCATGATGGTGGTGTGCGGCATGTTCTTGTACGTGATCCTCACGATGATTGCAGGGGCGCGTGAGCTCATGACCCCCGGGGCATGGCGGCAGACTGGCATCACCTACACCGTGGAACCGGAGAAGCAGGCCAAGCCCTGGCTGGACTCTGCGCGGCAGCAGGCCATGGAGCGGCTGCGCCAGGGGCTCTTCGAGTATGCGAAGAAGCACAACGGCGAATTCCCTCCGCATACCGAGGCGCTGGACTTCCCGCGGGAGCTCTGGCGCGGCATCGACCCGGATCGCACGACCTATGGTTACTACCCCGGCCGCCGGGCGGAGGAGGGGAATTTCATCGTCGCCTTCGAGCCCTATGTGTACGGCTCACGACGGTATGTGCTGCTCAGCAGCGGAGAGATCATCAACCTGCCGCTGCACGAGCTCTCGGAGCGGGCGAAGAAGGAGATGGAACAAGTGATCGCGTCGGGACGGCCATGATTGAGATGCGTTGGCACATTGGCAGGCCGGTAAGGCTCCTTATTCTTGGAGCGGGGTTCTGGCTTGTCATGGGGTTGCTTTTACCCTTTTTCCCCCGCTTGGAAGCGCTGATGCAACTGGGTTTCGGGTTGGCGGTGGGCTGGCTGTCCTATTTGCACAAGACGCTGCCGACCCTGCAACTGGACATGGCGCAGGTTTTTTTTGGCGTGTTGGGATTTGGCTTTGCGTGCTTCGCGATGCGCGCCGTCCTGCAAATGTTCCGTGCTCAACAGGAGGCAGAGGATGGCCCGCGATGGAAGCACTCCGTTGGTCTGACCGCTATCGCGGCCTTGGTGCTGAGTGCTGGAGTCATTGCAGGAGGGCTTGTCGATCAGGTGGCATCCTTTCCCGTGCAACATTGGATGGAGCCCCACTTCCGCGGTGGCGGTTTTAGTGCCGCGAACAAATCCAGGGCGAAAGACATCGTGGAGGTGGCCAAGGAAGCCGGTGCCCCCGACAAACATCTTCCCCTGCAATTTCATGACATTTTGGGGGTGGGCGTTACCAGCGAAGCCTCCAGCTTGATGCCGATTCTCAATACGGATCCGACCGCGATGAAAGAGTTCTGGATCTACCTGGGCGGGACCAAACTGGATGCCGCCCCCGATGTGCCCGTGCTCGCCGCCCCCCGACCAGACAAGCATGGCAAGCGCATCGTGGCCTTCATGGATACCACGGTGATGGATTGCACCGAGGAAGAATGGCAAGCCTCGTTGGAACGCTGGAGACAGACCATGCAGATGCCTTCTCAGCCACAGGTTACGAAGGCATCACCATGAACCCGGAGGAGAACATCAACGTTCCTGTCCGGGAGTGTTTTTCTCCCTTCGATGGTGACAACGATCCCCTGGAGCGTGGCTACCAGCGGTCCCTGCGGGAGATGCGCGGTTGGATCGATTCGGGTCGCATCGCCTCTCTCCGCAAGCCGGCCGTGCTGCTGCTGCTCCTGATGCTGGTGGGTTGGATGATTCTTGATGTATCTTTATTCCGCATGCTGTTGCGCGTGGCGGTGGGCTGGCTGGTGTTTCTCTGGGAGACTGTGCCGCAGATTCACGTGGATGGGTTGTCCCTGGTGAATGGCGTCGTTGGCTTGGTGGTGGTCTGTGCAGTGCTGCACTGGTTGCTGGCAAGCGTGTTTGGCCGCACGGCGGCCACTGGCCATCGCTGGCGCTGGCGTACGACACTTTCCATCGTCGCGGTAGTGGCGGTGATGTTCGGCATCTGCGTCGCCACTGTGGGTCTTGTCACGTCTATTGGATGGGCCTCTTCCTCTGCTGGGAAGCTGCGCGGATCGTATGGAACACCGCGTGATCAGAACAGGCACAACGCAAGCTACCTGGTCAGCAATGGCCGGCATGTAGCCTTGCAGGAGGATGGCAAGCTGCCGGAGGATCTCTTTGGCGCACTTGCCATGGCGTCCTCTTTGTTTAGAGAGCCTTTCGTTGTGTTTTTCGATGAAAACCTAGAGCAGCCGCCCCAGTACTTTACTTGGTTGGGCAAAGGGCTGGATGCCACCGGGACACCTGGAGATGTCCCCGTGGCCGTGGCGCCGCACCCGTATGCCGATGGCACACGACTTGTCGCCTTTATGGATGAGCGCGTAGAAGAGTGCACTGAGGAAGAGTGGCAGGCAGCGCTGGTCCGCTGGCGACAGACGGTGATGGACACTCAGATCAAGGAGGAGGTGAAGTGATGGAATCGACCTGTCTGACAAAGATCTGCAAATGGGGCGCCATCTTTTTAGTGGTGCTGTTCTTGCTCTCGCTGTTCGTCCCCTTCGGGGAGTTGGTGTTTGGGTTTATTTGGCATCTGCTCGCCGGCGGTTTCATGCACCTTTGGGCATCTGTGCCCTACATGGTTCCGAGCCTTTCCACGCTGGTGGGATTTGCAGTACTGATCATCCTTTCGGTCTGCGCTTTGCAGATCCTGTTGGCGAAGTTTGCAAAATCAAAACGGGAGTCCGGCTTCCGGTGGAAACCGAAGTGGACGCTCTCCTTGGTGGGACTCTTGCTGGCTGCCTTCGGCACGGCTTGTACGACCATCGGGCTCGCGCACCACGCGACGTGGCTGGCGCGTGAGGACGCAGTCGGTTTGTTGGATGGTCGCGGTCCCATCCATCGCAACATCAGCAATTGCCGGCGACTCATTACCGCGATGAGGATCTTCTCGTCTGACCATGGCGGGAATTACCCCAAGCATCTGGAGGATTTGGTGAAGGAAGATATCCTCGACCAGGAAAGCTTCTCAAAAATCAACCGCATGATTGGGCGTGACGGCTTGCATGTTCCCTGGGTTTTCCTTCCAGGATTGACGGATGCCTCTCCCGGAGACCTGCCCTTGATCATCGGTTCGTGTCCTGTGGGAAACGATCTCTATATCGTGGGAAAAAATGACAGCAGTGTAGGTGTGGTCAAGAGAGAGAACTTTGAAGAAATCATGACCCGTTATCGGGAGTTCATGGGAATTGAGCGCGATGGCAAGGCGGCATCCGCATCGCAGTAGGATCATAGTTTTTCGAACAAGATCCACACGCCTGGCGGTTCGCCAGGTTTACCGCCCTGACGCTCGATCACCCGTACCTTCTCCCCGGCGAAGATAAATCCCACGGGCTTGCCCTGATCCCATTGACCGTTGGCATTCAATGCCACTTTATCCCGGATATTCATGGTAGCCTCCGCCACTACCACGGACCCGGGCTCGGGCATCGTTCCCCTTGGACCCTCCACGGGGGCGAAGGACTGACCGCGGAATTTCGGAGGAGGAGGGCCTTCTTCCAGCCATCCATAGAGGGACCAGCCCTTCCGTATCGTCGTATCATCCACCGGGGGCGCGGCGTTGAGGTTCCAGAGCCGGACGGTGCTGTCCTGGGATCCAGTAGCCAGGCGATTGCCATCTGGGCTGAACGCCACTGCGGTAATCCGCCGCTCGTGCCCTGTAAGCGTGTTTCGCGCCATGGTGTCCTTGCCAAACCACAGCTTCACGATGCCATCGATGCTCCCGGAGGCCAGCACCTCCCCGTCCGGACTGCAGGCCAGATGCCGGACTTCTCCCTCATGGCCCCTCAGGGTACGCAACAGTGCGCCGTCGGCCACGTCCCACACCCTGATAGTCGTATCTCCGCTGGCGGTCGCTACCTGCTTTCCGTCTGGTCGGAAGATGGCCTGCCATACTGGTCCTTCGTGACCGCGAAGGCGTGCTTTGGGCGTGCCGGTGGCAGCGTCCCATAGGCCTGCCGTCTTGTCGCCAGAGCCTGCACCCAGGACCAATGTTCCATCAGGACTGAATACAGCTCTTTTCACCGGCGCATCCATCTGGAGAATCTTGCGATCTGCCGGATTTGAACTCAGATCCCAAAGAAAAGCTGCCTTTGCCGGCTCATCCAGCGAAGCCACGACTCGATTGCCAGCGGGATCAAACGCCGCCCATGTCACGATGGAACCCAACTTTTGCGCATTGAACAATGCGGGCTTCCCCGGCTCACGAGGATTCCAGATCTGTACGCTGCGGTCTCCACTGGTGGAAAGAATCCTTTTCCCATCCGGGCTGAACGCCACACAGGTGATGGCGTCCAGGTGTCCGTCGTAGGCCGCTGTTTGCCGCGTGGTGAAGTTGAAGAGCCGCACGGTGGAGCCGTTGCTTCCGATGGCCAGCAAGGGCTCCTGGCCCTTTGGGTTTGCTGCAAGACAGTTTACTCCATCGCGACTGCTGCCGGGGATCGGCTCTCCTGCTGAGCTGCCATCGGCATTCCAAAGCCGTACGTCGTTGTCACCGCCTGCGGTGGCCAATCGACCATCGGGGAAAAATTGCACGGCTGTGATTCCCCTTTGATGGCCCGTCAGGGTCTTGATGAGGATGGGTTGTCTCTCCAGCGTCCCTTGCTGCGCATCCTTCACCGCCTGTTCCACTTGGGGCAGGCTCTGATCCGTCGCTTTCTGGACAGATTGCGCTTGTTCGAAGCTTCTCTCGAGATCCTTCACCGCCTGAGAGAGGATTTGTTCTTCACCCCGCAGTGTTTGCTTGTTTAGCACTGGCTTGAGCCGGTTCAGGTCGCCCAACGCCTTCTGACCGGAGTCCACGATCACACGGAGTTTTGCAGAGTTTTCCAATTCTTGCGCCAGCCGCTTTTGCATGGCTACCACTTCTTTTGCCTGTTCCAGGGCCTTTGCTTTTTCCGCCTCGGCATTGACCAGAGCCAGTGTGGCCGCCTCAGCTTCTGCTGTCGTCTTGGCGTCCATGGCCGCCTTGAGGTCCGCAAACGCCTTCTCCACTTCGATGCGCCGATTCTCCGCAAGAGTCGTGGCTTTTTCCGCTTCGACACGTCTGGTTTCTGCCAGGGCTGTAGCCGTTTTCAGTTCTGCCAGGGCTTGTTCGGCCTTTTTCCTGGCCGCGTCCGCCTCAGCCTTTTCAAGAAACAGCCAGACGCTCAACGTCCCCAACAGAGCAATCACGACTGCGGCGATAGAAAGCATTCCCTGCTGCATCCGGGTGGCCGCTGTGCGACTTTTGTCGAGGAATGCGTTCTCATACTCATTGCGATCGCGGTACGTCTCTGCAACTCGCAGTGGCGTGCCTTTGGTGAGCAAGGCCGAAGACTGCTTGCCGCTGTTCTCCCACCCCCGGGCCATTTGGCGAAAGGCTCGGCGATTCGTCCTGTATTTTTCAAGCGCCTTCCAGTCCTGAAGAAGGAACTCTCCCGCTAATACCATCTGTTGTTTTCCCGTTTCGCTTGGCGAGGCGGGAATCAGCAACCCGGCCTCCTGCAAGCGTACCACGGCCGGATGCTTCCACCCCTGGCCCTGAAGCAGCGAGTCATCTTCACGCAGCATGGCCAGATGCACATCGTGGCTGGTTTCATCCATCCGCACCAGTGCCGGCATCAGTTGCTCCACCTCGGCCTGCTCCTGTTCCGTACCCTTGTCCAGACGCGCCAGGCCCTCACGCGCCTGTCTTACGACCGCGCCTTCGTCGAAAGGCTTGAGTGCGACAAAACCGCTCACACCGAACAGCCCTCCGTCACTTTCCTGCGTGGTCTCGCGCGACACCCCCTTCGTCCTACCTCGCTCCAACTGAGACTGCCCCGCTGATCTCACGGCTTCCGCCTCCATTTCTGCTGAGGCTACTCTGTCCTGTACCGAGTACGTTCCGGCCAGTGTTGCCGCCCAGTAGTTGAGCATGCTTTGGGCCTCCGCCCGGTCCTTGCGAGCAGAGAGCTTCGCTCCGAGTTCCATCCCTGCAGCCAGAAAGGCCTGAATCTGTTCTGGAGGGGATTCCGGAGACGCTTCCATCAACTCCAAATGGTGCTGCCGCATCGCCTCAAGGGTTTCTATGGTCATGGACTTGAGTTGCATAGGCTCCAGTTTTGCTAACGGTTGTGAGGTCCGTGTGTTTTGTCCGACCGCAGTCAGAGCAGGTTGCTGAGAGTGCCGCAGGCATCCAGCAGCCGATTGTCCACGTCATTGAATGCTCCGTTGATCTGTCCCTCCAGATTCTCTTTCAGATTGCGTACGTTCGCCTCATCAACGGCCACAGCATCCACAGCCGCTTTCAGGAGAAGGGCCTGGGGTGCGCATTCCGGTGCTCCGGTGACCTGAGCGGCGAGAATGGTGATCTTCTCCGCCAGGCTCTTCACTTCGCGCACCGCCCGTGCGACGCCTTCCAGGAAGGCCTCCATTCTTTCCACGAATTGCATGACCTGATTCATCAGCGCCTGCCAGGCTCCGTGTTGAGTCACCAAATCTGCCAACAGGCGTTGTACCGCTTCAAAGGCCTCGTTTGATTTCACCCCGGCAGCGGCCGCACCCGCATTTGCCTGGGTCGTAGAGAGTGCCGCCAGGTTTTTCCAGGGGATGCGCGTGGACTCCTCCTCCATCAGGCGTTGCATGGCGGAGGGGACCTGCGCCACGTAGGGTTTGAAGGTGAGGTCCAGTGGTGTGATGAGATCCAGCTCCACCACGGTGGGGGAGGCCAGGACGGTCTCCAGCTTCGCGAGTTCACGATCCATCTCACTGTTGAACCGCTGCATCTCGAGCTGATTCACCAGGGCCAGCTCGAGGGCCCTGTCCTTCACCGCGTTCAGGTCGCTCCGCAAAGCCCGCACCGTCCCCCGTACGGCATTCCACGTGCGCAAGTTCTCGATCTTCGTCTCTGCGTAGATTTGATACTGTGTCAGCTTGAACGCGAGCTGGTGCTGTACCAGGGCATGGATGGCCTTCGCCGCCCGGATGAATTCAATTTGATCGCGCACGGTTCTCACCAGCGCCGCGTTTCCTCCGCCCTGTCCTTCCAGAGTTTCAAGCACTCCCTTCACGTGCTGTACATTCTCGGCGAGCAGAACTTGGGCGGCCGCGGGGCCTGAGGTCACTCCCAGCAGTTGGTTGAGAGCCTGCTCGACAAGGTCCCAATTTACTACCCCGCCGGGCGTCGCTACCACAAGCTGATTCTTCAGCTTCAAGGTGCGATCTGCGGACGACCAGTTCTCATTGAACTCCGTGGCCGCGAGGTGCAGAGCCCCAACCAGGGCCACAAACTGGGGCCAGGAGAGGCTTAGGATCCGGTTCTCCAGTGGAGGCGGCATGGCGGGGATCGTCTATTCACTTCATTAGAGCCAGCAGGCGATCCAGACGGATGCCCTCGTTGCGGAACAGGGTGCGTTTGGATGCAGGTTCGCGCAGCCAGCCTCCGGCGTGGTGCACACCTACCACATCCCAGTCGCGGTCAAACACCGGCGAGCCGCTGGACCCCGGCAGGGTGTCTGTCAGATACTGCAGCAAACGGTCGTCGGTGTATGTCACCACGTTGTGGTGCATCCCGATCTGTTTTTGCTCCCCACCGGGATGCTGGATGATGCAGACGGCGTCATCCTTCTTCAAGCGTTTGCCCTTTTCCTCCTTCAAAGCCAATTCGAGCCACCGGCCAGCGGGAGCCTCTTTGAGCGCGACCACTGTCAGGTCATCGACGTCGCTGGCTGAGCTTCGGAAATAGAGTCCTGGGTCCAGGGTCACCCGGTCCGGTTCGCGATCCACCCCATCCACGGTCCGCTGAAAATTGAAAAGCACTTCCGCCGCCGCTGCCTGCGTCTTGTCCTTCAGCACATGAGCGTTGGTGACCAGCAGGTTGTTGGCGATCACGAATCCTGTGCCGTAGGCCTTGTTCCCATCCACTGGCACTACTACTTTTGCCACGGCTCGGCTCGCCCGTACCGCCTTTTCCAGGAAATCCATCGGCAGCAGGGTGCTGCGCTTGTCCATGATCTGCTCGAGATGCTCCGATGACGGAGCTTCCCACCCATGGCTTGGTCCTGGTTGATCCACTGGAGAGGCTGACCCCAATCCCTGGGCTCGCGCGGCTTTAATCTGCGGCGGCGTGATGCCCCGCGACTCCAATTGCGCCCTCACAGCAGAGAACCACGGTGGGGAGCCCACGTAGAGGCCGTCTGGAACCGGGATCTCCAGCACGGCGATGATCTTCTCGGCGGTCGGACGGGTCACGGTCGTGATGATGGCCATCTCGATGGCCGCCTCGCTGATTTCCGCCGCGTTGCTTTCGTTTCGGAACGTCCGCACGCGTGCGGCAGGCGCTGCATTCTCACTGAAGTTGGCCGTATCCAGTTCGAGCAATTCAATCAAGTTGCAGAAGGCGGTCCAGGTCAGCAGCGTGATGCGTGCCTGCTGGTCAAAATTGGGGCCGAATGGCATAAGAGAAATTCCTGGGGATTCAGAGATTCGCGGGATAAACCGAAGATGCGGCCTTTCGTCCGATGCCATCGCCGATGATGCGCAGGGCATCACAAGCGGCTACAGCACCGATCCTATTCAGGTGGACACCAGAAGAAAGTGGCGGTTTCATTCAGTCGCCAGCGCGTTGACTGCACTCATCCATTGCACCTTCAGCACGAAGATGACAAGCGAAAGTTACTCCACGCGTTAAGAATGCATTTATCATGCACGGGCGGCAGATCGTGTTCATTCATGCCTCTGTCCGCAAAAAACTCATGCAACACTTTCGGCTGCCGGTTCCGGAATGGATGTGACGGAATGTCTACAGAAATGCAGAGATATTTACTCCATTCACCATTTGACTGGCGCAATTATTTCTCTGACGATATAAGCACCTGAATAGATGACCCATTTGTGCCATTTCTCAATCGCAAGCCTGCGGTCGTGAAAGCCAGCCCCCTCTCTTCCCGACTGCTGATCGGACAGTCCATTCTCCTGAACCGTGCCTTCAAGACGCACAGCCCCTAGCTTCCACCGCCATGCCCTCGACTGATTTCCTCAGACCCAACGCTCCTTTTGCCGCTGATCAGTTTACTGCCGAGAGCGGCTTCGAATCTTTCAGCTCGTCCGGCGTGGAAGGTGTTGCAACTCCCTCCGTCCCGGAGCTCGACCCCGCAGCGCCGGCTGATGAAGCCCAGGTGCATCGCGCGCGGGACCTCTTCATTCGAGGGGTCCTTACTGAGGACCAGATGCGAGAGGCGAGCGCCAGTGTCGGAGGTTTCGAAGCCATCATCGGCAAAGCGGACTATTTGCCAGCCAGCTTCTTGGAGCAGGGAGTCGTGGTCAGTCGCGCGACCTGCTTGATCAGCACTCGCGGCACAGACTATCTCGGGCGATCTGGGGCTTGGACTGGAACAGGGTTCATCATTGCGCCGAACGTGCTCGTCACCAACAATCACGTGCTCAACTCGCGTGCCACGGCCGCTGCCGCAGAGTGCACCTTCAATTTTCAGACCACTCCTTCAGGCCAACCCGCGCGCACCAAGGCGTTTCGTCTCCGACCAGACGCGCTCTTTATCACGAGCTCTGCCCTTGATGGCTTGGATTATTCCTTCGTGGCTTTTGAAGGAGATCCGGCGGCAGAATTTGGATCTGTCCCCATCAAAAGGAGTGCTTTTGCGATTGCCCCATCGGAATACGCAAACATTGTCAGTCATCCCGATGGTCGGCCCAAGCTGGTCAGCATCAAGGAGAATGAGGTCAAGTGGCAGGATGAGTTGGTTGTTCACTATGCGTCGGACACGGAGCCTGGCAGCTCCGGTGCTCCGGTGTCCAACAACAACTGGCAGCTTGTTGCCCTCCACCACGCTTCCAAGCGCAGCCAGGTGCCGGGGTTCGAGATCCTCAACGAAGGCATCAAGTTCTCCGCCATCGCAGCGGACTTGGAGCGTCGTTCCCGGGATGGTAGCGGCGATGCCCCAAACGCGCGCAAGGTTCTGTCACTCTTTGGCGGCACAGATGAGCTGGCTGGATTCTTCGGTGTACTTGGTCGCGCATCGGGGAATGAATCCAACTTGGAGCGTGTGGTCGACACATATCAGGGCACGGAACAGGATATTGACGTAGGTCTCTGGAACGTCGAATGGCTCACCAACCGCTACGAAGCAAAAGCTGCGCAGGTGGCCCAGGTCATCTTTGACATGAAGCTGGACGTCTGGTGCTTGGAGGAATCCTCCCCCAACGGCGTCCAGGCGGTCGTTGAGGTTCTGAAGGATACTTATGGTCTCAACTTTGAGTGGGGCGCTGCGGAGCCGGATTCTGCCGACGGCAAGCAAAGCTGCACAATGCTTTGGAACGCCAGTACAGTAACCGGCGAAAAAGTAGAGTGGGGCGAACCAATCGAAACCTGGCTCAACACACACAGCCGGGATTTTGACGACCTGGGCCTCGAAGCGGTGCATGGACGCATCTTTGACCGTTATCCTGCGCTTTTCCGTTTCCGCACCGTCCAGGAAGTGCGTCCAGGTCACACGCTGGATTTCCACGTCATACCGCTGCATCTCAAAGCCATGGATGAAGGCAGTCCCCGCCGGCGCATGGCGTCCAAGATCATTGCGGCAGCCATCAACCGGAGAATCCAGGACGGTATTGGCACGGACTACATCGTGGGGGGAGATCTCAATGCCGAAATCGCGAGCGAAGATTTCGCAGCCCTCTCCGAAGGGGGGCTCGTCCCCATCAGCGCCAGGGATGAACGGGACGGTGCCTTCACCTATTTAAAGCAACCCCACCTCTCCCTCATCGATCACATCTACCTCTCTCCGAACTTGGGGAACACCCACGGTGGAGATAACTTTTTCATCGTTGCCGCAGAAAGTAGGTATCCCGGCTATATTCAAAACATCAGCGACCACCGGCCCATTGTCTTCCGGATGAGCATGGGGGGCAGCCCGGAATCCGCTTCTGCCAAGGGGTCCACGGCCCCTGTCGATCCCAAGCGAGCCGAGGCGCTGGCACAGCTTCGCAAGCTGATCGGCAGCAACGGCAAGTCCTGAACTCATCCGGTCGATGATTTCCGCAGCTTCAAAAAAGCATCACTCTGGAACCAGTCTTTCCCATGTCCCTCTCTCTTCTCATTGGCACCGGCTTTGAAATCAAGCGAGCGGTCTTCCTCGCGGAAGCATCACAGATCGCATACGACACCAACCCGCTGAGTGTGGTGAGTTGGGCAAAGGCACAGGGGTTCCAAACGCCTGTGCCCTTTGACCGGAAGAACGTCCAGGGGTTCTGGGGGGTGCAGGGAGATGTGGCCCTCCTCGCCTTCCGGGGCACCAGCAATCCGGGCCAGTGGATCCGCGACGCTCGTTTTGCTCCTGTTCCTTTTCCCTGGGGTTGGATCCATGCAGGCTTCAAGGATGGTGTGGAAGATGTCGGCCCGGACCTCGCTGATTTTTACAAGGCACTCGCTGATGCCAAGCCGAAGTACGTGTGGATTACCGGCCACAGTCTCGGCGGGGCGCTCGCTGTCGTCGCAGCGGCGCGGCTCAAGATGCAAACCTCCCGCATCGCTGGTCTTTACACCTATGGGCAGCCTCGTGTGGGCCTCGGAGCTTTCGCTGAGCGCTTCTCCATCGAACTGCCGGGGCAGCTCTATCGTTTCGTGAACCAAAGTGACATCGTTACACGCGTGCCTCCTGGGCTTCTTTACCGGCACACAGGCATCGTGAAGCGCATCGTTCGCCCTGGGGTTCTCGAGTTCGCAGCCAAGCTTCCCAACTACACCACCGGCTTTGGGGCGCCGCAGTTCCAGCCAGGGTTTGAGTCGTCCTTCCGTGAGGAACCGCTCGCAACCGGAGCCACGGCTCGCGTTTTTGAATCCACGGCTCTTGAAACCGCCCAAGCGGTGGCTTCTTCGGGGTTGGAGCAGACCACCATGATTGACTGCGACCTTCCGCCCCTCTCTGATCATGAGTTCAGACAGCTTCAGATGGAACTTACTGTCCAACAGGATTCCCCGACCTTCGGTGGCCCGGGTTTTGAAGGTTCTATCTCATGGTTTAGTGACCACGCCATCGGCGAGTACATTCGATTGCTAAAAGAAATTCGGGACCAGTAGCTGCGGGGGAGATGTTCCAGTGCGGGGGCGAGCTGTGCCCACGGGGAGATTGGGACCTGCCGCTTGTTTCGACATGCATCCGGGAGCGGACGGAGGGCCTGGGTGAGACAGCATGTTCAGCGCAGCAGAACCGTGAGTTGACGCCATCCGCATCGGTCCCATGATGCCGTGTGACTTCTCCTGCGACCGCTGCTGCCCCCACTGTGACGGATATTCCGGATGCCCTCGCGCGTTTGCGTGCGGTGGTGCACCGCCTGCGGGCGCCGGGAGGGTGCCCTTGGGACCGGGAGCAGACGCATGAGACGCTCATCCCGCACCTGCTGGAGGAGGCGTATGAGGTGGCGGAAGCCATCAAGAACAACGACATGCCCCACCTGCGGGAGGAACTGGGTGACCTTCTGCTCCAGCCCGTGCTCCATGCGGAGATCGCTTCAGAGACAGGCGCTTTTGATTTGGATGCCATCGCTCATGAGCTCACGGAGAAGCTCATCCGCCGTCATCCCCACGTCTTCGGGGAGGCGAATGCCGAGACCAGCGACGCGGTCCTGAAGCAGTGGGATGCGATCAAACGCGACGAAAAAGGCACCCAGAAGGAGTCCATTCTTCACGGCATCTCCCATGGCTTGCCGGCGCTCATGCGGGCGCAGAAGCTGCAGAAGAAGGCGGCCAAGGTCGGCTTTGACTGGCCGGACGCCGCGCCGGTGCTGGAGAAGATTCGGGAGGAGGCCGCGGAGATCACCCATGCCATGGAAGCCCGCAATGCTGCTGCTATCACCGAAGAAGTGGGCGACCTGCTCTTCACCGTGGTGAACCTGGCCAGGAAGCTGGGCGTGGACTCGGAGAGCGCCCTCGCGGCGGCGAGCGCCAAGTTCGAGCGGCGCTTTGGGCAGGTGGAAGAAGCACTGGCCACGCAAGGCCGGGCTGTTCAGGACTGTTCGCTTGCCGAGCTGGATGAGGTGTGGGACGCAGTGAAGGTAAAGGAATCGTAAAAAAGCCTGCCTAAAATCAACATTTTCCGGTAACATCCGTTGTGCTTTGCGGAAGGAATATCGGAGCCATGAAATCATCCCTTTTTGTTCTTGGAGTTTGGGTCGTGTGTGGGCTGGCTTCGCTCAGCGCGGAGGTTCGCACATTCATCGACCAGAATGGCCGCTCCCTGCAGGGTGAGCTGGTCAGCGCCAACGGGGAACTGGTCACCATCAAGCGCAGCAGCGATGGGCTGGTCTTCACGGTGAAGGCATCCAACTTCAGCAAGACGGATCAGGATTATTTTGTTTCCAAAGGCGCAGTGGTGAAGTTGACGCAGCCTCCCGTGGCTCCCGCCAATCTCGGTACGTCCGCCACTCCCAAAGCCATTGCCAGCACACCGGCGGCCAACACTTCTTCCCCGATGCGCATCGAGGCCAAGGTCTATCCGAACAAGAGCGATCGACCCACTAATAATGCCTATGATGAGCGCACCGCGCGTGTGGGATTCCGGGTGGACATCCGGAATGGCGAGCAGCAGCGTCCCTTCAGCGGGGGCAAGGCCACCATGATGGCCTTTGCCAAAAACCTGGAGGACAATCAGGAGTCCAAGGTCATCAGCCGGGAGGAGTTTGATGTGACGCTGGAGCCGCTGAAGACCCTGACGCACGACACCAAGGAAGTGAAGCTGACCTATGACAACATTGCCTACAAGTACGGCTTCAAGTACTACGGGTATCTTCTGGTCGTAAAGGACAGTACTGGAAAGACCGTGGCTACCGTGGGAAGCAGCGGCACCATTGAGAAGTCAGCGGAGGACCTTCTGAAGTTCGCGGCGGAGGACATGTTCGACAAGAACAACAAGAAGATCGAAGTGGCTCAATAGTCGCGTTGCAGCAGGTAGTCCGCCAGGGCGCGCAGCCACACGCCATTTGGGCCGAAGACTTCCAGTGCTGCATGCGCCGCGTCGGTGAGTCGATGCGCTTCCGCACGCGAGGCATCGAGCCCCATCAAGGCGGGATAGGTGCTCTTCTCCGTGGCCACGTCCTTGCCTGCGCTCTTGCCGAGCTTCTCGCTGGTCTGGGTGACATCGAGGATGTCATCGATGATCTGGAAGGCGAGACCCGTGGCCATGCCGAAGTCATGCAGCGCCTGCATTTGCTCCGGGGTCGCATCCGCGCTCATGCCACCGAGCTTCACGCTGGCGGTGAGCAGGGCGGCCGTCTTGCTTTCATGGATGTAGCGGAGGTCTTCCAGCGGGAGCTTCTTGCCTTCGCCCTCAAGATCCGCCACCTGGCCGCCCACGAGATGCAGGCTGCCTGCGGTACGGGCGAGGAGTGTTACCATGTCTGCCGGAGAATGCCGGTGCGTCACTGGCGTGCGTGCCACCAGTTCGAAGGCGAGCGCCTGGAGGGCGTCGCCCGCGAGCAGGGCCACGGCTTCGCCGTACACCTTGTGGCAGGTGGGCACGCCGCGACGCATATCATCATCATCCATGCAGGGCAGGTCATCGTGGATGAGCGAGTACGTGTGCAGGCACTCCACCGCGCCCGCGGCGAAGAGCGCGCGCTCACGAGTGCCACCACAGGCCTCCGCAGCCGCGAGACAAAGAATCGGACGCAGTCGCTTGCCACCAGCGAAGACACTGTGCCGCATGGCCGCATGGAGACTCGCTGGACGGGTGTCCGCAGCAGGCAGGAAGCGCTCCAGAGCGGCGTCTACGAAGGTGACACGCTGGGAGAGGTAGGTCTTGAGGTCGAGCTCGGGCATGATGACGGCGAGGGTGAGGGAAATGTCACCAAGCGTGGACACGAGGCGGAGTCAAACGGGATGTGGGAGAGCTCCACCGCCAAGGCAGTCTTCGATGCACACGCCTGTTGGCCGGAGGCCAAAGTGTTCTGGTAGGGTGCTGCTGCGCCGGCACCCAAGCTTCAGTGGGCGGAGGCGGTGTGGAACCGCTTTGCTATCGCGCAACATACTGCACCACCCATTGGCTCCGCTCCGCCCCGAGCCCCGCCCAATTTGGGTGCCGACGCAGCAGCACCCCACCGGTCAACAGGCAGGCGGCGTCATGGACCGGAGGAGCACGTCTTTCTTTCCTCCACCTGTCCCACCAAAAAGAAGGGCTTCCCCGCATGAAACGAAGAAGCCCTTCCAGTGAATCTTGTCGCTTACCTTACACGAGGCACTCCGCGATCTGCACCGCATTGAGTGCCGCGCCCTTGAGGAGCTGGTCGCCGGCGACCCAGAAGGCCAGGCCGTTGTCGAGGGCGCAGTCCAGGCGGAGGCGGCCCACGGCGCAGTTGTCCTTGCCGGCCACGTCGAGGGCGAGCGGGTACTTCTTCAGGGTGGGATCGTCCACGAGGTCCAGGCCCTTGGCGGTGCGCAGCACTTCATAAGCCGCTTCCACGGTCACGGGCTTTTCGAACTCGGCGCTCACGGCCACGCTGTGGGCACGGAAGACGGGCACGCGCACGCAGGTCACGCTGGCCCGGAGGGTCGGGTGGTGCATGATCTTGCGGCCTTCGTTTTCCATCTTCATCTCTTCCTTCGTGTAGCCGGAGTCGAGGAAGGAATCCACATGGGGCAGGGCGTTGAAAGCGATCTGGTGGGGGTACACCTTCACCTGATCGGCGGGCAGGCGTACATCGTCCCACTTGCGCTCGGCCTTGGCCCACTCGCGGGTCTGGCGCTCGAGTTCTTCGATGGCTTGTGCACCGGTACCGGATACGGCCTGATAGCTGGAGGCAAAGAGGCGCTTCACGCCGAAGGCCTGGTGCAGCGGCCACAGCGCCATGAGGGTGATGGCAGTCGTGCAGTTCGGGTTCGCGATGATGCCCTTGTGCTTCTTCACGTCTTCCGCGTTGATCTCCGGCACCACGAGCGGCACGGAGTCATCCATGCGGTAGGCGGAGGAGTTGTCCACCACCACGGCACCGGCCTTCACCGCGTGCGGGATGAATTCCTTGCTGATGCCGCCGCCGGCGCTGAAGAGCGCAATGTCCACACCTTCAAAGGAGTCCGCCTTGAGCTCTTTGATGGTCACGTCGGTGCCTTTGAACTTCACGGTCTTCCCCGCGCTGCGGGCGGAAGCGAGAAGGGTCAGTTGACCGACGGGAAAGTTCCGCTGCTCGAGGCAGCGCAGCATTTCCACGCCGACGGCGCCGGTGGCACCGGCAATGGCGACGTGCTTGAGATGGCTCATATTTGTGTTTTGATTTGAGGGGCGCGCAGACTACGCTGCCGGACGTAAAATGCAACAAATGCAGCAGTTCACGCAGCCTCGTCTGGAAGTCTCCATCGGGACCCAGCTCCTCAGCCTCTGGGATGGACGCCGCCTGGTGAAGCAGTGGCCGTGCAGCACCTCGAAGTTCGGTATCGGCTTCACTCCAGGGTCGAACCAGACACCTTTGGGCGCCTTCCGCGTGGCGGAAAAGCACGGGGATGGCCTGCCTGAGAGAACCATTTTCAAATCCCGCAAGCCCGTCGGCGAGTGGCAGCCAGGTGGCCCGACAGATGGAGACCTCATCCTTTCCCGCATCCTCTGGCTGGAAGGCTGTGAGGAACGGAATGCGAACACCTTCGACCGGTACATCTACATCCACGGTACGAATGACGAGGGCAGCATCGGCCGGATCGCGAGCCATGGTTGCGTGCGCCTCAAGAATGCGGATGTGGCCGCCCTGTACGACCTGGTGGATGTGGGAACGCCTGTTTGGATCGGGGAATGAACGAGTTGCCCGCCGTTGGCAACTTGCACGAAATCCCAGAAAATCGGAGTTGGCATCCGGCCTGCTCGCCGTTATAGCCCGAATCAAGGGTTGGTGTTACCCACCATCCCCAAAAACAGCAATTCAATCTATTCAACGATACCCGACCATGAAAGCCACCATTGCCGCCCTTGTCCTGGCCGTTGCCGGCCTCACCCTTTCCTCCTGCGCTTCCAAGAATCCCCCTCCCCCCCAGCCCTCCGTGGACATGGGCCACACCAGCAGCAAGTAAGCTGAGCTGATTCAATCCGATCTTCAAAAAGCGCGCCGAGCCTGTCTTGGCGTGCTTTTTTATTGCATCCGGCGACACAGATGCCACGCATCAGCCGTTGTTATTCAGTCTAAACCGCTCATTCAACCAACAGTACTGCTCCCAAAAATCATGACCCGTATCCTTACCCTCGCCCTTGCCGCCGCCGCGCTGAGCCTTTCCTCCTGCGCTGCCATCAAGAAGGATTGCGACTCCTGCTGCGCCTCCAAGACCGCTGCCAAGAAAGAGTGCTGCGCCAAGGCTGAAAAGGCTGGCAAGAAGTGCGCTACCTGCGAAAGCGGCCACAAGCACTAAGCTTGGCGAAGCCCAGCGGCTTCAGAACCTTTCCAGACCGCCGGCTCCCGATGAGGGACCGGCGGTTTTTTTCTCTTTTGACCGGAAGGCACCACCCAGTTCGCGAACGGAACTGTCACTTCTCGCCCAATATCTCATCCCACGCTTGTTTTGTCTCGGCACCGAGCTGCTGGTAGATCTTCTCCACCTCGGCAGCGGACTCCTTGTCCCGGAGCATCCTCAGGCAGAGAGCTGCGACGGTCTGGTCTGGTGTCCCTGCGGGGAGCTTGAGGGCGCTCGGTTGGTAGATCCGCTCGTAGGCGTACTCTTCGTACTCCGCCTCTTTGCTTTTTGGTGATGGCTTGGTGCCATCCTTCAACACGGAGCGTAGAACCTGGAGGGCCTCAGGTGACTCGACATCCCGCAAAACGGCAAGTGTGAGCCAGCGATTACCCGAATGGGGATCGCTCAGCGCCTGCCGTGCCAGCCGTTCCAGGGTGACTTGGTCGTGACGCCACTCCTTCGCATGTTCTTCGCCGAACACCCAGCGAAGGGCTCCCAGGCTTTCCATGCTACCGGGCTTCGCGGACTTGATGGCTTCGTGAAGCACCTCCTTGGGCAGGTAGGGAAGCAGCACCCGGGCGAGGAGCTGGTCCAGCGGTGAAGCCATCTCCCAAGGACCCTGCCCGCAGCCGAAGAGTTTGAGGTAGAGCGCGGCTCTCGCCTGGACAGTGGGGAAGTGCTTCTCGAATTCTGCGAGGGCATCGTCCTCTGTGGACGTGGTCAGCTTCGACCTGTCCAATGCAGGGGGCAGCAACGTGGCATAGATCTCCTGCTGGCGGCGCAGGGCAGCGGCACGGCGCAGGGATCTCTCTTCTGCAAGCTGATGCGGATCTTTGTACCCGTGTTTGGCAAGCCATCCGGTGAGGTGGTGCGCACTGGAACCCGTAAGAATACCATCGCTGGGCCACGTGCCGCCGAGCCAGCGAATGGATCTGCCATGGTGGAATCCAATCACGGCCACCAGTTCCTCGCCTTTGTAGCATTCAAAGGTGAGGTCTCCCAGGCAATTGCAGTGTCCATAGTTGATGACTTCGCTTACGGCAAAGTTCTTCGCCAGCTCCTGAATCTCCAACACGTCGCGAGTCTCGTGTATGGTTTTCACCTCTTCAGCGCCACGAAGTCGCACTCCACCCGATCTGGCGCGAAGCTTGTCCACTCCCTGAAGCTCCTTGGCGAGCTCCTCGTTCATGCTCTTGTGGATCCTCGCCTGGGGATTTGCCTTCACAAATGCTTCGATCGCTTTCGGAGGAGCTGAGCATTGGAGCAGAAAGGCGCTCTTGAGGCTGGGCATGCTGACGTCCGGGAGGTTCGCCACCTTTCTGTCCTGCACGTGGAGCTCCGTGAGCTTGGGCAGGTGTTTGATGGCGGCGAGATCAAGAGGTGGAAAGGATGTCCCATCACGCTCAAAGGCATGACTGGCATGGAGTACCCGCAGGTTCTGCAGCTTGGCCAGCCAGCGCGCTTCACCGATATAGTCGCAGTAGTCTGCCACGAGTGTCTTGAGAGCCGTGAGAGAGCCGAGCGCTTCAGGATCTGATTTCTCCAAAGGCCAAGGCAAGCCGAGATATTCGAGAGGGAGACCTCTCAGAACGCTCAAATCAAAATGCCGGGTACTGGCTTGACGGAGATCCAAGAACCGAAGCTTCTGCAATCTCAAGAACGGGGACATGTCGGTGCAGTGCCAGGACCCTCCGGACTCCACCATCAGCGTGCGCACCTCAGTGGGAATCGGCGGCATTTTCTCCCCAAACTGCCAGACAGCCTTTCCTTCGACACTCAGGCACACATGTTCCCAGTCGAGCTTGGCGAGATGCTTTTCGATGGCCTCAGGCCACGTGGTGAGGGTCACGCCACGCAGGTTCTTCAGCGCCGTCGCGTCCATGTCCGTAAGGGGGTTGATCATGGTGCGGGGTGAGGGAGGCCCATGCAGGCTGCCCTCAAGCTCGGCCTTTCGCTCCTCCACTTCGCAAGCCACCATCACCACCCGGCCATCATCCAGTTTCCTGTAAAGACCATCGTACTTGCGAATGAAGGCATATGTTCCAGGCCCATCCAGGCACAGTTTGAAGCCTGCCACGAATGCCACATCTCCTGGCACGGGATTTTCGCCCTCGGTGGTGATGAGTCCAGGCTCCAGCGGAGCGCCGTCCAACTCGAATGTGTAGTCACCGATGGTATCCGCCCGGACTGCGGCGAGAGCCAGCAGGAGAACGAGGAAGGTACAGACGCACTTCATACTGCGAGCTTAGCGCAGGGGCGCACGCGATGTCGACTCAGCATGCATTTACGTCCCGTGGCGAAACCGAAACAATCGCCGTGTGCCGGTCATTGGCTCGCCTTCACCGCTTCCTCCGCAAGGATCTCCAGTCCCTCCTGCACGATGTCATGCGGTTGGGAAAACGTGATGCGCAGGCACTGGGCGGCGTGAGCCCACGGCTGCTCCAGTCCGAAGGAGAAGTAGTGCCCGGGGATGACCAGTACGCTGCGTTCCTTCAGCCGTTGATAGAGCTCCGCGGAGGTGATGCGCAGATCCTTGAGCCACAGCCAGAGGAAGAAGGCGCCCTCGCGCGCGTGCAAGGCCCAGCGAGTGCGGTCACCCAATGAGTTGGTCAGCACCTCGGCAGCGAAGTCGGAGCGGGCTTTGTAAAAGGGGCGAATGACTTCGCGGCTCAGGCGCGGCAGGGTGTCATCGGCCAGCAGCGGGGTCAGCAGGGTCTGGCCGAGATTGGGATTCGCCAGCGCGAGGATGGCGTTCATGTTGCTGAGTGCCTTTACGATTTCCTTTGAAGCGACAATCATCGCGTTGCGCACGCCGGGCAGCCCCACCTTCGACATGCTGATGGAGAAGATCATGCCCTCCTCCCAGTGCGGATGGAAGCCGGTGTAGAGCACATCAGGAAAGGGATGGCCGTAGGCGTTGTCCACGATGAGCGGAATTCCATGCTTCCGCGCGAGGTCACGCAATCCGTCGAACTCGCCCTGCGTCAGCACATTGCCTGTGGGGTTCGTGGGGCATGAGACGGCCATGGCGGCGATGTCCGGTGTGATGGCCTTGCGGAGGGCCTCGAAGTCCACGCGGTATTTGATTTCATGCGGGCCGTGCTCCTCGATCTGAGGCAGGCACGCGGCGAAGTGTTCCTCGCTCAGGCCCTGGTTGGCGTAGCCGATGTACTCGGGTACCAGAGGGCAGAGGATGCGCTTTTTCCCCGAAGGGGAGTCGCCGGCGAGAAGGTTGAAGAGCAGGAAGAACGCGGCCTGGCTGCTGGGCAGGACGCAGATGTTTTCACGCGTGACGTCCCAGCCGCACTCACGTTTCAGGAAGGCGGCGAAGGCCTCGCGGAAATGCGGGTTTCCCGAGGGCGGATCGTAGTTGAGCAGCATGCGGTCGAGCGCTGGACCATCCTCCACCAGGGCATGCATCCTCTTCCGCCACAGCGCCTGCACTTCCGGGATGGCTGCCGGCTGGCCTCCCCCGAGCATGCGCATGTCCGGGTGGGAGGTCATCGCCGCACCGAGGTCATCCATCAGCTCCTGAATGCCGCTGGGTCCGGACAAAAGCTGGCCGATGCGTGAGAAAGTCATGGGCATGAGGATCGTGTCGTGTTTCGCGAAAGGACGTCGGTCAGCGTCGCAGGGCGGCGAAGCTGCTGCTGGTGAACATGATGGCGGTCAGGAGGTCGATTGGAAAGACGGAATGAACCAGTGCCGGGCAAAAATGTCCATGCATGGCGCGGGGCGGTAGTTTTCATTGAAAAGGCCCCACGCTCTCCTTAGAATTTCTTTCTCATGATGTTCCGTGCCTTATCCACAACGGCCCTGCTGGGTGCGCTGGCCGCCCTTTGCTCGTGCGCTTCCAGCACGACGCCGACTGCTACGCAGATGGACCGCTATTACGAGAAGGCGGAGCAAATGGCGCAGAGCCAAATCGACATCATCGACGGACAATTGCGGCGCGGCGAAATCAGCCAGGAGAGCTATGACGATCGGCTGAAATCCATCAAGAACAACATCCCGAACCAGGCGCAGGACATGGCCTGGGCGCGGCACGAGATTTCCGATGCGCAGAAGCGCCAGCTCGGCATTCCCACGGGCGGCAATCCGGTGGATATGTCCCTCCCGAGCGCGGGAGCAGCGGGTGGGTTCTACAGGCCGTACAACCAGCAGGGCGGTGACCTGAACAGCCAGAACTACGGAACGGCCACGAGCGGCGCCGCCATGTGGAAGGGCTATCAGCCGGGCTCGATGGCGGGCAGCCTGGGAGGCATGCGCTAGGACCCATGCGCATGCGCTTCCCCATGCGTCGCCTGTTGCTGGTAACGTTGCTCCCGACGCTGCTGCTCACGCAGTGCCATTTCGGAAGCCATGTTGCTGGCCGTACCCGTCACGTGCTTGCCAGCGCGGGCGCGAGGACCAAAGCCCTGACCAAGAAGCGGCCGAAGAAACAACCGAAGCAGGAGGAGCCTGAGAAGGGGCTGCGCGGATTGATGAATGACGGTCAGGCCCTTGCCGGGGCCAGCACCGGAGGCATGCCGGGAGAACGTCCTGGTGGCACTGCGGGAGGTGGCGCTGAGGGAGGCGTGTTTGACTTTTCCAATGTGGTGCAGACGCAGGCGCAGAACTTTGGGCGTGTGGGCTGGCACAGCAGTCTCACCACCGCAGCGCAAGATGCCCGCCGCTCCGGGAAACCGTTGCTTATCCTCTTCACGCATCAGGGCAGCAGCTCTGCACAGGCGCTGGAGAATACGCTTATGCTGACCCCGGAATTCCGCACCCTGGTGTCCGAGCAGTTCATTCCCCTGCGCATCAATTACGCGAACACAGACACGCGGCAAAGTCCCTACTACCGCGACTTCAAGGCGCGTCTGGAGGCAAAGGGATATCCGACCGTCGTGGTCACGCTGCCAGATGGCACCGAGATAGACCGCATTGCCGGATACAACGAGAAAGACGCGGGCGAAAAGAGCTCCTACACGAAGGCGTATCTCCAGCGATTGGAGAATGCGGTGAAGAACAGCGGCAAAGCCGCGGAAGCGCGTCGCCAGCGGCTGGAATCGCAACGTTATCGCACCTGGACCAGCAAGGACGGCACGAAGGTTTTTGCGCGACTGGATACGCTCGATGCCAACATGGCCACCTTCACCACGGAATGGGGTGAACCTTTCAAGACATTCCTGACACGACTGAGCGACGCAGACCAGGCAGAGATCGCATCGCGGCGGGGTGAGGGGTGAAGAAGCGCTGAGGCTCCTTCTTTCAGCGACGAGGATACTCCCACCGCCACACGAGTCTGTCTTCTGGCTCCATGGCCTCACCTACGAAAGTGAAGCCGCACTTTTCCAGCACGCGGCCCGAGGCATTCTTTTCCGGCAGCGTGTGTGCGCGGATGATTTTTACCCGAGCGTCCCGAAAGGCCTGTTCCGTCAGAAAAGCTGCCGCCTGAGTGGCAAGGCCGTGGCCCTCCCAGGATGGTGCGATGGCATAGGCAATCTCCACCATGCCGTGCGCATCTGGCGGTCCTTTGTAGCTCGCGCATCCAGCCCAGTAATTCTCAGCGGGAATCATGACGACAAAGCCAAACCGCCAAACGTCCGGTCCGCTGGCGGACTTTACATCTTCGAGGTACGACGATGGCACCTGCTCGAAGAAGTCTT
Source organism: Roseimicrobium gellanilyticum (assembly GCF_003315205.1). NCBI lineage: Bacteria > Pseudomonadati > Verrucomicrobiota > Verrucomicrobiia > Verrucomicrobiales > Verrucomicrobiaceae > Roseimicrobium > Roseimicrobium gellanilyticum. The sequence goes on along the minus strand of NZ_QNRR01000009.1, from coordinate 96,401 downwards.
GCAAACCTGCGGCCACTCGCAGGCCGGTGACCTTCTCATAGGCCGCTTCACTTTCCATCAGTGCGAGCAGATGGGCAGGTTCCAGCGGAACCAGTTCGATTTTCAAGTCACTCATCGTGCCGGTGCTGGATCCCAATACATGGCGCGGAAGGGATGATTGTCGATGAGGTTGGCCTTCACACCCTTGAGGTTCGCGCGGCGGAACTGCACACCCACATAGTGATACACGGGGATGATGGGCGCCTGCTCAGAGATCAAAAGTTTTTCCGCGTTGCTGAAAATTTCATGGCGCTTGGCCGTGTCGCCCTCGGCCGCTGCGGCCGCGATGAAGCCATCATAGGCAGGGCTTTCCCAGCCGGTGCGGTTGTTGCCATTCCCGATGGTGAACATCTCCAGGAACGTATTGGGATCGTTGTAGTCCCCCACCCAGCTGGAGCGGCACATGTCATAGCTCAACTCGCGCATGGCGCTCAGCCAGATCTTCTGCTCCTTCTTGTCGAGGTTCACCGTGACGCCCAGGGTCTGCTGCCACATGGACTGCAATTCCACGGCAATGTTGCGCTCGATGGGCAGGGGCAGGTGAAGGTACTCCACACGAGGGAAGCCGCGACCACCGGGATAGCCCGCCTCTGCCATCAGAGCCCTGGCCTTCTCCGGATTGTATTCGGGACCGGGAGGTGGCTGATAGTTCTGTCCCGTACCGGGAGGCGTAAGCGAGAAGGCGGTCTGCTCGCCAAGCTGCGTAATCTTTTCCACGATGCGTTTCCGGTCCACCGCATAGGCGAAGGCGAGCCGCACACGAGGATCCTGGAAGTGCGGCTTCTTGGTATTCATGCGAATGAACCATGTGCCGAGGAAGGGTCCCGTATGGAAGTAATCTTCCTTCTTGAGTTTCGGCACGAGGGAGAGCGGCACCATGCCCTTGTCCATGAGGAGATCTGCCTGGCCAGTGAGAAAGTAATTGAGCGCGGTGTTCGCCTCGCTGATGGGCAGTACCTCCACGGTGCGCATCTTCACGTTGTCGCGGTCCCAGTAGTTGTGGCTCTTGATGAGACGGATCTTGTCATCAATGAGCCACTCACCCATGACGTAAGGGCCATTGCCGATGATGTTGCGGGCCTTGATCCATGAGTCGCCGTGCTTTTCCACGGTGGGGCGATGCACGGGGGAGAGCGTGAGGAAAGCGCAGAGGTCGATCCAGTAGGGAATCGGATTCTCCAGCACGCACTCCAGTGTGCGATCATCCAGCGCCTTCACCCCAATCTGTGAGGGGTCGGTGACCTTCCCTTCGTTGAAGGCCTTCGCATTCACCAGGGGATAGAGCTGCGGCGCATAGTCGGAAGCGGTCTTCGGATCCAGGGCCCGCTGCCAGGACCACACAAAGTCATGTGCCGTGACCGGGTCGCCATTGCTCCACACCGCGTCTTTGCGGAGGTGGAAGACATAGCGCTTCTTGTCCTCGCTCACCTCCCACCGCTCGGCGACGGCGGGCTCGGCCTTGCCACCGGTATTGCGGCACAGGCCTTCGAAGAGCGATTCGCTGATGCGCATGCTCACCTGGTCCGTGGCTTTGGCGGGATCGGGCGTTTCGATTTCCGCGCTGTTCACGAAGACCAGGTCCGCCCTCTCGCGAGAGCCGCCACAGGCGCTCAGCAGAAGGAACAACGGCAGGGCAAGGGTGGTGCGGAGTGCGCGGATCACGCGGGCACTCTTGCGGCATCTGCGCGTCTGGCAATGGGAAAGCGAAAGCGGGCCATGCCATTGCGGTCACCCGCGAGGCTGGTAGACTGGTGCATGGTAGATCAGATTTATGCGCGGCTGGGTGAAGAGGGGCTGACACGATTGGTGGCGGCCTTCTACCGGCGTGTGCGCACGGATGACGTCATCGGCCCGCTGTACCCACCGGATGACTGGGAGGGCTCGGAGAAGCGCCTGCGTGACTTTTTCATTTATCGCTTCGGTGGTCCGGATCGTTACATCCAGGAACGTGGGCATCCGCGGCTGCGTGGCCGGCACATGCCCTTCAGCATTGGCGTGAAGGAACGGGACCGCTGGATGGAACTCATGGAAGGTGCGCTGCAGGAAACGGGCGTGCCAGAGGAGGAGGCGAACGTGCTGCGTGAGTTCTTTGGCCAGCTCGCGGACTTCATGAGGAACCGGCCGGAGTAGGAGCAGTTCGCATGGAGTGGATCAAGCTGGCAGCACCTGGGTTCGATCTCGCAGCGACGCTGGAAAGCGGGCAGGTTTTCCACTGGCATCGCGAAGGGCAGACCTTTCATGGGCTCATTGGGAACACGCCGGTGTGGGTACGGCAGAGCGCGCCTGACCAGGTGGAAGCGGAAGCCGGGACGGAGGCGCTGGTGAGCAGCTACCTGGCGTTGGATCACGACTTCACGAAGATCCGACGCACCCTACCGAAGGGCGATACGCACCTGAAGCGGGCGCTGAAGTATGCGCCCGGCATCCGCATCCTGCGCCAGCCGAAGTGGGAGTGCCTTGCCACCTTCATCACTTCCTCCATGAAACAGGTGGCACACATCCGGCAGATTTCGCTCACCTTGAGGGAAAAATATGGGGAGGTCATCACCACCAGGGAAGGGGTGAAGCTTCATGCGTACCCCACCCCGGCGGCGCTGGCCAAGGCGGGTGAAAAAGCGCTCCGCAACTGTGCCCTGGGCTACCGCGCGGGATTTCTGCACCAGACGGCGCAGCTCATTGCGAATGGGAAGTTCGATCTGGAGGCGGTCTCAGCATTGCCGGATGACGAAGCCCTGCTGCGCCTGTGCGAGCTGCCCGGTGTGGGGCCGAAGATTGCACAGTGCACCCTGCTCTTCTCGTATGAGCGGCTGGGTGTGTTTCCCATCGACGTCTGGATTGAGCGGGCACTGCGGGAGCTGTATTTCTCGGATGCGGAGGACAAGGTGACCTCACGGGTGCTGAAGGAGTTCGCACATGACCATTTCGGTCCGTACCGGGGGTATGCCCAGCAGTGGATTTTTCATCACGCGCGCACGAGTGGCATCTTCTCCCGCAAGCGTGATTGAGGCGTCCGTGGCGTTTGGCGGTGTATCCAGCGTGAGGCGTTACCAGGGCAGATCGCCAACAGGTTGCAGATCCATCCAAGCTACTCGCAACGCCAGCTCGCGGGCATCGGCACTCACTCCCAGATGCAAGGGACACACGGCGCCCGGCAGCTCCAGCACGAGGGTGTTCACCGCTGTCAGAGCCTCCGCGGGCACTTCGCACTCGAGCTGCTCCCAGTCGTTGGCACGCAGCGTCCATTCGCCCATGAACTTGCCATTCACGATCACGCGGACAGGTTGCACCTGCACTTTGCCGGGAATCAGGAAAGGTTGCACGCTCATGCGCAGCAGGCTCTGCTGGGGAGATTCCAAGGAGAAAACGAGTGCCGCCGTCGTGCCGTCTGTCCATCGGCAGTCGGTCTCCGGCACGCTCCAGCCCGGTCCCAGATAGGGCTCCGCAGTCGTGTCGGCGAGATTCAGCCGCGCGGGCAGGGGCTGGGGAGCTGGGGCGTCTCCATCCCGACGTTCCAGACCACGCAGACGCCGGTTGCGCCGCACGATTTCGCCCGGCGGCACATCCTCGGCCACCTGGATGCGAGGCACGCTTTCCGGATGTTGCCGTATCAGGGCCGTGATTACGGCCTGGAGCTCGTGGACACGGAAGTCCCGTTCCTCCCGGATGCGTCGGAGACACTCGCGCTGCTCATGGCAGGGCTTCTCCACGTAAGAGTCTTTGCGCCAGGAGGCATTGAACTTGAATACAGTAAGCTCCGGCACGCAGGTGAAGCGCATGCCCTGCAGGGCGGCCCGGTGGAGGAACTCGGAATCGGGGGGCAAACGCACGGTCCTGTAATCCTTCCATCCGCCAATGGACAGACCGGCCTCGCGGCGATGCATCACAGACGAGGGGGGCACGGCCATGTCTTTGTCGTGCACACCACCGGGAGCCACTCCGGTGAGGAGGCGCACACGTTCCCGCCCAGGCGCCACTTCTGGGCCGAGCATTTGCAGCCAGGTGTACCCGAAGTCCGCCCCAGTCTCGTCCATGGCCCGCACCAGCACGGCAAGGTGCCTGGGATGCCAGATGTCATCATGCCCCAGGTAGGCGCAGTAGGTGCCGCGCGCGAGGCGGAGACCTTCGTTGTTCGGAGCGGACTGATTTCCTGAGTTCTCGGGGAGATTGTGCCAGCGTACGCGGGCATCACCGAACGACGCAGCGACCGCAGCGCTGTCATCCGTGCAGCCGTCGCCGATGACCAGCACCTCGAAGTCCTCAAACTCCTGGTCGAGCACAGACTCGATGGAGTACCGAAGGACGCTGCTCCAGTTGTAAGTGGCAATGATGACGCTGACTCGCGGAGCCGGATGCATCTAATCTATCTAGGTCGGGAACCGGTAGGGAATGCGGTCGTTGTTGAGCGGGAGCCGGTACTTGTCCGGATCCGTGTGATTGTACGGCCGAGTCGGCATGTTGAAGAAGAGCAGATCATCCGAACCTACGTTCTGGATGGCATGATACACGCCTGCGGGGATGACGAGCAGCCCGCGGTTGTGTTGGTCGAGGAAAACCTCGTTCACCAGGCCATAGGTCGGGGACGACTCGCGGTCGTCAAAGAGCACGGCCTTCATCGTGCCCTGGCTCAGGAAGAGGCGGTCATCCTGAAGGCGGTGCACGACCCAGCCCTTGACCTGGCCGGGCCGGATGGTGACCTGGTACACGTACACCAGAGGGTCGGGGTGGAAGCTCCACTCAGGGTTGAAGACTTCACACACCGTACCCCGTTCATCCGGATGGGTCACGGCCCGGCGGACGCGGACGCCATCGATGAGGGGAGCTACCCTTTCGCCCGCCGGGGTCACGCTCTGGGGATCTTTCTGCGGTGTGCTCATGAGTTCGAAAGCGTGCACCATAGCCTCAACCGGAGCGGTGCAAGCGGCAATCGGGAGGGCGGAAACCGGCACGGAGCGGGACTTGCGACTTCGGAGTGAGCTGGCATGGTATCCCTTTCATGACGCACGCGGAATCCCGGACCATCACGTACGCCATCGTCGGTTCGCTGGCGGTGCATGTGGTGCTTGCCCTGGCGTTTGCCGTGTGGATTGGAGTGGCGTCCTTTCACCAGATGCTGGCGGCTCCAAGACCAGACCTCGCGGAGGAGCCTGAAGTGGTCCTGCTTTTCCCGGACCCTCCTAACCTGGATGTGGCGACGCCTCCTCCTCCCCCACCCCCGCCACCTGCGGAGAAGAAGATGGACCCATACATCCGCACCACGCAAAACACCGCGGTGGCGGAGGCGCCCAAGGACGCGAACTTCGAATCTGACCGGAACACCGTCGCCATGACGCGTGGCACCGCCGCCTCCACCCCTGATGGGCCTCCGATGCCCTCCATGGAGGGTCTGGATCGCGAGACCAAGGAATTGGCCAATCGCACCTACAAGGCGGGCGAGACAAAGGATGACTCGGCACCCGCTACGCCGCCTGAAAAGCCCTCGCCGCCGCCTACGCCGCCCAAAGTGGCGGAGACTCCCCCTGCCCCTGCCCCCAAGCCGGAGCCGGAACCGCTCCCTGTTCCTCCCCCGCCCCCCGTGACCGCGCCCGCGCCTCCACCTCCCGTGGCGGAAGTGAAGCCGAAGGAACTGGAGAAGAAGGAAGAAGAAGCGCCAGCACCGCCTCCTCCCACTCCACAGATGGCGAAAAAGGAGGACTCTCCTGCCGAGGCCATGATGAAGGAGCTGGACCAGAAGCTCGCCGAGGAGCCGCCGAAGGCGGAACCTCCCAAGCCTGCGCCTGAATCACCGAAGACGCTGCCTCCGCCGGAGCCCGCGAAGCCGCCCATCATGCGTGAAGCGGCGGAAGAGGTGCCGATTCCCAAAGCCATTCCGGTGGCGAAGCCGGTGGTGAATACACCGAAGCCCCAGGAGAATGCCTTCCAGCCTGAGACGCATCGTGGCAAGATCAAGGGCTCGATCAGCAATGTGGGTGATGAAGACGCCGTGGCTGCTGCCGCCACACCTGCGGGTCGCTACAAGCGCATCGTCACCAGTGCGATTGAGAAGAAATGGCACCAGTACCGCATCCAGCGCATGGATGCCGTGGAGCCCGGTCATATGAGCCTGCGCTTCTACGTGAACAAGAAGGGCAAGATCGAGGACCTGAAAATCCTGGAGGAAAAGGCCAGCCCGCTCTTTGAAGATTTCACCATTGAAGCCATTCTGAAAGCGGAGATTCCTCCGCTGCCTGCCGACCTCGTGCCCATGCTCGACAAGGAGCGCCTGGAGATGACCTACAACATTGTCATTCATCCATAACTGTCCGACCCGCCTCGACCGATCTGAATCATGCCCGATCTTGAACTTCTCGCCTCCGTCAGCAGCGGTATAGACACCGTGTGGAACTTCGTACGTGGAGGCGGCGAGGTGATGATCCTCATCGGTCTCTGCTCGCTTGCCAGTGTGACCATCATCATCATCAAGGCGCTGCAGCTCCGGGATGGCATGCTCTTCCCGCCGAAGATCGTGGAGGAGATCAAGAAGATCGAAAACTACGCCTCCACCGGGGACATCTCCCCTCTGCAGGACATGCTGGAGGAGGACGGCAGCGTGGCTGCGCAGCTCGGCATCATCGCCATCTCCGGCAAGCATGAAACGCGCGAGGAGAACAACGAAGCGTGTGAGACCGCCGCGCGTGGCATCATGCACCGTCTGGAGGAAGGCATTCCGATCCTTGAAGTCATCGTGACCGTGTCACCGCTGCTTGGTTTGCTCGGCGCGGTGGTGGGTCTTGTGACGGTGTTCGGCTCGTTCGGCGGGCAGGGTACGGAGGGTGACAATGCCATGGTGGCCAAGGGCATCGCGGAAGCGCTCCACAGCACCATCGCGGGTCTGCTGGTGGCGATTCCCACCGTGATTGCGCATGGCTACTTCAGCCGCAAGCTGGATGCCATCTCCGTACGCATGGAACTCATCCTGCGCCACGCGATTCATGACTTCCACCGTCACTTCGAAGTGAAGCGTGCGATGTCGCGCTAGTCATGATCTGAGCCCAGCGAACTGAGAACTGACCTCCGCCCGTGAATCTCCGCCGCCGCCGCCGTCCTTCGCCCGTGATTCCCATCGTGGCGATGGTGGACATTCTTGTGATCGTGCTGCTTTTCATCGTCGCCACCACGACCTTCCGCAGTCGTGAGACGCAGATGCCCGTGAAACTCCCCACGGCGGAGAACCTGGGAAAGACGGTCGCCACGCAGAACACGCAGACGTCCCTCACCGTGACCAAGGAGAGGAAAATCTTCCTGGGCGGTCAGGAGGTGGCGGAACAGGATCTGGTATCCGCGCTCAAGGAGCTGAAGATGACGGATCCTGACGTGAAGCTGAAGGTATCCGTCGATCGTGAGGCGCCGCATGGGATGTATGTCTCCACGCTTGATGCCCTGGTGGCAGCGGGGCTGGTGAAAGACGTAACCACGCTCCTGCAGCGCGCCGTGGAGGGTGCGAATCCGAACTGACTTCCCGCAGGTTCGCACCTCATTATCTCTTTTGAGATAAGGTGGTTTGTGCTTAGTTGATTGCCCTACTCATGATCCTGCCCATCGTCCTCTACGGAAATCCTGTCCTGCGTGTGAAGTGCCAGCCTGTCACGCAGGTGACAGATGAGATCCGCAAACTCGCCGCCGACATGATGGAGACGATGCATGACGCACGTGGGGTGGGTCTCGCGGCGCCGCAGGTGGCCGTGCCCATCCAGATGGCGATCATCGAAGTGCCGGCGAACGATGAGTCTGTGACCGTGCTGCGTGTGAATGGCGTGGACAAGACGCTCGCGGAAACCCAGCCGATTATCTTTCTCAATCCCAAGCTGGTGCTCGATAACACCAAGGCCACCGGTCAGGAAGGCTGCCTGAGCATTCCGCATCTGCGTTATGACGTGCGCCGCGCCGGCGTGGTGACGGTGACCTACCAGACCCTCGAAGGCGAGACCGTGACCATGGAGGCAGATGGCCTGCTGGGTCGTGCGTTCCAGCATGAGATCGATCACCTCAATGGCATTCTCTTCACCGACCGTCTCTCCGCGGCTTCCAAGCTTGGTGCCCAGCGCAAGCTCAAGCGCCTCGTGCAGGAGTGGAAAGAAGAAGGCTGGACCTCCGCACAGCAGACGAGGCAGGGGGATGAGGATGAAGACGGCGAGTAAGAAGCGAGTCTGCCGTGCGTGATGTGCGCCCGCAAGGAGTGTGGGCATTCTTGCCCCATTCGATGCGTGAACGGAGTTGTCGAGGCAGCGCGTCCATGTGATGAAGCGCGACTCGCAGGGAGCGGCACTAGCCTTAGTGCCGGCGGTGAGCGAAATGGGTGCGGAGCCACTCTGTTCGAAGCTTTGCGGATCTTCCGAGCTCCAAGCGTGGTCACGCTGCATATGACGGCACTAGGCTAGTGCCGCTCACACGCGACGGACGTTCGAAAATGGTGGGATGTAACCACATCCACGGGGACAGGAAAGCCCCCGATCCTTGAGTGAGGCTGGGTCTCATTGGGAGACTCTCACTCAAAGACGATCTCCCCGAAGATGCTCCGGTCATTCATGTTCGTGTTCCCGATCGCGGATGACCAGATGGCACGGTCCATCATGCTGCGGACGAGTTGGTGATTGCGGGCGAAGTTGGCGCGCCAGGTGGTGCCCGGAGTGGGACCGGCGACACCGAGGGTCTTGAAGGGGATGGTGATGAGGGTGCGCCACTGTTTCTTTGAGACATCTACTTCGGGCTGGTGAGTCCACTCGCCATTCCAGGTCGCGTCATCTCGACCATGGCGTGGATCCATGACATCGGTGATGAAGCCAGCTGCAGCGTCCCAACCGGTCTTGGCATGGGCACCAGCCATGAAGCGATAGGAGATCTCGCGTTCCGCTGCGGGAGATAGATACACCTCGACCGATTCTTGATTGCTCAGGTCGAGGTCCCGTCGTTGCGGGCTGAAGGTCGTCTTGCCATCGGGCGGGAGTTCGCAGGTCATGCGCACATAAAGATTCGTCTTGTCATGCAGCATCTGGAGAGTGGTATTCCGTGGAGCTTGATTGAAGGGAGGTGCGACCGTGAGTGTTTGCGTGGCGACATGCTTCCATTCAGGGCCATCCAAAGTTGCGGGTGTAGAGGTGGCAGCGACGGAGATGCGTTTCTTCCCTGGCAACGGGGCCCGGCGCATGGCCTTGGTATCCCAGTTCAGACAGGTGTTGGCGAAGGGTTCCTGGTAGCCGTCATGTGCGAGACGGAGGTGGTTGGCATCGTGACCGGGGAAAGGGAAGAACACTTGCTCCCATCGGACCTCAGCGCGCTTCTCACCTTTCTTCGGGTAGAGCGCTTCGATGAAAGCATTGCGGGCATCGATGGCATTCAAAAGTCGATCTCGTGAGGCTTCATCCGGCTGCACCGTGAAGGCTTGATACAAGTGGATGACGCGCGCGAGGTGGCGGATGTAGTCGAACTCGGTGCGCACCAGTGAGAGTCGTGCTTTTATTTTCGCATTGTCCGCCAGCTTCTCGGCCTGAATCAGATTGGCCTCGAGCGAGGCGAGCAGTTCGGGATGGTACAGGAAGGCGAGGAGCTGAAAGGGATCACGCACCGTCTTGCGTTTCCGGCCTTCCAGCGGCTGGTAGGTCCAGAGATTATTGCGTGTGCCGAGGTGGTCGGAGTACAGCATGATCGCGTCATAGAGCTGGTCGTAGAACGTGCGCATGATTGGCGAGGCCTTGCCGAAAGCGGCATCGCAGAACTCAGGAATGAGATCCTTCGCCGCATTGTGGTCCGGGTCATCGAACATGCGCCCCATGGTGTAATACACCGGACCCTCCAGCCCGAAGAGCTGGCCTGGTCCGTCGCGATACAAGGCCTGGATGCGGCCGGCGGCGAGACGCTTCACCTGGGCCTCCACATACTGCGGGGTGCGCATGGGTGTGTAGCGGCTGCCGAGATTGGGGCACCAGTTGTACACGTAACCGGTGAAGCCACCGGGTATCTCATAGCTTCGCCATGGGGCGATGTCCTCCTCATTGGTGCCCGTGAGCATGACGGAGGTGTTCGCGGGAAACGCTTTGAAGGTCTTCGGTGGCGTGGCCGTGAGGATGTAGGACATCATGGTCACGCGCGCCTTGGGGTGGGACTTCAGCAGGCGCTCGGCGGTGCGGCGATTGAGGATCCAGATCTTCTCACTCCAGTCACCGCCTGTATCCCAGAGCTTCGCGCAGGCTTCACACTGGCATTCACGATAGCCATCTGGCTGACCGAGATCCACGTAGTCATAGCCCGCCTCCACCTGATTCACGAGATCCTGATAGATGAGTTCCTGCACATCAGGATTGGAGAGGCAGTACTGCGGGCGTGCCTTGTCCTTCATGCGCTCTCCATTAATGAGGGCAAAATACTCGGGATGGGCATCCATGTATTTCTCTGCCGGCACGGCGCGATCCCAGGTGTGGCTGCCATAAAGGGCATTCACGCGGGGGAAGCGATTGTGAGCCAAGTCGTAGAAGCTGCCACCGGCGGGATGGCTGCTGTTGATGCGGAGCAAAGGCGCCTTGTGCGTGTTCAGAGTATCGGGAACGGTGATGGCCTTCATCGAGAGGAACTCAATGGAGGGGGAGGCGAGCAGATCATTCTTCGAGTGCGCACTCACTTGCGTGTAACCCGGGAGATCCGGGAAGAGGAAACGCACGCCCATGTAGGTGCGGGCGAAGTCTGCAGCTGCTTTCGCTGTGCCCGTGCGGTCCCACTCGCGTCGGCGTGCGTTGCCCGCATCCGGCTTCACTGACGAGGCGTGATCATGTCCCGCGATGATGATGTCCTTCCCGACCGCTTTATGGATGTAACTCCAGTCGGTGAGTGTGGTGACATCGACGCTGTTCTGCTTGGCGAAGGCGGTGTTACCAAGCAAGAGGGCTGGCTGGGATGGGACGCGTTTGCTTTCGGAGATGATGGCGACGTCTGCGCCGTTTGCTTTGAAGGCAGCTTGCAGGAGCCGTGCTGTTTGTTCGAGGCAGGACGCGAGTTCCGGAGTAGGGGGCGTGTCGGGAGTGACAATTTGGTAGGTGGATTTGCCTTCGGAGAGCAGGGTGAGATCGGCAGAGTGAACGTTTATGGCAAAGGACACCAGCAGCAGGACGCTGACAGGCAGGAAACGAGGGATTCGAAAGCGAAGGCAATTCATGGCTTGGGGATAATGCGTGCAAGGGATCACGGACAGGACCGATGATGCCGCCGCAGTGTTCTCTTTTCATCATGCCGCATCATTCCGACCTGCCCGTTGGGAAGCTGGAATGTTTACGCGAGGCGGAGGGAGATCTTGCTCGATGAGGTTGTGCGAAGTGCTCGGCGTGAAATGTTGGTGCATGACCCACCATGGCCTTGCCACCGCAGACGAGGATGCGACCCCAAGGAGCGGCGTGCTTTAGCCGCCGTGGAATGGTGGCCCCGCATGGAGCGCTGCATGATCATGGCCACCCCTTCATCAGCCATAGGATGCTTGTCATGTGAGAGTGCGTAGCGAGGCACCGGCCATGCCTTTCACGCTCCCACGGCGGCTAAAGCACGCCGCTCCTTGGGGGTTCGTCCTTCTGCTGTGCGATCTCCCGGACTTTCGCGCGAAGCGGTGCTTCGCACACGCACTCCAAAGCGCTTCGCGCAAGGTGGTGCACCTAAGGTGAGCTTCTTGCTGTACGTGATGATCGAATCACGAGACGACTGAGGTTAGCTATTCTCCGAATATCATGTAGTGATGCATGAAGTACACCTCGCGCAGCAGGAACTTCGCCTGGGAACCGAAGGAACGGTACATGGAGGTGGATGTGGGCGATGAGTGCGCCTGAATGCCGAGATCTTCTGCCATCATCATCGCTCGCTTCAGGTGCAGTGGGTCACTCACGATGACGGCGGATTGCAGGCCGTGGGCCTTCATGAGCTTGAGGGCTTCTTCCAGGTTCTGTTTCGTGGTGCGGGATTTCTCTTCCAGCAGCACCGCGGTGGCTGGCACGCCGTGTTGCTGCGCATAGGCGGAACCGACGCCGGCTTCGGAATGGCTTTTCCCATCCCCAAAGCCACCAGTGAAGAGGAGGCGTGGAGCGAGTTTGCGTTGGTAGAGGTCAATACCATGCCGGAGGCGTTGTTCGAAGACAGGAGAAGGTTGGGAGCCTTGGACGCTGGCGCCCAGGACGATGATACAGTCAGCCTGCGTGGCGTGGTCGGTTTGGCCGAAGTTCCAAATGACGAAGCTCAGACATGCTAGCCAGAGAACCAAGGCGCTCAAAAAGAGGAGGGCGATGGCTCGGAGGAGGCGACGCATGTTGTTGATTGGAGAGGGGAAAAACGATGCGCTTGCACTGGCAACTCAACGAGAGAGTACGGACCATTCACCCGAAATGACATCCCGTGTATAGAGCAACCCCGAAAGGGGCTTCTCAGCCGTCTCAATGAGTTCATTCACCTTTCGCTGCAATGCTGCGAGGTGCCGGGGATCAGCACTGCTCGCCACCAGAAACAGGTCGCGGGCGGGTATGGCGACCACGAGCTTCCCTGGCACTTGATCCGCGAGGAATTCCAGGACAGCAGAGTGAAACACCAGTGTGGCCTCATGATCACCACCTGCGGTAACCATGTGGTAGTCGTCACCTTGATGAAACTCAAGGTGCAGGGGAAGGCTGTTTAGGTTCTCCACCGCTTTCTCATGCAATTCAGCAGGCGTGGTTGCGAGTTCCTTGAGATCTCCTCCGTTTGCCAACCGAAAGTGCGTCCCCTTGTCGAAGCCGTAAAGGACGACAAGGTCACCTGCGAGCTTTGATTCCACCGGTGAATCGTCACCAGTAAGGGTGAAATCTGCGGGCACACTATTGGGAAGCGCCAGATACAGCCGGGGCACAACGGTACTGAGATCGCGGTCGCTCATGGATTCCTGACTACCCCTTCTTCGCCCGTTTCTTTCCACCGTACTTCACCTTCCGCTGTGGGAGCTGCGTCATGGCATCGCTGATGCCAGCTTGTTTTTTCAGCTCGCGAATCTGGTCGCGGAGCAAGGCGGCCTTTTCGTACTCGAGGTTGCTGGCGGCCTCGGCCATTTCGGTTTCGAGTTCGCGGAGGACTTCGGTGACGGCGTAGCCACCGGCTTCGTCCTTCACCATGCTTTCTTCAAGCTGCTTGCCGGCCTGCCAGCCATGCAGGCTCTCCTGCACGGCACGCTTCACGGTCTGCGGAGTGATGCCGTGGGCTTCGTTGTGATCCATCTGACGATCGCGGCGGTAGGCGCTGATGTTCAGCAGGGCCTGGATGCTGCCAGTGATTTGATCGGCAAAGAGGACGACTTCGCCATTCACGTGGCGCGCGGCGCGACCCGCCGTCTGCAGCAGGGACGTTTCACTGCGCAGGAAGCCTTCCTTGTCCGCATCGAGGATGCATACAAGGCTCACCTCGGGAAGGTCGAGGCCTTCACGGAGGAGGTTGATGCCCACAAGGATGTCGAACTCACCGGCACGCAGCGAGCGCAGAATCTCCACGCGCTCGATGGCGTCGATCTCACTGTGCAGGTAGCGCACCTTGAGGTTGAGATTGCGCAGGTAGTCGGTGAGATCTTCCGCGGTGCGTTTGGTGAGTGTGGTCACGAGCACGCGCTCGCCCTTTTCAATGCGCTGGCGGCAGAGTTCGATGGTCTCGTCGATTTGTCCCTTGAGCGGCTTCATCGTCACGACGGGATCCAAGAGGCCGGTAGGGCGGATGATCTGCTCCACAATGAGGTGCTTGCCCTTCGTGGTGACATCGAACTTCTCCACCGGCTCGCTGCTTCCGGAAATGCGTACGATGGAACGCGAGCTCGTGAGCTGGGACTGGAGATTGGACTTGCCGCCTCCATTGATACCACCAGGCAGCAGCGCAGGTACAGTCTCCGCCTCGCCGATGCGCTCGCGCTTGTGTGGCACGTAGCTCTTGTTTCCCACGACGCTGTTGTCCACCTCGAACTGGGCAGGCGTGGCGCTCACGTACACGGCCTGTTTGATCGTGGCCATGAATTCGTTGAACTTCAGCGGGCGGTTGTCCAATGCGCTGGGCAGGCGGAAGCCGTGCTCCACGAGAACGGTCTTGCGCGAGCGGTCGCCCTCATACATGCCACCGATCTGCGGGATGGTGGCGTGGCTTTCATCCGCGAAGTAGAGGAAGTCGTCCGGGAAGAAATCCAACAGCGTGCCCGGGGTGCTGCCCGGTGCGCGACCGGAGAGGTGGCGGCTGTAGTTCTCAATGCCCTGGCAGAAGCCCATCTCCTGCATCATTTCGATGTCATACTCGGTGCGCATGCGGATGCGCTGCGCCTCCAGCAGCTTGCCCTGCGACTCGAACTCCGCAACGCGCGCATCCAACTCCGCGCGGATGGCCTTGATGGCGACGCGCAGCTTGTCCGCGGGCGTGACGAACTGCTTCGCGGGATTGAAGGTGTAGCTCTGGAGCTGGGTGGTGGCACTGCCGGTAAGCGGGTCGAAGACGCTGATGCGATCGATCTCGTCGCCGAAGAACTCCACGCGGATGGCTTCATTGTCGAGGTACGCGGGGAAGACCTCCACCACATCGCCACGAGCGCGGAACTTGCCGCGGGTGAAGGCGATGTCATTGCGCTCATACAGCATGTCCACCAGCTTCGAGAGCATGGTCTCGCGGGTCATCGTTTCACCGCGATGCACGGGAAGCATCATGCCCTCATAGTCCTCCGGCGAGCCCAAGCCGTAGATGCAGGACACGCTGGCGACCACGACCACATCCTTCCGCGTGAGCAACGCGCCCATGGTGGAGAGGCGCAGGCGCTCGATTTCATCATTGATGCTCGAGTCCTTCTCAATGTAGGTGTCCGAGCGCGGGATGTAGGCCTCCGGCTGGTAGTAGTCGAAGTAACTCACGAAGTACTCGACTGCGTTGTCCGGGAAAAAGTTTTTGAATTCGGAGTAGAGCTGCGCGGCGAGCGTCTTGTTGTGGCTCATGATGAGCGCGGGCTTGCCAATCTGGGCGATGATGTTCGCCATGGTGAAGGTCTTCCCCGAGCCCGTGACGCCCAGCAGGGTCTGGTGGCGGTTGCCCGCTTCCACGGACTTTACCAGCTTGGCAATGGCCTGCGCCTGGTCGCCGCGCGGGTGGTATTCGGAATTGAGGGAGAAAACGGACACAAAGATATCTTACGCCTGCGGGGGCGGGTGCAAGCGTCTCGGACAGGTTGTCTTCAGCCTTTCTTCAGTCGCTCGCTGGCCTTCTCCAGCAGTTTGCGTTCTGCAGCGGTGAGGCTCTGCATGCCCTTCTGGCTGATCTTTTCCAGGATGGCGTCGACCTTCTCCGCGTCGGTCGCCGTCGGCTCGCCCTTTTTCTTCTTCTCGCGATACGATGGAAGGAGGGTGATGTCCGCGGGCTGCTCGGTTTTCTTGGACTTCAGCAGGCTGGAGAAGGAGGGCATCGTCCAGCGACCCTGCTGATAACGCACGAAGCCGTACGCCGTCAGCACCTGACTGGCGAGCATGATGAGCTGAGCCCAGGCATGCCCCGCCAGGTAGATGAGGGCATTCACGCCCACAATCGCGGTGGCCAAGACCCACGCCGGCAGGGTGAAGAGGATGAGCGATATCTGCGCACGCGGGTACAGAGTGACAAAGGCCAGGAAAACACCGAAGAACACCCCGGTAACGCCCCACACGGACCACGTCGCCGCACCGAGCAGGCCAAAGATGGTCAGGACGACTGGCGTGACCAGCACGAGGGCCAGGAAAAGCTGCACGAAAATTCGGCGTCCGAAAAACTTCTCCACATCCTCGCCGAAACGCCAGAAGAAGAAGGCGGAGAGCAGGAAGAAGAGGTCCGGAGGATTGACGAGAACGTAAGTCAGCGGCGTCCAGAGACGCAGGCCGCCCACGAGTCCGGCATAGGAAAACTGGAGCATCCCAATGATCGAGCCCCCTGCGGCTGCCATGAGGATGGCCGTGACCACCATGCTGACCACACCGCCAATCGCGATGTAGGCCGCCAGGTAGATGGCATGCCCCTTCCACCATGTCAGCGGAAGGTGATCCTTCGACTTGGGAAACCAACTCATGCGGCAACTTGCTCTTTCGCCTCGGGAGTTGCAAGCGGCGCGGGTGCGGGTGGCGTCGATTCTACAGGGACGGGATTCGCAGCCACCGCGGCTGGCTGTGGCTTGGGACGCCCTTCACTCGCCACGTAGTGCACGAAGCGGAGTTTCCTCACCGCAGGCAGGCTCAGCACGAAGGGATACAGCGCGGGTTGCCCGAGGCTGGCGGAAATTTCATTGAACATGGGGGCGCGGCGCACCCAGCGATGCAGCCAGGTGAGAAACTTCTGATCCTCCGCGGGCTCCTGTGGCAGATTCTCTGGCAATGTGGCTGATTCCTTCGGGAAAGGCGTCACTTCCAGGGAGCCGGCACCGAGTTGCAGGCCGAAGGCTTCGCAAGTCTCCAGACCATCCAGGATCTGCAGGTAGTGGGACCAGGTCTCCGCCCAGTCCTCCCACGGGTGCATGGTGGCGTACGCACTGATGTAGGACTGCTCCCAGCCGAGCGGTGGTCCCTGGGAATAGTGCCGATTGAGGGAGGTGGCGTAGTCCAGCCCGGCATCACCGAAGAGCCCGGTAAAGGCCACCCGCAGGGGGTGATCCAGCGCCAGGGTGCCAAACCAACGCTCCCAGAAGTAGTGGCCCGTCTCATGACGGAAGTGGCCCAGCAGGGTGCGGCTGCTCTCGCCAAGCTGCTGGCGGGTCTGCTCGCGCACTGCGTCGTCCGCTTCCTGGAGGTTCACCGTGATCACGCCAACCGCGTAGCCAGTGGTGACCGGAGGGTTCGACAAGGTCTGGATGAAGTCGAAGGCGAGACCTCCCACGGGGTCCTCATTCAGGCAGTGCACCTCGATGCCAAGGCCCAGCAGCGTGGCCAGCAGGCGGCGCTTCGCAGATTCCATGCGACCCCAGAGGGGGAGGTTTCCATACAGGTTCAGGTCCGGGATGGTGCGGTTCAGCCGGCAGGCGGTGCAGAGGATGTTCGTGTCGTCTTTGGCCAGGAGCCAGTTGCACACGCCGTGGGTGGGACCGTTGTCGCAGCGCTTCAGGCCAGACTCGGGGGTGAGCTTCACCATGGTCCCCATGGCAGGGTCGAAGCCCATCTCGGAGCCGCATTGCAGGCACTGCGAGTTTTCGAAAAAGAGCACGTTGCCACATTCGCAGGAGAATCGCTTCATCAGGTGAGGGTGAGGGAATTGGGAGTCTTGAGTCTGGCATGTCAGTCTGCCAGGGGAAGGATTTCCGCCAAATAGGAGTCGACTCAGGACCGGGCAGGGGATGGCAGGGGGAAAGAAAAATCCCACCTTAGGCGTGTCCTAAAGAGGACGCTGCCTTTTGTCACTCAAGCCGGTTGAATTATGCCTGTCCCGCGAAGGTTGGGCGGGGACCCGGCGTATGCACTGGTTCACGTTTCGCATTTCTACGAACCATGACTCGTCCTGCCTCCTCCACCTCTTCACGCCGTCGTTTCCTGCAAACGGGCGCCGCAGCCATCCTTGGCGCGCCCTTCGTCACCTCCGGCCTGCGGGCGGCCTCGCCCAATGGCAAGCTGCGCCACGCCGCCTTCGGCGCGAGCGGCATGTCCTGGGCGGATATCACCAACCTGGCCAAGCATCCGAACTGGGAACTCGCCGCCGTGTGCGATGTGGACACGCGCAACTTCAAGCGCGTGCAGGAGCAGTTTCCCAATGTGCGCGTCTACCAGGACTGGCGCGAGCTGCTGGTGAAGGAAGAAGGCAAGATCGACGCGGTGAACGTCAGCACGCCGGACCACATGCACGGCCCCATCGGCATGGCTGCCATCAACAAGGGCCTGCACGTCTATGGACAGAAGCCGCTCACGCAAAACCTCCTGGAGTGCCGCGCCATCACGAAGCTGGCCCGTGAGAAGGGCGTGATGACGCAGATGGGCATCCAGGTTTCCTCGGACTTCACCGAGCGCTTCGCCGTGGCCTACATCCAGGAAGGGGCGATTGGCAAGGTGAAGGAGGCGCACACGTTCTCCAACAAGAAGTGGGGCGATATGGAGCCCGTGCCGGACAAGAAGGACACCCCGCCGGCCGAGTTCGACTGGGACAAGTGGCTCGGCGTGGCGAAGGAGCGCCAGTTCATCAGCGGCTACTATCACCCGGGCAACTGGCGCAAGCGCCGTGACTTCGGCACGGGTACGCTGGGTGACATGGGCTGCCACATGTTCAGCGGATGGTACCGCGCGCTCGGCCTCACCATGCCGAAGTCCGTGACTTCCTACGGTCCTCCTCCTCCCAATGCGGAGAACTGGGCCATCAATGGCAAAGTGGAATATCTCTACCCCGGCACGCAGTACACCGCAGGGGATACCATCAAGGTGACGTGGTATGACGGCGACCAGCTTCCCTCTCCGGAAATCCAGGCGCTGGTGGAAGGAAAGTGGCCCGGCCAGGGCACGGTATACATCGGCACGGAAGGCGTGCTGGTGCATCCGCACGGCAGCACTCCCACGCTGCATCCGAAGGACAAATTCGCCGGCCGCCGGCCGAACAAACTCGAGCCTCGCAACCATTGGGGCGAGTGGGTGGATTGCTGCCTCAAGGGTGGCTCCACGAAGCCAAGTGCGAACTTCGACTACAGTGGCCCGCTTACCGAGGCGGTGCTGCTCGGCTGCCTCGCGAGCATCTTCCCGCAGCAGACGCTCGAGTGGGATGCGGAGAAGATGATCTTCACCAACTCCGAGGACGCGACGAAGTTTGTGAAACGCAGCTACCGCTCAGGCTGGGAGATTCCGGGGCTGGCGTAAGCCTAGGCAGCAGGTGTTCTTTCTATTTGTGGCTGTGGTTGCGCTTTGCGTGGCCACAGCCACATCAGCTGCCAGAGCATGATGAGCACGCAGGCGAGGATGGGAATAAGGCACGCGATAACAGTCCCTCTCAACAGAGGCTCGTAGAGAGTCCCCATCCGCTCGTAGTCCTCAGCGAGCCTGTGCGCGGTGATTTCATCCGGGGATCCGGGAACGGTGGGCAGCATGTAGAACTCAAGTGTGGCCCGATCGTACGGAGAGTGGTCGTGCACGCGCATGAGCTCGGTCCGGAAGTGGATCATCAGGTCGATGCATATCCACATCGTGATGGCCGAGGCTGCAAAGAAGCACAGGCGTGTTCCTTTGGATTGCTTGTCCTCTCGCGTAACTGCGTGAGCACGTTCACGCACGTTTGTCTTGCGGTTCTCCAGGAACTTTTGCCGTCCCTTCTGTGTGCGAAGGGAGCATAGGAGAAACGCCCCCGTCGCGGACACAAGGGTGCCGCTGACCATCCCGCCCCACAGCGTTCCGCGGCGGAATTTCACCATCTGTCCGTAGTCCTTCTGGAGCTTGAGAACTCTTGTACGCTCCGGACTGTCCTCCGCGGGAAGTTTCATGAAACGCTCAAGCACGGCCAGGTCCCTGGGAGGATGTTGCTCGAAGTGGCTAAGCTCCTTCCCAAAATAGAGTGTGATTGCTCCGCACACGACGAGGGTCATGAGGCCCGCAAACGCCATCGACAGGAGCATGGCAAATTGAGGAATGGTCAAAGTTGGCTTTGACGGTGTTTCCGATGCGGTCACGGTGCGAGAATCATAGCATCCATCTCTTCAGCGATCTTCATGAATCAGAGCAAACCGCGCCGCCTCGATCAGCTTCTGTCTTCCCTCGGCCACGGCAGCCGGCGGGAGGTGCGTGAGCTGATTGATGCAGGGCTGGTGACGCTGCGTGGTGAAGCGCTGGAGGATGAGGGGCAGAAGATCGCGCCGCAGGATGTGGCAGAGGTGCGCGTGGAAGGGGAGCCACTGGAGGCGCCGGATGGGCTGCTGGTGATGCTGCACAAGCCGGTGGGCTATGTGTGCACGCATGCCGCAGGGGAGGGTGAGACGATCTACAAGCTGGTGCCGGAGCGCTGGACGAAACGCAATCCACCGGTGACGAGTGTGGGACGACTGGATAAGGACACGAGCGGATTGCTGCTGATCACGGATCGCGGTGAACTGGTGCAGCGCTGGACTTCGCCGAAGTCCGTGGTGGAGAAGGTATACGTGGCGGAGGTGGACAAGCCGCTGGAGGCAGGTCTCGTAGACGTGTTCGCCTCAGGGACGCTGATGCTGCGTAGTGAAGACTCGCCCTGCCTGCCGGCGAAGCTGGAGATCGTGAGTGAGCGCACTGCGCGAGTCACGCTCACGGAAGGCAGGTACCATCAGGTGAGGCGCATGTTCGCGAGTCAGGGATGGCATGTGGAGAAGCTGCATCGTGTGAACTTTGGAGAGTATGACTTGGGGGAGTTGGCAGAGGGAGAGTGGCGGGTGGTGTGAAGCAGGAACATGGGTAGCGGTGGGTTCAGCCAACCGCGACCAGCGGTCGCAGCCACAGAAGCCCCGTGCTTCTTGTGACGCGAATTCAGACAAGGTCATGCTGTGGCTGCGACCGCTGGTCGCGGTCAGGGGGCATGGCCCAAACACTGAGAATCACTTCGTACCCACGTGCAGCCGCAGGATGCGTTTAATCTCCGTCACTGCATCGGGACTCCGAAACGAACCGTGCCCATGCTTCACGATGAGCTCGGACTCGGCACCCTCAAGGTGACTGCTGGCATACGGCACCACACCATCGCTGCCCGTTTCTTTTGGCCCATCCTTTTTCTGTCCGATGATGCTGTGAAACGGAACCCGGGGTGGCAGGGTGGAGAGCGCCATGAGTGACGGACTCTTCGCGGATAAGGTGCGGATGGAGCTGATTTTGCCAGCCTGGGCGAGGCCCACAAGGAAGGGTGCGATCACATCTCGATGGTTTTCCAGGAGTGGGCCGAGTGTTTCATTCAGCTTCGGATCTGCCCGGTAGAGGTATTGCCCGAAGTCGCCAATCCAGTTGTCCGCAATCGCGCTGCCACGGTGCGGCACGGAGATGAAGATGACTCGCCTCACACGTGGGTCGTGTCGGAAGAGGAACAGGTCCTCCAGTGTCTGCTGGCTGATGGGCGGTGCATGGAGCTTGTCCGGCCGCACCTTCACCACGCCGTCCCACAGTTTGTACCCTGAGTCAGAGACCAGCGTATGGGTGAGGACGCCGCCCATGCTGTGACCGATGACGAAGAGGTGGTTCGTCGCATAGTCGTCCCCTTCCGGATCGATCATGCGCAGCGTGCTACTCAGCGTGCGGCGGAAGACCATGGCATTCCACATCACGGGTGTGCCGGTGGGGTAGTGATAGTGCCAGACTTGATAGCGTGAACGAATCACCGGATCCGCGAGCAAATCATTCATGAGATTGGTGAAGGCCACCGGCGTGGACTGCAGCCCATGCACCATGATGAGCGGAATCTTCCGTGGGTCGTAAGGCTGGAGGAGATACAACTTCTCCCGGCGTACACGGTCCGTGGTGGGATTCAGCATGCCGCGGAAGCCGCTTTTGCGCAGCTCCTCCGCGTGTTGGATGAGCACCGCGATGGGCGCGCTGAAGTCGGCGGCGAGAGGCTCGGTGCGATTGGAGAAGGAGATGGTCTTGCGCTCAATGGGCCAGAGGAAACGCAGGGTCCATTGGTCGCCGTGGTTGGTGCTCTTGCGGTCGAGTACCGCAGTCATGGGTGTGAAGATGCCTTCCGGTGGCCGGAGGTTGTCGAGCTTGCCGGAGCCATCGGTGGGACGCCATGCGACCACGGGAACACCGATGCCGGTGCGCCCCTGACAATGTGTTAGCAGGTCACGGGGCACATCTGAGGGGAGCAGGTAGCGATGCAGGCCGGATTCGTCAGTAGTGTCTTGTTCCACTGTGATGCCTGCGGCGCGGCATGCGGCGGTGCGTTGATCGACTGGAAGCGCATCGTACCACTTCACGAGATCGGCGAGGGCGTGGTGGTAGGTCTTGGAGGCGCTGGTATTTGTCGGGTTTGCGGCGAGCTGCGTGTAAGCCGATTGCGCAAGGGCTAGGGAGCCGGGAGCCCCGCTGGTCCCTATAGAGCGTGAACCGCCAGGGTCGAGCACAGCAGTGGTGCGGCAGGATGAGACGCCCAATAACAGCGGAAGCAGAAGTGCGATCGCAAACCGGAATGGAGGAGACTTCGCAGACATGGAGCGGACTGGCATGCAGAACCAGCAGTGGAGAAATCTCACGGGATGAGTGGGTGTCAAGGGAGCGGAAGCATGGTGGTCCGCCCACTCCGTGTGCGGTGGGTGAAATACCTCCATGGTCTATTGCCTTCCCAATGGGGTGACGCCCGGAGCGGTGTCACGCTCTGAACGCACAACGGAGTGGGCGGACCACCATGAGCGCAAAAGCACTTCACACCGACGCGTACTCTAGCGCCCCCTTCAACATCATGAGATCCCTTGTTCTATTGCTAACCGTCTTTGTGTGCTGGTCGATGCTTCCCGCACAAACGAGCGCTGCCACTCTGAACATCGAAGCCGACCTCCTCATCGTCGGCGGGAATGAATCCGCGTGTGCCGCAGCCGTGCAGGCAGCGCGACTCGGCGTGAAGCGCATCGTGCTGGTGAATGACATCGACTGGCTCGGTGGCGAGTTCAGCGCGGAGGGGGTGGGCTGCCTGGACGAGTGGACACTCGTGAAGGGCCGCCATGCGAACTTCCCCCGCAGTGGCCTCTTCTCCGAAGTGGTGCAGCGCATCCGGGCGCACAACTCGGCCAAGTACGGCCTCGCCAGCCCAGGCAATGCGTTCTGCGGCACGGAAACCATCGAGCCAGCGGCAGCGGCGAAGATTTTTGAGGAGCTGGTGGAACCGCACGTGAAGAGCGGTGCCTTGCGCATCGAGCGCGGATGGCAGCCGCTGAACGTGATGGTGGAGAAGGGGCGCGTGATGAGTGTCGAGTTCGAGCGCACCACGAGCGGTGCAGAGCGGCTGACCGTGCAGGCAAAGATGACCATGGATGCCAGCGACTGGGGCGATGTGATTCGTCTCAGTGGCGCGAAGTATGGCGCGGGGCCGGACTTGCGTTCGCGCTTCGGCGAGCCGAGTGCGCCGGAGTCGTTCGATGATGCCGTGGGCGCCCAGGAGATGAATCCCATCTCGTGGTGCCTTGTGCTGCGTGAGACGGGCGGCAAGGATGCGACCATCCCGAAGCCGGCGAGTTATGACCCGCGTTCCTTCGCCGCGCTGGACCGCATTCCGCCGTGGGTGGAGAGTGACATGAGCACGGGCATGTACTCCTCCAGTGGGAACAGTCCGTACACGCATCGCCGCCTCGTGGACCGCTGGCACAATGGCTTTGCTCCGGGCACAGAGGCGACCTTTCTGAACTATCCCACGCAGGACTATCCACTCTGCCAGCTGCCGCAGCGGCTGGTGGACGCGCTGGAGAAGGATGAGCCGGGGGCCTCGAAGAAGAACTTCGTGAACCTCACGCCACGCCAGCGCGCCATCGTGTTCGCGGATATCAAGGAGCACGCGCTGGGCATGCTGTATCACTTGCAGACAGTAGTGCATGATCGCGTGGGAGACTTCCCACAGTCCTTCCGCTACATGGCGCTTACAGAAGAGTTCGGCACGGCAGACCGCCTGCCGCCGAAGCCCTATGTGCGCGAGGGCCTGCGTCTGGAAGCGCTCTACATGGTGCGTGAGCAGGACATCCGCGCAGAGGGAAGGCAGCCCGCGTGGGCGAAGGCGATGCCGACGGACTCCGTGTTCGGTTTTCAGTTCAACATCGACTTCCATCCCACGCGGCGAAGGTTCCTCACGGAGGATCGCAACGGTCCCTGGCAGAATGTGCACACGCCTTCACGCGGCTGGCACACGGACACGGATCGCGCGGTGTTCCCATTGCGTGGACTCGTGCCGGTGGAGATGAAGGGGCTCATCGGTGCAGGGAAGAACATCGGCGTGAGCAGCGTGGTGCAGTCGGCCTTGCGATTGCATGGACAGATGATGCATGCGGGTCAAGCAGGCGCGACGCTCGCATGGATGTGCCTGCGCGATGGCGTGGAGCCGCGTGAGATTGCCGGCGACATGTCCAAGGTGCGTGAACTGCAACTCAAGCTCGTGCGTGGCTGCGATGGACCGGGCTTGTTGCTCTGGCCGTGGCATGACCTCGCGCCGGATGCAGCGTATTTCGAAGCGGCGAACATGCTCGCCGTGCGCGGTATCTGGCAGCCGGAGGGGACGAATCTGTTCTTTGAACCGGAGAAACCCGTGACGCGTCGTGAGCTGGCGAGGCTGATCGTGCGTGTGTGCCGTGCGTTGCCCGAGGCCAAGGAGTGGCCGCGGGTGAATGAGAACGCCAAGCCGCTGTATCAGGATGTATTCGCGGATGATGCAGACCGCAGGGCCATCGAGGCGATGATCGCGTGGGGAGATTTCCAGCCCACTGCGCCGCAGTTCAATCCGGACGGCGTGGCGAATTGGAACACGCTGCACGCGTGGCTCACGCGGCTGGGATTACCGGTGGCGAAGGGCTTGCTGGAAGGTGGCCGCACCAATCAGCCTCTGTTGCGTGGTGAGGCGGCGCAGTTTCTGTGGCGGGTGCTGTTACAGCGCGGCGAGTGGCTGCCTGAGAAGGGCACGTGGTTGAAGCCGGATGGAGATGAGGATGGCGATCGCGTGAAGAACCTCGAAGATGCGATGCCATTTGATGCGGATAACAATCGGGTGCTGGATAGGATTGAGGCGCGGCTCTCAAAGTAGCTTCGACTTCAGTCGAATGAAATCACCCCTGACTCGCTTTAACGAGGCAGGGGTGAAATGCACTTGTGAGTGGGACTACTGGGAAGCTGTTGTGTGGTGCAGCGAGTGGTGAGTGCTCGTTCGACTGAAGTCGAAGCTACTTTGGTTGAGGCCGCGCCTCACAGACCCACATCAATCACTTAGGCGGTCACGACGGATTCTGGATGAGTTTCGGTGAGCGTTTTGTCTTTTGCTTCACTCTTCGCCTTCTTCACCCCCAGCTTCTCCAGCACCACATAAAAGATAGGTGTCAGGAACAAGCCGAAGATCGTCACGCCAATCATCCCGGCAAACACCGCCACGCCCATCGCCTGGCGCATTTCGGCACCGGCGCCGGTGGACACTACCAGCGGGAACACACCGGCGATGAACGCGATACTGGTCATCAAGATGGGACGTAACCTCAAGCGCGAAGCTTCAAGCGCAGCTTCCACGATGCCCTTGCCTTCTTCACGAAGTTTCACGGCGAACTCCACAATCAGAATGGCGTTCTTCGCGGCGAGGCCGATGAGCACAATCAAACCGATTTGCGTGAAGATGTTGTTATCGCCCGCGGTGAGCCACACGCCGAGCATGGCGGAGAGCAGGGCCATGGGCACAATCAGCAGCACGGCGAAGGGCAGGCGGAAACTCTCATACTGCGCGGCGAGCACGAGGAACACGAGCAGGATGCTCAACGGGAAGATATACATCCCGGTATTCCCCGCGATGATGCGCTGGTAGGTGAGGTCCGTCCAGTCGAGCACCATGCCCTTCGGTAGGGTCTCGGCAGCGAGCTTCTCCAGGATGGCCTCGGCCTGACCGGAGCTGTAGCCGGGAGCAGCAGCACCGCTGATGTCCGCAGCCGCATAGCCGTTGTAGCGCATGGCGCGGTCGGGACCATAGGTCTCCTCCACTTTCACGAGGGAGCCAAGCGGCACCATCTCACCGGCGGCGTTGCGTGTCTTCAGGCGCATGATGTCCTCGGCGTTGGCGCGGAACTCGGCATCCGCCTGCGCAATCACCTGGTAGGTGCGGCCGAAGCGGTTGAAGTCATTCACATACAGCGAGCCCAGGTTCACCTGCATGGCCTCGAAGATATTCGCGAGCGGCACACCCTGCTGCTTCGCCTTGGCGCGGTCCACTTCCACATCGAGTTGCGGCGTGTTGATGGTGAAGCTGGAGAACATGCCCGCGAGACCGGGCGTCTGGTTCGCCTTCGTGATGAGATCCTGCGTGGCCTTGTAGAGCTCGTCATAACCGAGACCGGCGCGGTCCTCCACATAGAGCTTGTAACCACCCGTGGTGCCGAGACCGTTCACCGGCGGCGGTGGGAACACGGCGACGAAGGCATCCTGGATCTCGTTGAACTTTGCCTGCAAGTCCTTCGCGATCTCCTCACCGGACATGCCAGGCTTGCCCTTGCGTTCCTTGAAGTCCTTCAGCATGGGGAAGATGATCCCGCTGTTCGGACTGTTCGTGAAGCCATTGATGGAAAGGCCGGGGAAGGCCAGCGAGGTTTCCACGCCGGGATGCTGCGCCACGATCTCACCCATGCGGCGCATCACTTCATCCGTGCGCTCCAGCGAGGCGGCATCGGGAAGCTGGGCAAAGGCCACGAGGTACTGCTTGTCCTGCGAAGGCACGAAGCCCGCGGGCACCTGCTTGAACACATGACCGGTGAAGAAGAGCAACCCGCCGTACACAATCAATGCCGCCACGCTCACACGGATGAGACGCGCGACCCCGTTGGAATATTTGTTCGACGCCCATTCGAAGAAGCGGTTGAAGGGACGGAAGAACCAGCCAAGCGCCTTGTCCATGAAACGCGTGAGCGCATCCTTCGGCGCATGGTGGTCGCGCAGCAGGAGCGCGCTCAGGGCGGGCGAGAGCGTGAGTGAGTTGAACGCGGAGATCACCGTGGAGATGGCAATGGTCAGTGCGAACTGCTTGTAGAACTGTCCGGTGAGGCCGCTGATGAAGGCCGTGGGAATGAACACCGCGGAGAGCACCAGCGCCGTGGCCACGATGGGACCCGTCACCTCGCGCATGGCGATCTTCGTCGCTTCAAAGGGCGAGTGACCCAGGCTGATGTTGCGCTCCACATTCTCCACCACCACGATGGCGTCATCCACCACGATGCCGATGGCCAGTACCAGGCCGAAGAGGGAGAGCGCATTGATGGAGAAGCCGAGCGCGCTCATCACTGCGAAGGTACCCACGAGGGACACAGGTACCGCCGCGAGCGGGATGATGGAGGCACGCCACGTCTGCAGGAAGAGAATCACCACCAGCACCACGAGCAGGATGGCCTCCAGCAGCGTGTGCACCACCGCCTCGATGGAGCTGCGCACAAACACCGTGGGGTCATAGGCGATGGCGTAGTCGAGTCCCTCGGGGAATTCCTTCTTCAGCTCCGTCATCGTCTTGCGCACGTTGTTGGAGAGCTCGATGGCATTCGACCCGGGAAGCTGGAAGACACCGATGCCCACGGCGGTCTTGTTCGCCAGGAGGGAGCGCAGCGCATATTCATTCGCCCCGAGCTGGATGCGGGCGATGTCGCGCAGCAGGGTGCGCTCACCGCGCGCGCCAATCTTCACAATGATCTCGCCGAACTCGTCTTCATTCACGAGGCGGCCCTTGGTGTTGATGAGCAGTTCCGTGTCCGCGCCGTTCGCATTCGGCTGCTTGCCCACGGCGCCGGAGGCCACCTGTACGTTCTGCTCGCGGATGGCCGCAATCACATCGCCCGTGGTGAGATTGCGTGAGGCGAGCTTGTTCGGGTCCAGCCACACACGCATGGCATACTCACCCGCGCCCCAGGATTGCACGAGGCCCACACCGGGCAGGCGGGTGAGTACGTCCTTCACCTGCAGCGTGGCGTAGTTGCTCACATACACATCATCATAGCGGCCGTCGGGGGAGAAGAGATGCACCACCATGGTGAGGTTCGGCGAGCTCTTCGCGGTGACCACGCCGTTGCGTGTGACTTCCTCCGGCAGCTTCGGCAGCGCCTGGGCCACACGGTTCTGCACCTGCACCTGCGCCTTGTCCGGGTCCGTGCCCAGGGCAAAGGTGATGGTCAGCGTCATGGTGCCATCACTCGTGGCCTGGGAGAACATGTAGAGCGAGTTCTCCACGCCATTGATGGATTGCTCCAATGGAGTGGAGACGGTCTCCGCGATGGTCTTGGGATTGGCGCCGGGATATTTTGCGGTGACCACCACCGTGGGCGGGATCACTTCGGGATACTCACTGACCGGCAGGCGCAGCATGGAGATGGCGCCCACCAGGAAGATGACGATGGACAACACGCCCGCGAAGATGGGGCGCTTGATGAAGAAGTCCGAGAAGTTCATGGCGGACAAGATTTGTGATTTTTGATTGATGATTTTTGATTTGGAGAACGCGGAGGAAGCGTGGCGCGAGATGGGAGTGGCTCGCGTCGCTAGGCGGCGAGGGCGGCGTAGTGGGAGTCGAAGTACCAATCCGCCGTGTCGCTGTCCTGCAGGGCGGCTTCCTCCTTCGTGCACCATCCGCGGCGTCCGGTCATGTCACGCAGGTAGACACGTGGGCTGGCCTGGCCCTCCCACAGGAAGGCGGGCAGCTCGTGCAACAGGTGCGGCAGCAGCGGAGGGTGGTCGTGGGTGGTCATAAGGAGGAAGGAAGGGGAAGGTGCTTGGGAAAAGGGCAAAGCGGCGGCTGGGTCCGGCGGGGGAGCATCGCCGGATGGTGGGATGGGGTGTGATGGTTTGTAGGGGCCCTGGGGTGGCGGGCCTTAGTAATCAGTATTCAGTAGGTCAGTAAGACAGTGACTCAGTGTGGGCCTTGGCCTTCTTCCTGTGGCCAGTGATCATCTCAGTTCTGAATACTGAACACTGACCTACTGTTTACTGGCTCTTCCTCACTTCATCGCCACGGACGACTCCGCATTCACCACCATCCCCGCGGTCACCCTCTGCAGGCCATTCACGATCACGCGGTCGCCGGGTTGCAGGCCGTCGCGGATGACGCGCTGGCCATTGATCACGGGGCCGAGTTTCACGGGGCGCTGGTTCACCTTCTCCGTGTTGTCCACGGTGAAGACGTACTTCTGGCTCTGGTTCGTGCCGATGGCGCGCTCGGTGATGAGCAGCGTGGCCTGCGGCGCGCTCACGGGGAGACGCACGCGGGCGGGCAGGCCAGCGACGAGCTTGCCTTCCGGATTGGGGAAGACCATGCGCAGCACCAGGCTGCTCGTGCCGGGGTCCACGCGGTTGTCGGAGGATTCCACATAACCGCGATGCAGGAAGCCCGTCTCATCGCTGAGCTGCATCTCCACCGGGATGCGGCCGTTCTCCTTGCGCAGGCGGCCTTCGCGATCCAGGCGGCTGTACTGGAGCAGGGTGGATTCATCCACGTCCGCGTACACATACATGTCGCCATCGGAAACAATCGTCGTCAGCACCGTGCCACCGCTGGGAGCGCCGGAGACCAGGTTCCCCGCGGTCACATAGGCGCGGCTAACGCGTCCACTGATGGGCGCGCGCACTTCCGTGTACTCCAGGTCGAGGCGGGCGGAGGCGAGGGTGGCCTCAGCAGCAGCGAGCTCGGCACGGGTTTCTTCCAGCTTCGAGGTGCGCGTGTCCGCCTCCTCCACGGAGATGGCGCGGCTCTTCAGGAGGTCATCGGCACGACGCGCATCACGCTCGGCAATGCGCACGCGCACCTTCGCAGCATCCACGGCGGCCTTCGCCTGGTCATGCGTGGCCTGGTACCAGCGCGGGTCGATGGTGAAGAGCACCTCGCCCTGCTTCACAACCTGGCCCGCCTGCAGCTTCACCTCCTGGATGTGGCCGGACACACGCGGGCGGATTTCCACCGTCTCGCGAGCATCCACGCGGCCCAGCAGTTCGCGGGTTTCCGTGACCGTGCGCTCCTCCACCGTGGAGACCGTCACGCGCGGCGCAGGCGGCGTGGCAGGGGTGGTCGCTTCCTTGGCGGAGGAAGAGGAACCCTCCTTCGCTCCGGTCTCGCCGGCGGTCAGGTACGTCAGCCCGCCAATCACCGCCACGGCCAGGCCAGCCGCAATGGTGGTCCGCACACTCCGTTGTGCGGTCAGTGGCTTGGCAGACTCACCGGATTCGATATTGGCCCCGGCAGCCAACCCTGTCTTCTGGCTTTCGATTTCTGGACTCACCGGGTTCTCTGGAAGGTCTTGAGTGCTCATGGGATTCAATCGGGTCTTTAGTAGTTGACTAGATGGTAAACAAAATCGTGCGAAAAAAGGGGCGGGAAGCGTTGGAAACGAACGGGGTACGAGGAGGGCGAAAGGGGCTATTCAAGCCCCGAATGGCTCAGCCAGCTAGGCCGTCGCCAGGGAGGGAGAATGGTCGGAGACAGGGGCAGATACGACCTCGGTCGCTGGGGCAGATGCCTTGGAAGTCGTAGAATCTGAAGCGGCCGCCGCGCAGGAAACCTTGGGCAGGCAGGCGGGGATGTTCGCCGGGGCCACGCCCAGCAGGTCCATCGCCGAATCCGGCAGCGTGCGGAGAATCTCCAGGTCATCCTGGATGCGGGCCTGCGCGAGGGACCCCTCGAACAGGGCGAAGAGGCAGCGGGCCTTCATGCTGGCATTGCCAGCGCCCACCACGCCTTCCGCCTGGGCATCGCGGATGGCCGACTCGAAGTAGCGGAGCTGCTTGGCCAGGATGTCCTGGGCCACGCCACGCAGGGCTTCATCGTCGTTAGCCACCTCAGTCCCAAGGCAAAAGCACGGGCACCCGAGCACGCGACCGTACTCGGCGCGAATCTCCGCCTGGCTGTCATGCACGCTCTGCATGAAGGTACGGATGCGCACCAGCGGCGGCAGGCTGGGGGAGAACATCTCGTCCCACTTCGCCCGGCCATAGTTCGCCCAGTGGTTGTTCAGGGTGGCCACGGCCAGTTCTGCCTTGGAATTGAAGAAGTAATAAAAGCTCCCCTTCTTCACCTTGGCCGCCTCGCAGATGTTGTCGATGGTCACCACCCCATAACTGCGCTCCCAGATAAGATCCAGCGCCGCCTCGAGGAGGCGTTCTTTGGCATCGCTGGTTCTGCCCATGCGAGGATGATAGTTGACTGTTTAGTCAAATGCAAGGGAAATTTGAGGGCGGTCACTCGTGCGAACTTAGTAAAACCATAATCCCACGAGCGGAAGGTTCCGAATGCATGCTCGTCATAGCCTCAACGCGAAGCCTTCCAAGGTCTAGCTCACTCCAGTCCTCTGAAAGTGCACGAGGCAATCTATCAGAAAGTGTCTGGTAGAGCACCGAACCGTCCGGAATGGATTTGTGCTTGGGGACAAAAGTTTTCCAAGAAGGAGAGCCGAACTGGTAGTCGACACGGAGCTTCATGGATGGGCCTGCAAACCCAAGATTGAGTTCCGGTCCCGCATTCCGCTCTTCTGTCGGCTTTAGTCGTTCGGAAATCCAAAGGAGACAAAACGGATCGCCGGACAGATCAACCATTCGTCGAAGAGCCGCCTCCTGCGACGCATCAAAGGAATTGCCAAGCTCATGTGCGACTTCCAACGAAGGTAGTCGCCCGTTAGTTGCTTCGAGAAACTCTTCCAGCGGCATCAAGAACTCACCCGCCCCAACGTGGCAGAGCAATTCAAGCTCGGAATGAACGCGGTCGAAAGACTCATTGTTACGCCGGTGTTGTACCCGCTCATAACAGTCTGGAAAAAGCGTGTGGGCGATCTCATGACAAATGGAAAAACGCCGACGTCTTACCGGAGCATCAGCGGCATATTCAATGATTAAGCGATTGCCAGGAAGAGGCATCAGCCGTGCCTCAGCGCGTATGTCACCCTCTGCGCACTTCACTTCGATGCACTGCAATTCAGCCAATAACTCAACATCGAATGGCATTTCATTCCATCCCGAAGACCGTGCATCGCTGACTACATTACGCGCTAAGCGGCGGATCGTCTCTTGGGGAATTTCCCCTTGTTCAGCCAGTTTGCTCATCAACATGACAACTGACTGATTCACCCAGCGTCTACGATTGCGATCGTCGAATGTGTTAAATGTCCTGCTCATTGCCGTCTTCTCGTATCAAACGTCATTTTAATGGTTTTGTAGAGAAATTCCCAGTCGTCTGCTGTTTTTGGAGCACCGTCTCGTTCCTGCATGCCATAGCACCCCTGCAACACCCCTTCGTCTAAATCCTCGCCCCGCTTTCTAGCTCGCTCCAAAAACTCTGATAACCCTCGGTCTAGCTTCTCTGGAATAAAGGTCCGGGTCTTTGCGATTGCCTTACCCAAAAGGTCTCCGACAGTCACATTAAGTGCGCCGGCGATTTTGCGGAGAGTTTGAAGATTTGGATTTGCTGAGTTTTCATCAGCATTCTCAAGCTGAGACAGCATGCCAACGGAGACTTTTGCCTCTTCCGCCAGCTGAGGAAGCGTGAATCCTTTTTCAAGGCGTAGAGAACGAATTCGAGGACCTACCTGCATAGTGTTCAAATAAGCACATTGTTCATCAAAATGAAATAAATTGCAAAACAATTCACTTCACGATTGACATCGTAGTTCATTTAAATGAAAATCCGGAAGCATTCGATTCATCTGAGTCGAAGCCAGGAACACAATAAAACAGAAATACTCTATGGCTACAAACCCTCCAGCAGGAGACGGCCACCGTAAGGGCGCTGTCCGGAACCGGTCCCAAGTATTGAACCCCCATACACGCAGGTACGTGAAGCGTGACATCGAGACTGGCCGGTTTCTCGACCAAAAGTCGGACACAAAGCCCTTCAAGGGTGTGAGGCGTGAACACTGACAACACCTCAACAAAATAAGAACAACAACACTACCTCGAACTCCTGAAAATGAATACCCCACTTATCGAACCTCAGCATCCAGTGCACTCTTCAGAAGACCGCTCGAACTCTCAAAGGGGCGCCAAATGGTTTGCTCACATCAACGATGTGAGGATTCCTACTCCCCAAAGACGAGTTTTGGTCAAAGTGCTGAAGACGCAGGGCAATAGCCCAGAGGCCCATGCGCTTGTTCGCGATCACAACTCCCCCGAAGACCCGGTGTTTGCTGACGATGCAGTCGTTGATCTCGCACAGGGCAATGTCTTCTACTCTGTACCGCTGTGCGACTTGAAACCTCGTGGCCAGTGCACAGCACCTCCCAAACTGGCATATTCCGTGGACGACGGGGTCGAAATCACCATCCGTCCCGACCAGTCTGGTAGGACCGTTCGTGACTGGTTTGGATTGGATTGCCAGAAAGACCTCTTCCGTGACTATGAGTCTCCGCATGACTCGCCTATTGAGGATGGAGATTCGGCCTTTTTCGGTGATGGCCCCGTGTTTTATACACGCCAAACCAAGGGTATAACAATCGTCATTAATGGTCGCGAGCGAGTCGTGACCTCTCGGCTGATTTCATATGAGGAAGTCGTACAGCTTGGAATCGGGTCGCCAGACCCGAACACAGCATACACGGTTACCTACAGCAAAGGACCAGACCACAAGCCCAAGGGCACCATGGTTGCTGGTGATGTCGTGAAAGTAAAATGTGGAATGAACTTCAATGTCCGAGCAACTGATAGATCTTAGTCCGGACCTCCGGCGTCTCAGAAACGAGGGGTACGAGGTGGAAGTTCGCGGCTCGTACCTGCTGGTCAGTCATGTTCCCTACGTAGACCAGAACAAGAAGGTTCTGTATGGAATACTCGTGTCGGACTTGGACCTGGCAGGTAATCGCACTGCCAAGCCAAGGACGCATGTGATCCACTTTATCGGAGCCCATCCGTGCAATCGCGATGGAAGGGTCATCTCGCCGATTACGCACGCCAGTGAGCGGAAGCAGCTGATGGAGGGGTTGGTTGTGGAGCATTCTTTCTCGAACAAACCCAAGGAGGGATATCCTGACTATTATGAGAAAGTGACGCGGTACATCGAGATCATCTCGGCACCAGCCAAGTCTATCGACGAAAAAGCCACCGCGACAACATTTCGCGTGATCCCTTCCACGGCCAATGACTCAGTCTTCTACTATCTTGATACCAACTCCAGCCGTGGAGAGATTGAAGCGATCAGCGCCAAGCTCAAAGGTCTTAGGATTGGGATTATTGGCCTGGGTGGCACCGGCTCGTATGTGCTCGACTTAGTGGCAAAGACACCCGTCGCTGAGATCCATCTATTCGATGTCGACCCATTTGCGCAACACAACGCTTTTAGGTCTCCTGGGGCTCCAACACTGCAGCAGCTAGAGTTACCGCAACCCAAGGTGGCTTACTTCTCGGACATCTACGGTCGGATGCGTCAGCACATTGTCCCGCATGAGGAATTGATTCACGCAGAGAACGTACACGAGTTGGAACAGCTCGATTTCGTATTTATCTGCGTTGATGATGGGCCTGCGAGGGCAGTCATTGTTGATTTTCTGGAGTCCAGAGAGAAGTCATTCATTGATGTTGGGATGGGAATACAAGTGTGTGATGGGAAGCTTCTGGGCAGCGTTCGCGTGACAGCGAGCACACCTTCGAATCGGGAGCACTTCGGGAAAGTTGTCTCATTTCAGGAAGCCCGGAATGATGACTATCACACCAATATTCAGATTGCTGAACTGAACATGCTCAATGCTGCGCTTGCTGTGTTGAAGTGGAAGAAGCTCTGTGGGTTCTACCAAGACTTTGAGGAGGAACACCACACTGTATACTCGATTAACGATAATCTCCTTCTCGGCGAATATGCTCGACCTTCGATTCGTGAAACAGATGCCTGAAGCGCTCGAGGGGAACACTCTGTACGTTTCCATTGAGCATTGCACGGTGATGCATCTTTGCTGTTGCGGCTGTGGTCGGGAAGTGGTGACACCATTGTCTCCGACAGATTGGCAGCTCTACTTTGATGGTGAGTCGCTGTCGCTGACTCCATCTATCGGCAACTGGCGCTTCCCATGTCGGTCACACTATTGGATTAGGCGCAGTCGTGCAGAATGGTGTCCTTCATGGGACGATTCTCGGGAGGAGAAACCTTCAAGTGAGCCAGCGGAATCAAGTGATGGAGTTGCCGAGAGCGAAACAATCGAACCCCAAGAGCCTTCCACACCTTCTAACCCCAGTGTGTGGCAGCAAATCTGGAATTGGCTGCGACACTAATGAGTTGATGCGAACGAGAGTACCGTCAGGGTAGGCTCGTACTTCGACTGCACCCTTGACGCGCAGACCTCAATCGGGTGCCTTGGGCATCATCACCACAGCTCTCTTTGCTCATTCTCTCCTCGCTGTCCCCCTCCAAAACTACTGGCCCCTGATTTTGCTCGGCCTTGTCGCCCTGTGGCTGGGCATCTGCTTCGGCTTGTCGCGGATGGGATGGAGTGCGTTTGCGGAGAGGCTGGGGAAGCAGCCGCGCCTTTCGAGCAAGACGGTGCGCAAATGCAGGAAGGCAGAGAGGCGGCGGGAGGAGGTTGAGGAGTGTTCTTGGTTCTTAGTTCTTGGTTTTTTTGAAGAGGGGACGGTTGGCCGCAGAGGGACGGGAAAGGGTTCCAGAGGGGTGGTGCCAACGGACCGCACACGGAGTGGGCGGACCACTTTGACGGCAGCTCAAGCAGCCGCTCCTTGGGACATTGCCCTCGTAGATTGCCCACTTGGCTTGTCTTATTCGAATGACGCCGGTATGGATGGCCATGCCTGCGACTGATGACCTGCCTTGGGACCTTTGTTTCCCCATGACGGCTGTGGGCGGATTCCTGGTCTTTTGGTTTCTCATTTCGCCCCGGTGGAAGGCGTTTGCCCGTGCGTATCCGGTTGCGCATCGCCCACCAGGGAAATCCTACAAGGTGCCGGGGGTGCGGTTTGGCGATACGATGGCGTCGTACAAGAACGCTGCCCGGGTGGTGTTCGCCGAGGAAGGCCTGTACCTGCACATGCAGTTCCTCTGCCGCCCCTTTCATCCGCCGTTTCTCCTGCCCTGGGAGTGTGTGCGGCGGGTGGAGGAACTGAAGGGCTTGTTTCGCAGGCGCTACTACCACGTGGTGGTGGAGGGCGCGGGCGAGGCGGGGTCGATGGAACTGTGGCTGCCGGGGAAGGTGGAGGTGGAACAGGAGTTGTGCAGTACCTTCCGCCAGGCCGTCTACGTCGGGGGAATGAATGCGGGGGCAGGAGTGCCCCCGATTCTTGGGACTGAGGGGTTGGCCGTGGGGAGACGCAAGGGGCTCAAGGGGGATGGTGCCTACTGACCGCACACGGAGTGGGCGGACCACTTCGTCGGTATCCCTCAGGGCGGGAAGCCGCTCCTTTGGGGCGTGACCTGCTCCCATGGCCGGGTGACGGTGGTGACAATCATGACGCTTTTCCCAAAAGTATTCTCTACAGAATTCTGCCCTACAAACTTTTTGGAGCACGGTTACTTTCGTCATTTCCGTCACTCTGGAAAGGGTGGCCATGGGAAACATGGTGGATATGGGGTGATTCCACAGAGTTCTGAGAATGGAAGGAAGCGGAGGGGTTTATGGAAATGGCCCCCTGTTTGCCATTTTCCTCATGGTCGGGTGCATTCGGGGATGTTGTTGGTCCTTGGTTCTTCGTTCTTGGTTGGTTGAAGGGGGAGGGTTCCACGCGAAGAGACGCAAAGAGGGGGGAAGGGGGTGGGGTGACTGACCGCGCAGCGGAGTGGGTGGACCTGCTTCGGCAGCTAAAGCAGCCGCTCCTTGGGAGGTGAGTTCGGTGATTGGCCAGCCGTTGCCTTGGTACCCTGACGAAACTGACGGGATTTCCAAGAGTTTTTCAGGAGAGAAGAAAGCTGGGGAGTTTAGTGAAAAAGCATCAGGTTTGTCAGATTCGTCAGGGGGGTAGGGGAAGCTTTGGCCGAGGATGTTTTCGAGGAAAGTGGCTCCTGGTTGCTGAGCGGATGGGGCCGAGGGCATCGGCCGGATGCAGGTGCCTTGACAAGAGAATCCGGGGTACGTGATAGTCCGCCTGTGGACCCAATATTCCCGCTTCTGCTGCTGGCGACGTCGCCGTCGAGCGTGCCCGCTTCAGGGTTCGGAGAGGTGTGGCCGCGGTTGGCACTCACCGGTGTGGTTTTATGGCTGAGCGCCAGCTTCGTTGTCTCCTGGGACTGGCGGAGGTTTGCGGGAAGATATCCGGCAACAACCCGGCCCGCAGGGAGAGCGCATACTGCGGTGAAGGCGACGATGGGTTGGAGTCCCGTCAGCCCCTACAAGAATGTGGTGAGGGTGATTCTGACAGAGGAGGGGGTCTACTTCTGTGTGTGGTTTCCGTTCCGGCTGTGTCATCCGCCATTCTTGCTGCCCTGGGAAAGTGTGCGGCGGGTGGAGAAGAAGGACAGCTTTCTTCTCGGGCAGTCCATCCATGTCGATGTGATGGATCCCGTGGGCACCATGCATCTGTGGCTGCGCAAAAGCGTGGAGCAGGATTTGCTGAAATACTTTTTGGCGCTGCGGGAGCCGGTGCGGCCGGTGGAAAATGTCTGAGGGCAGGGAACTACCAGTGTCCTTGACCCCTTGGAGTGGGGAGACTGAAGTCCTGGCTGAGGATCAGGGGTGACTTGCCGCACTGTATTGCACCGGACCGCACCGCACTGCGACCGGCGGTCGCAGCCACAGTGGTGCCAGGGGTGTTGCTAGCGCACCGCACCGCGACCAGCGGTCGCAGCCACAGTGGTGCCAGGGTTGTTGCTACCCCAAGACGAAAATGGCCACGCTGTACCTCAAACCGCCCTAGTCCCAGTCCTTGGGCTTCGGCTTCGGCTTCGGCTTCGGCTTGGGAACGCGGTTCTCGATGGTCTCGTGGTATTTCAAGAGGGTGCCGCCCTTCTTCACGCGCATCTCATAGCGAATCTGCCCGTATGTGTGGAAGAGGGCACTGCCGGTGCCGACGAAGAGTTGCTGGTCTGCTTTCCATGTGACTCTCACCGAACTTTTGTAGAAATAGCAATCGTCATAGCGGCTGGCCAGGAGGTCGCCGCACTGTGAGAAGGACTTGCGGGCGTCTTCCTCCGTGTGCACCGGCTTGCGCAGCCGGAAACTGTCGCGCGGGTCTCCGGTGAGGTAGCCCGCGACGAGGACCTGTCGGCCTTCCCCCGGGATAGAATCGCCAGTGGGCCGCAAGGAGGTGCACTGCGTGTGCAGCAGGGTGAGGGCGCCCAGAAGAAGTGCCTTCGCCAGAGTGGGGTAGGAAGCCATGGCAGGAGAGAGTTGCGCCACCCTACCATGGGTGGAGACGTCTTGGGAAGGGGCCAGGCTTCGGCAGCTAAAGCAGCCGCTCATGGAGGGAGGGGTCTGGGACGCGCAGACGCGAGGGATGTCTCCGCAGGGTGACTAGGTGAGGGCCGCACCTGGAGTGGGTGGACCACCATGCGGGGGTGCGCCAAGTCCTTGGCGGCGTGTGGTTTCCGGAGAGGGGTAGAGGGCGCGTTGAAGAAGGATTTAGTGTC
The DNA here is from genome assembly GCF_003315205.1 of Roseimicrobium gellanilyticum. Lineage (NCBI taxonomy): Bacteria > Pseudomonadati > Verrucomicrobiota > Verrucomicrobiia > Verrucomicrobiales > Verrucomicrobiaceae > Roseimicrobium > Roseimicrobium gellanilyticum. The sequence continues at coordinate 58,214 of NZ_QNRR01000009.1, read as the reverse complement.
AAGGGGTTGTGTTGACAGGGGTATGGGAGCCGACGTGATTCTTTGCAAATCGCAATGACATCACTCCCGCCCATGCTGCAGGACCTTCGGGTGTTTTTCCCGCTGACCCTGATTGGCGCGTGGCTGGGTGGTTGCCTGCTGCTCTCCTGCATGGGGTGGCTGTGGTTTGGCCGGAAGTACCGGGCGAAGGTGCGGCCGGCGGGGAAGGCGCATCGGGTGCCGTGGGTAAAGTTTGAGCTCTTTGGCTGGTACCGGAACCTGGTGTGGATGGTCTTTGCGCCGGAGGGCATCTACTTTCACCCGCCGATTGTGGTGCGGTTGTTTCATCCGCCGTTTCTCCTGCCGTGGACGAGTGTGCGTCGGGTGAAGAAGAAGGGTGGCTTCGTGCCGAACCGGAACCTGCTGGTGGACATCGAAGATGCCGAGGGGCCCATCCGCCTGTGTCTGTCCAAGGCGGCGCAGGAGGATTTTTTCAAGTACTACAAGCCGATGCTGCAGGTGCCTCCGGCGAAGAAAGCGTATCCGAAGGAGACGGGTGAGAAGCCAGAGGGGGAGAAGGGGGAGACGGAGGTGGAGGAAGTGGCGGTGCGTGAGTCGAGGAGTGAGTGAGGGGGTGGTGTGGTGCGGAGACGCGGAGATACGGAGACGCGGAGATACGGAGAGAAAGAGGCAAGGAGACTGAGAGCGGGGTGGGATGAGGAGTGGTGGAGTGGTTGGCCGCAAAGAGACGCAGGAGGGGCAAGAGGGTGGAGTGGTGGATTTTTGAAGAGAGAGGCTCCGCACCCCTATTTGCCGACCACCGGCACTAGGCTAGTGCCGCTCCTTGAAGCTGGGTGCCTTCGGGGTGCTGGAAGGTGGGATGTGGTGTAGCCGTTCTGGTTATATCATCATTTGTAGGCCACGGCGGCGCTGGAGGGACCGGCGAGGGGGATGACTTCGAAACGGGTGAAGCCGGCCTCGGTGCACCATTCGCGGAAGTCGGCGCCGGAGTAGTCGAAGGCGTCGCCGAACTCGATGAGCATGTTCAGCGACATGAGGAGGCCCTGCACATTCTCGCGGCGGGCGTCGTCGATGAGGGCTTCGATGGCCACAAACGCGCCACCGGGAGGGAGGGCTTCGTAGGCGGCGCGGATGAGGTGTTTCTTTTTCTCCAGGTTCCAGTCGTGGAGGATCATGCCCATGGTGATGATGTCGGCCTTGGGCAGGGGGTCCTTGAAGAAGTCGCCGTGCGCGGTGCTCACGCGGTCGGTCAGGCCGGTGGCGGCGATGTGCTTCTGCGCGATGGGCTCCACCTCGGGCAGGTCGAAGCTGGTGCACTGGAGCTGGGGGTGACGCTTTGCCACCTCGGTGGAGAGCAGGCCGGTGGCGCCGCCGATGTCGCAGAGGGTGCGATAAGGGGTGAAGTCGAACTTTTCCGCGAAGGCCTCGAAGTTCATGCGGGAGAGGCCGGTCATGGCGCCCATGAACTGCTCCAGGCGGGGGAGGTCGGAGTAGAGCTCCTCAAACATGCCACGCTGGTTGTGTTTGATTTCGTTCTGCGGCTTGCCGGTGCGCAGGGCCTCGGGGAGGTCGTGCCAGAATTTGAAGAGGCGCGCATTGAGCATGATGAGGATGCCGCCGATGTAGCGCGGGCTGCTCTCCACGAGGAAGAGGTCGCCCTCTGGCGTGTTGAAATAGCGCGACTGCGGGCCGTTGCCATCGCGGTCGAGGAATTTCATGGCCACGAGCGCATCGAAGAAATCCGGCACGGCACGCGGGTGGAGCTGCAGGGCGTCGGCGAGCTCGGCACCGGTGAGACGGCGATTGGCGAGTGTGGTGAAGAGGCCGAACTCGACGGCGGTGAGGAGGACCTTGGAATTCCAAAAGCCGAAGGCGGTCTGGAGGATGGGAGAGGGATTGAGCATGACGGGGAGTGGTGGAGACGCGGAGATGGGGAGATGGGGAGATGGGGAGATGGGGAGATGGGGAGATGGGGAGATGGGGAGATGGGGAGTTTGTCCGTGGAGGTGAGAGTGTGACGGGTGGGGATGTGCGGGAATTGCAGGTTTCTTGCCGTGTGGGTGATTTGTTGCAGAGGAGATGGCCGCAAAGAGACGCGAAAAAGAAAATGCCCGGAGGGAGGTGGCGGTGCCTGCGACGTACGCTCGCGGGGTTCAGCTCAATCGTGCGGGAACGAGGCGTTCCCGGTCCTTGGGCTTGTGGGGATGCACCGGGTGACGGTGTCGACACGATCTGCTTAGGCGCTGTTTCAGTGGGTGAAGGTTGATAGCATGGGAGAACGGGCTACTTCATTCACGTGATGCTTCCGATTCTGGCCGAGATGCCGTTGGGTTCACTCCTGTGGTTTGTCCCGCTCTTCATCTGTGCGTGGATAGCGTCGGGATACGTCGTTTCGCGCAAGGGGTGGCATGCCTTTGCCGTGAAGTACCCGGCGACACACCCGCCCATGGGTCGCAGGTACACTGTTTCCACCAGCAATTTTCAAAGCGGGAGGTATCAGGGAGTGGTGCGGGTGGTTTTTGCAGAGGAGGGCATCCATTTTTCCGTGGTGATTCTCTTCCGGAGTTTTCATGAGCCCTTCCTGCTGCCGTGGTCGAGCGTGACGTGGGTGGAGGAGCAGGCGGGCGCGTTCAAGAGCAAATGGTTCCAGCTGCATGCGGATGACGAAGCGGGCAGCATCGACCTTCTGCTGCCTGGTAAAGTGGAGCAGGATCTGCTCACCTATTTCCGGAAACCCCTGGGCTGCCCGGACGATGATGAAGACGAAGAGGGCGATGCAGCGGACGCGACCGCGTGAGGTGCTCACCTATTGTGAACTTCCCTCGCGAATTCGTTTGTTTGTTGTCCGCGGGTTCGTGCGTTGGTTAGTCTCTCTGCGAAACCATTTTCATCTCCTCCTGTGAAGCTTTATCCCCATCCCCTGCTCCTGACTTCCCTTTTGCTAGTGTGCAGTCCTGTGGTCCTGACGGCCCAGACAAAGCAGAAGGCACCGCCGAAAGCACAGGCGGTGACTCCGGCGGAAGAGGGCGCGGCGAGGCTCAGGACGCTGCCCATCGAGTCTGGAAAAATCGTGCTGGTGGCGCACATCGGGGTGGGCGAACTGCCGGCGCGCACGGTGGTGAATCTGCTGCTGCAACCGGCGAAGGGCTCGAACATCAAGGTGGAGGCGTGGCTGCCGGATGCGGAGAAGTGGAATGGACGCTTCCTCGGCCTGGGCAATGGCGGGGCGGCGGGGAAAATCAATCCGGACAGCCTGGTGGGACCGCTGAGCCAGGGATTCGCCGTGGCCACCACGGACATGGGCACGGCGCCGAACTCGGACTCGGGCATCGGGAATCGCGAAGTGTGGAAGGATTTTGGGCATCGCGCCACGCATCTCATGACGGTGGCGGCGAAGGAATGCATCAAGGCCTACTACGGGAAGGCGCCGGAGTTTTCGTACTTCAATGGCGGCTCCACGGGCGGCCAGCAGGCGCTGCAGGAGGCGCAGCGGTATCCGGAGGATTATGACGGCATCGTGGCGAATGTGCCCGCGCATTGCCGCACGCCACTGCATGCCTACTTCCTGTGGAATGACCAGATACTCCGCGCCTGCCCTTTTACTGAGTTGCAGGAGGTGAAGATCATCGCGGCGGGGAATGCATACATGGCCTCACGCGAGCTGCCGCAGACGGCGGGAAAGATGGTGTCTGACCCGCGCTGCACCGCGCAGGACATCGAGGCCGTCATCGCGCTGGCCCGCTCGAAGGACGCGACGCTCACGGACAAGCATGCCGATGCGCTGCGGAAGCTCTTCGGAGGACCGAAGCATGCCGTCACCGGCGAGCGCATCTTCAATGGCATTCCCTTTGGCGCGGACTTCAAGAGTGCGCACGGGCACCTGTATCTTTTCCAGTGGGTCTTCGGGAAGGAGAAGAACCTGGCGACGATTGATTTCGGAAAAGATATCGATACCTACACGGCGGAGCTTGCGCCGTATCTGAATGCGGAGAATGCGGACCTGAGTGCGTTTGAGGCGCGTGGTGGGAAGCTGCTCATGATCACGGGCTCGGCGGATGCAGTGGTGCCGTACCATGCCACGCTGGATTATTATGAGCGGGTGATTGAGCACTTCGGCTCGGTGGAAAAGGCGCAGTCCTTTGCGCGGCTCTACTTCGTCCCCGGCATGGGTCATGGTCCGGGGCCGGGCATCAACAGCCTGCCGCGCATGTTGAAGCTGGTGATGGACTGGCGCGAGAAGGGCATCGCACCCGGGAAGATTCAGGCGCAGCGCATCCTGTATGGGAAGACGACGATTGAGATTCCGCTGTATCCCTATCCCGCGAAGGCGGCGGTGGATCCCGCTTCGGGTGGGAAGGGCTTTGTGGAAGTGGTGGGGCCGCGTGGTGGGGTGGAGCGCGTGGCGGAGAGGTTTCGGGGGAAGGCGGGGGAGTGAAAGGGGAAGTTGAGAGGTGAAGGTTGAGTGTTGAGAGGTGAGAGGCGGAGGGGTTGTGATTGGAGGGAGTGGGTGTGGTGTGGTGCAGTGGGTTCAACACAGCGCCGAGCGAAGCGAGACGACTGCGAAGCAGCCCGAAGGGTGAGGACGAAGGACGAATCAAACACGGAGACGCAGAGGAACTTCGGAGAGTGAGGGATGCTCCTGAAACGTCTCGTGACATGAGTGACTCGAAGAGAGAGGGAATGTCGGTCACGCGCAGCTACGTTGCGCGAAGCGCTTTGGAGTGCGGTGAGAATCACCGCTTTGGTGGGGAGCTTGGGGCCGGAGATAGATTGCCAGCTCCTGGCACGGCTCCGCACCTCCCCTTGCTCCATCAGGGGCTTTGGTGTATTATATTGTATCACAATGCCTGTTCCCCTCGCAACCTGCCTCCCAAAGCGGTGATTCTCACCGCACTCCAAAGCGCTTCGCGCAAGGTGGTGCACCGCAGAGCCCCAAGGTGCGTCCCAGGGTTTCTCACGTCACGAGACGTTCATTTCTGAATGCACTCCAGGTGAAGAGACTCTGCCCGCGGAGCATTGCTGGTTGCGCGGGCAGAGCGTGCTGAATCTACCTGCTGGCTTATTCGCCCTTCAGCGACGCCATGTCGATCGTGAAGCGGTACTTCACATCGCTCTTCGTCATGCGGTCATAGGCTTCGTTGATCTTCTGAATCGGGATGACCTCGACATCGGAGGTGATGTTGTGCTCGCCGCAGAAGTCGAGCATCTCCTGTGTCTCCGCGAGGCCGCCGATGGCGGAGCCTGAGAAGCTGCGACGGCCAAAGATGAGGCCGAAGACGCCGACCGGCAGCGGCTTTTCCGGGGCGCCGACCATGGTGATGTTGCCATCGCGCTTGAGCAGCTGGATGTAGGCATTGATATCGTGCTGTGCCGCAACGCAATCGAGGATGAAGTCGAAGCTGCCTGCGTGTTTGCTCATCTCATCGGGATTCTTCGAGATGACGACCTCATCCGCGCCGAGGCGCTTCGCGTCCTCCGTCTTGCCCGGAGAGGTGGTGAAGAGCACGGTGTGCGCGCCGAAGGCGTGGGCGAATTTCACGCCCATGTGGCCGAGACCACCGAGGCCTACAATGCCGACCTTCTTGCCCTTGCCCACCTTCCAATGGCGCAGCGGCGAGTAGGTGGTGATGCCGGCGCAGAGCAGGGGCGCTGCGGCCGCGAGGTCCAGGTTCTCTGGGATGCGTACCACGAAGTGCTCGTCCACCACGATGCTGTCGGAGTAGCCGCCATAGGTCACCGGCGCCGTGCCGTGGGAGTCCGGCGAGCCGTAGGTGAGGACCATGTTGGGGCAGTATTGCTCCAGGCCATCCTGGCAGTTCGGACACGTGTGGTCGGAGTCCACAAGACACCCCACACCGACGGTGTCGCCTGCCTTGTACTTGGTGACGGCGGAGCCCACGGACACCACGCGTCCGACAATCTCATGACCCGGCACGCAGGGATAGACGGTGGGCATGGTGTCATGCCATTCATCGCGGGCATAGTGCAGGTCGGAGTGGCAGACGCCGCAGTACAGGATTTCAATGCGCACATCGCGGTCCGTGGGCTGGCGGCGCGGGATGGAGCTGGCGACCAGCGGTGAGGTCTTGCTGGAGGCGGAGTAGGCTTTGGCTTGGTAGGGAGTGCTCATGGTGGGGTTGGATGAAGTGAGGTGCGATACGTGCAATGATTCAGAGGGGCATGGCGCGAGGGTGAAAGGGGCGCGTCTTGCCGTGGGGGTGCTCGCCGGAGCGTGTTCATGTCCAGTACGCGCCGGACCTTCCCGTCGGCTTTCAGAACTTTCTGGCACGCCTTCCCTGGCAAGAACTGATGTTTGAGGCGCGATTAGTTCCAACGACTTCGCCCTGTGGGGCCGTCCGCTCCTGAACCATCATGAAACCTACCGACCCCTCTGCCCAACCGTCCCGCCGCCGCTTCGTCAAACAATCGCTCTCTGCAGGGTTCGGCTTCACGTTTCTGCCTGCCTACCTCACCAGCGCCCGCGCGGCGGACAATCCGCAGCTCCCGCCCAGCCGGAGGCTCAATCTGGGATGCATTGGCGTGGGGGGGCGGGCTCAGAGTGTCATCCCCGGGCTGTCTGCTGCCGGCACGGCAAAGCCGATTGCATTCGCGGACGTGGACTTCGCAACCGCCGGGAATATTGAGAAAAACCTGAAAGCCTTCCCCGACGTGAAGCGGTACGAAGACTTCCGCGTGATGCTCGATGAGATGGGCAAGGACATCGATGCCGTGAGCGTCGTCACGCCGGACCACACGCACTTCACCGCCGCGATTTCGGCGATGGCCCTGGGCAAGCATGTGTATGTGGAGAAGCCGCTCACGCACAGCTTCGAAGAGGCGGAGATCCTCATGCGCGCGGAGAAGAAGTACAAAGTGGTCACCCAGATGGGCAACCAGGGCCACACGTCTGCGGGTGCCGAGCAGTTCAAGCAGATGCTCGCGGCGGGCATCGTGGATGACATTGTGAAAATCAAAGCGTGGAAGTCGCCTTCACTCTGGTTCATGGATGCCGCCCAGCGCATCAAGGGTTTCCCGGCTGAAGAGACGAAGCCGGACTCCCTGAAGAACTGGGACCTGTGGTGCGGACCCTGTGAGGTGAAGCCCTTCAGCAAGATGTATCACCCCTTCAACTGGCGTGGCTTCCACCTCTACGGCGGCGGCATGTTCGGCGACTGGGGCGCGCACATCATCGATTTTGCCCACCATCATCTCAAGCTCGGCCTGCCCACCCGCATCACCCCTGTGGCACTGGCGGACTACAATCAGGTGAGTTTCCCGCTGAGCTCCAACATTCGATTCGAATTCCCGGAGCGCGGCGCCAAGCTCCCCGCTGTGGAGTTGGACTGGAAGGCGGGAGACTTCCCCATCGAAATCGCGGAGAAGTACGGCGACCCGGACAAGGACGGCAAAATTGTCACTCCGAAGCCTCTCAAGAATGGCTCGCTGCTCTATCGGAAGCAGGGCGACTACGTGGTGCAGCGTGGCTCCCATGACAACCACTCCCTGGTGTATCCCCGCACGAAGATGCTGGAGTTCCGTGATGCCCTGGCGCTGCACCCGCCGAAGCTCAACCATTTCGACAGCTTCGTGCAGGCGTGCATGGGGAACGGCACCACCGAGTCTGCTTTCAGCATCTCGGGCGAGCTGACCCAGGTGCTGAACCTCGGCATGATCTCCGAGTATCTCAACGTCGAGCTGACCTTCGACCCGAAGACCAAGCGCTTCACCGGCAACGATGCCGCGAATGCCCTGCTGGCAGGCCCGGCTCCGCGGAAGGAGTGGGCGGACTGCTACAAGTTGGCGTAGCGCTCTCCATGCAAAGCTCAAGGAGGGGGCAGCAATGCCCTGCTCCTTGGGCAAGGTGTGCCGCATTGTGCCTTGGCAGTGAGTCAATTGTGCCGGTGCTTGCGCCCCCCAAGGAGCGGCGGCTTTAGCCGCCGTTTTGCGTGACAGGCCGTTGGCGTGCTTCCGATTGGAAGGGCGACTCATCGGTTCCTTTGACCCCATCGGCGGCTAAAGCCGCCGCTCCTTGGATGGGCGTCCGTTCCCCCTCCCCAACGTTCCAAAATTCCACCCTTCCCTCATTCCATTCCCTCTCCCGTCGTTGCGCCCTTGCAGAACCATGTTAGACTCATTCCCCCCGCCCCGTCCGGATGGCGGACTCACTCGTAAGTAACACGCAACATGGGCAAGACACTCTTCGCTAAAGTCTGGGAATCGCACTCCGTCGCCACCCTTTCCAATGGGCAGACTCAGCTTTTGATTGATACCCATTTGATTCACGAAGTGACCAGCCCCCAGGCGTTCGGCATGCTGCGTGACCTGGGTCTGAAGGTAGCCTATCCGAGCCGCACCTTCGCCACGGTGGACCACATCGTGCCCACGGATGTGCAGACCGAGCCTTTCGCCGACCCGCTCGCCGCGGAGATGATCAAGGAACTGCGCCGCAATGCGGAGGAGTTCGGCGTGACCTATTTCGACTTGAGCACCGGCAAGCAGGGCATCGTGCACGTGGTGGGACCCGAGCAGGGCATCACCCAGCCCGGCACGACCATCGCCTGCGGTGACTCCCACACGGCCACGCACGGTGCTTTTGGCGCGATTGCTTTCGGCATCGGCACCACCCAGGTGCGCGACGTGCTCGCCACCCAGACCATGGCGCTGAGCCCCATGAAGGTCCGCCGCATCAATGTGGACGGCGCCCTGCGCCCCGGCGTGTATGCGAAGGACGTCATCCTGCACATCATCCGCCTGCTGGGCGCTGGTGGTGGCAAGGGCTTCGCCTATGAATACGGCGGCAGTGTCTTCGACGGCTTCACGATGGAAGAGCGCATGACCGTGTGCAACATGAGCATCGAAGGCGGTGCTCGTTGTGGTTATGTGAATCCCGACCAGAAGACTTTTGATTACCTCAAGGGTCGTCCTTATGCGCCGAAGGGTGCGGAATGGGATGCCGCCGTGCAGCACTGGACCGCCATCGCCTCCGACCGCGACGCGCAGTATGACGACGTGGTGAACATCAAGGCCGAGGACGTGCCTCCGACCGTGACTTGGGGCGTGAGCCCTGACCAGGCCATCTCCGTGACGGAAGCCGTGCCGACCGTGGACAGCGCCGCGACGGATGAGCAGCGTGTGAGCATCCAGGAAGCGCTGGAGTACATGAAGCTCGAAGGCGGCGCACCCATCAAGGGCACCAAGATTGATGTGGCCTTCGTCGGCTCCTGCACGAATGGGCGCCTGAGCGACTTCCGCGAAGTGGCGAAGTTCCTGAAGGGCAAGAAGGTGGCCAGCCATGTGAAGGCCATCGCTGTTCCAGGGTCCCAGATTGTCGCCGTGATGGCGGAGAAGGAAGGACTCAATCAGGTCTTCATCGACGCCGGCTTCGAATGGCGCGGCGCAGGCTGCTCCATGTGCCTTGCGATGAATCCGGACAAGCTCGTGGGCGACCAGCTCTGCGCCAGCTCCAGCAATCGCAACTTCAAGGGACGGCAGGGCAGCCCCACCGGCCGCACCATTCTCATGTCTCCTGTCATGGTGGCTGCCGCTGCCGTGACTGGTGAAGTGGCGGATGCGCGTGAGGTGTTTGAGCTGGCGTAAGATTATCGTTGATGTGAACGGGGATAGGAATGTCCCCGTTCTTTGTGGGATGACGTGAGGAAGGGCTTCGCTCCCGGAGGGAGCACGGCTGGTAGCCGGTTGGTGGAGGGAGCCTGAGCGACTGCAACCACCGGATCCCGCGCGTAGAGTTTTGTAGCGTCCCGGAGGGCACGCCGGATGTGATGTGCCATCTTCTTCCACGTCCAATTACCAGAGATACTTCTCATCATAGGTCACCAGACCGCGCTTCAGGAGTTGTACATATTCTTGTTGGAACGTTTTCGTGCGGTGGTGCTCTTCCTGGTTGAGCACGTAGTTCCGTACGCGACGAAGATTGGTGGCGCTTACGGTGAACCCTCCATACCCTTCTTGCCATGCAAAGCCTGCGAGCTGTAGTTCGCGGTGAATCCAGCTTGAGGAGACACTCTTCAGGCGCTGCATGACTTTGGCAAGGCTGTGGGTGGCATCCAGCCCCATAAGCACATGGACATGATCACCCGTTCCACCAACTGCATGCGGGTGACCTTTTTCCGCACGGATGATCCCTCCAAGGAAGTCATGTAGGCGGGGACGAACGCTGGGGGCGAACCATGGATGACGGTCCTTGGTGGAGAAGACGATGTGAAAATGGAGGGAAAGATGCGTCGAGGACATGGAGCAATTTCCTGCGTGCCCTCCGGGACGCTACCGGATTTTGTGCGTCGGATCCGGTGGTTGCGGTCGCCAAGACTCCCTCCACCGACCGGCTACCAGCCGTGCTCCCTCCGGGAGCGCAGAGGCAGCAGCCTGGAAACTCAGGCTCTCGCGGCACACCACGCGGAATGGGAGCAGGAATGCCCCCACTCCTTGAGATGGTGCGCGCCACTCTCCAAGGAACGGGGACATTCCTGTCCCCCGCTTGCAGGTTGCCGCGCGCGTGATTCCTTCTTTTCCCTAGCGCTGTTTTCTAAACGCGTCGCCCCTCACCTTTTCCACCCCACCACTTGCATCTATGCAAGTCCGCAACGAAATCGTTGGATGCACGAATACGACTTCATTGTCGTGGGCAGCGGGGCTGCCGGGCTCACTGCGGCGTTGAGGGCCGCCAAACACGGCAAGGTCGCCGTGGTCACCAAAAAGAGCGCGGAGGATTCCAATTCCGCCTGGGCTCAGGGTGGCGTGGCCTGTGTGCAGAGCGAGGAGGACTCCATCGACCAGCATGTGCAGGACACGCTCATCGCCGGCGCGGGCCTGTGCAAAGAAGATGTCGTGCGCACCATCGCGAGCGAAGGACCGGCGCGCATGGCGGAGCTCATCGCGCTCGGTGTGCAGTTCGACCGGCGCGAAGTGAATGGCACGCTGGAGTTTGACCTGACCCGTGAGGGTGGCCACACGCGCCGCCGTGTGCTGCATCATCACGATGCCACCGGAAAGGAAATCTCGGACAAGCTCGTGGCTGCCGCGAAAGCGGAGCCGAACATCACGCTGCTGGAGAATCACTATGCCATCGACCTCATCACCACGGCGAAGCTCGGCTTTGTCTCGGAGGACCGCGTCATTGGTGTCTACGTGCTGAATGAAACCAGCGGCGACGTGGTGGCCATGCGCAGCGACCGCATCATCCTGGCCACCGGAGGGTGTGGGAGGGTGTATCAATACACCACCAATCCTCGCGTGGCCACCGGTGACGGCGTGGCCATTGCCTGGCGCGCGGGTGCACAGGTGGCGAACATGGAGTTCATCCAGTTCCACCCCACGTGCCTGTACCATCCACAGAAGCGCTCGTTCCTCATCACCGAGGCCATGCGTGGTGAGGGCGCGGTGCTCGTAGGGAAGGATGGAAAGGAATTCATGCACCGCTATGATCCACGCGGGTCACTCGCGCCTCGCGACATTGTGGCGCGCGCGATTGACCATGAGATCAAGCGCACCGGCGGTCCCTGCGTGTACCTGGACATCACCAGCAAGCCAGCGGACTTCATCATCGCGCATTTTCCGAACATCCACAAAGCGTGCCTGGATGTGGGCATCGACATCACCAAGGAACCCATCCCCGTGGTGCCTGCCGCGCACTACCAGTGCGGTGGTGTGCGCACGGATGTGAATGGCGCCACCAGCCTGCGCGGCCTCTGCGCCGTGGGTGAAGTGGGCTGCACCGGTCTGCATGGGGCGAATCGCCTGGCGAGCAACTCGCTGCTGGAGTGTTTCGTGCTCGGTCATCGCGCCGTGGATTTCCTCCTGCACAAGCTGCCCATGGGGCGTGAGGAGTTGCAGGAGTATGAGATTCCAGCGTGGCAGAGCGGCGATGCCCAGAGCATCGATGAACTCGTGGTCATCTACCATAACTGGGATGAAATCCGCCGCCTCATGTGGGACTACGTCAGCATCGTGCGCACCTCGAAGCGCCTGCAGCGTGCTGCCGCTCGTCTGCGGAATCTGAAACGAGAAGTGCAGGAGTTCTACTGGCACTACCGCGTCACGGCGGAAGTGCTGGAGCTGCGCAACCTCGTGGAGTGCGCTTCCTTGATTGTGGACTGCGCCGTGCGCCGCCATGAAAGCCGCGGGCTGCACTATACTTTGGACTATCCCAATGTGGATGCCACCAAGCCACCACAGGATACGGTGTTGCGGAGGTATTAGGGTGTATCAGGTCATCCTATTGGTAAAGCCTGTCGTGCCTCAAAGGCGTGCCATCTCGCTTTGCGTCGTGGAGTGCGGTGGCACAGGCCTCCCTTGAGGCCGCGACACCGCTTTGAACGGAGCGGTGGAACTCTTCGCCACCTTCCATGTGAAAGAAGCTGGCGTGGTCTGATTTGGAGTGCTGGATCCCGCATGCGGGACAGCTTTCCGCAGGCAGCTTGCTGCCGTGAAGCTACCCCTGGCTCAACGTTCCCAAGAAGTGGCAGGCCCGTGCATGGCTTCACGCAGAGCAAGCTCTGCTCCCAAAAGCTGTCCCGCATGCGGGATCCAGCATTCCAAATGGCCTGCAGCAACGGTGCGTTATCTTGCACTCAGCTTTGCTCCGCTCGAAGCGGTGTCGCGGCCCCTCAAGGGAGGCTACTCCACTTCACGGAGCAAATCGAAAGATAGCACGGCGAGTCTTACGGCCTCGCCGTCCAGCTGTGGGGAGGAAGCATTTTTGCATTCTCTACCTGGGCATACTCATCCGCTGAAAACGGCCCTGATACTTCGCCCTCTTCACCCGGCTTTTTTTCGATGTAATAGAAGCGAACCGGACCTGTGTTGGACTCGCATTTGAACGTGACAAAGCGGGCATCCGATCCTGCTGCGGTCACAGTCGGGTCGCTGAGCCCGAGCACGGCACCGCCTCCCATGTGATAGCCCATGATAACCTCGTCAGAGGAGGGCCGTGAATACACTCGATACGCTCCGTCTTCCCAAAACACCGACCTGCGTGAACAGCCCGTGAAGAGCACGAGCAAAAGAATCGTGGTTGAGATTCGCAGAGGCATTTGGACCGCGAGCAGTGCGCACCAGCATACCATGGGGTGGAGGGTGTGTCGGCCTGCATTTCCAGCGAGTGGCACACTCTCCTCCACCCTTTCAGGGTGGCATCCATTTTTCGTCACCACCCAGGGTGTCAGTCGCCAAGGCTCCTTAACCCTGGGCTGGGTTCCTCCGCCCCTTCAGGGCGATCAACGAAGAGGAGTGTGGAACGCGAGTTCCGCATCCGGGATGGTAGCCCACACTCGTACCCGGGTGTACACTGCTCATACCTCCATTTCCGGGCATGATGCCACCGCAATAGATTCCTTTTCCGTTGAAGCGCCTCTGGTCTTCTTCTAGCAGAAGGTCGGCCCCTCACACCGCCGCATGCGCGCGGACTTCCTTCTCGAGGAAGTCGATCACGTCCTTGAAGCGGCTGGCGTTCTTGTCATTCGCCTTGGTGAGGGCCTCGTGGGCTTCGAGCACGTGCTCGGCCTGTTCTTGCTTGCTGGAGGAGGCGGGTTCGGTGCAGGTGCCGAGTTCGGCGCAGACTTCGCGACGTTCGGCGGAGTGCTTGGTGCCATCGGTGTCCACGTCGAGGATGTGGTCCAGGCCCAGGCTGCAGAGCAGCTGCTGGTTGCGGGTGTTCACGTTCACCACGGACACTTCGCCTTCGCCTTTCTCACGGAGATTCATCGCAGCGCCGGTGAGGGTGCCCAGGAAGGTGCTGTCCATGATGGGACAACGCTCAAGGTCGACAACAAAATGACGCTCGCCCTTGTCGATCATCGTCTGGAAGCAGCGTTTCACCTGCACGCTGTTCTGGAAAGAGCCCTTGCCCTCCACGCGCAGCCAGAAAAAAGGTCCTACTTGTCCTACTAGGATGGGGGCGGGAGCAGTCATGACGGTGGGCGGGCGGAAGGGGTGGAGAAGCGGGGGATGTTTTTTGCCTACTTCACGCGCATGCGCCACCGATGGCCTGTCGGGCTACCCAAGATTTTCGGGAAGCCGCAGCGCCACATCGGAGGTGATGAGCTGGCACGTGGGTATGCATTCAGAAGAATATAGCCAATAATCTAAGTACTGTTACGTGTCTGTCACGCAAACAGTTGAGGACACGAAAAAGCGCGTGCCGGTGAAAGCACGCGCTTCAGAAGGGAAATTACTCCCAGAGATAACTCTTATAGTCAGCAAGTGTCTGTTTGCCTCGCACCAGGCTGGCGCGCCAGGAGGTCACACGACCGTTGGTGACGTAGTCTTCGCCGATGAAGGAGAACTTGGTCACGTTGTGCTTCTTCAGCTCCGTGACTTCCTGCTCTATGGTCTTCACCTTCAGGCCGCTATTGGCCTGACGGTACTCCAGGCGCACGGTGACGGGCTGGCGATCGGCCAGTTCCCAGAAGATGGTGAAGTAGTTCCCCTGGCGGGCAGTGCGCTCGTCATTGGAGATGGCGCCATGGAGCAGGGCGTTGCGCTCATGCAGGATGGAGGGGTCCTGTGCACGGATGGGCTCGCTGATGTCCGCGAGCCAGTAAGGGTTCACCTTCGTGATTTTGGCTCCGGTCTCGGTCTTCGGTGTGGTGGAGCACGCTGCGAGCAGTGACACCATGCCCGCAGTCAAGATCAGACGGGAGGATAAGACAAGACGGCGGAGAGTCATAAACGGCGGAGAATAGGGAGAGGGTGGGAGGATGTCAACGGACTCCATGGGGAAATCGAGACGCAAAACCGCTGCGCTCCGCCGTGGCGATCCTTGTGAGGAAGCGTATTGAGTCTCAGACCCTTTTGACCCTCGCGCTCGTGTCCTCGCCTGCTCACATCACGGTCCACTACGCGGACGGCATCTACTTGCCGGAGCCGGACCTGTGGCTGGACCCGCCCTTCCAGAAGGGGCGGGCCTTCGTCTCGCACGCACACAGCGACCACTTCGCCCGGCATGCGCAGACCATCTGCTCCCCCGTGACCCGCACCCTGATTGAGCGGCGGTACGGGGCTTTCCGGGGTCGGGAGGCCATTTCGCCTGCCTACGGAGAAGTGGTGGAGGAGGGCGGCTATGCCATCCGGCTCGTGCCAGCGGGGCACATCTACGGCTCCGCCATGCTGCATCTCACCCGGCTTTCGGATGGGGCCAGCCTCCTCTACACCGGTGACTTCAAGCTGCGGCAGGGGCTCACCGCCGAACCTGCGGAGCTGCTGTCGGCGGATACCCTCATCCTGGAGACCACTTTTGGCCTGCCGCAGTTCCAGTTTCCCCCGATGGAAAAGATTCTGGACCAGATGCTGCGTTTCGTGCGGGAGACACTGGAGGATGGTGGTATTCCCGTGCTGCTGGGCTACTCCTTGGGGAAGGCGCAGGAAATCATCTCCGCCCTGCACCAGGCGGGCGTGCCCGTGATGCTGCACGAGTCCATCCTGAAGATGACCTCCGTTTATCGTGACCTGCATCCCGGACATGAGTTTCCCGAGTATGAGAAATTCGATGCGGCACGGGCGCATGGCCACGTGCTGGTGCTGCCGCCAAGTGCCGCCCGATCACAGGCCGTCCGCCGCCTGAAAGTCTGCCGCACTGCGATGCTCAGTGGCTGGGCCCTCACGCCGGGTGCGAAGTACCGCTACCAGGTGGATGAAGTCTTCCCCCTGAGCGATCACGCGGACTACCCGGAACTCATCCGCTGTGTGGAAGAGGTGAAGCCCAAGGTCGTGTACACCGTGCACGGGTACACGAGCGAGTTTGCCCGCGACCTGCGGCAGCGTGGCTGGGAGGCATGGTCCCTCGTTTCGGATGACCAGATGGAGCTGGGGCTCGCCGCGGACTTCGTCCCTGCATCCCCAAGAGCGACGGCCGCCACGTCTGTGCCGGAAACCACGGACGCGGACTTGCGGGACAAGGTGCTCGCTCCCGAGGCCTTCGCCAGCTGGTGTCGCACGTGTGAGCGGGTGGCGGCGGACTCCTCGCGCCTGAAGAAGCAGGAGCACCTCGCGACATGCCTCGCGGCCCTGAGAGAGGAGAATCTTGCCACCGCCGCGCGATGGTTCTCGGGCTTGCTGGATGATCCCGCAGCTCAGACAGGACCCCTGCAGGTCGGCTGGTCCATCATCCGGCGTGCCCTCCTGCAGGCAAGCCAGCTTCGGGAGCAGGAATACCGCGCCATCTCACGGCAGCAGGCAGACACGGGGCGCACGGCGTATCTTGTCCTTCAACGCAGACCGGGAGTGGCTGCGGATGGAAATGCCATCTCCATCGCCGGTGTCGCGACCATCTTCCGGAATCTGCGCGCGGCGCGTGGTCCGAATGAAAAGGCCATGGTGCTGCAGCAGGCGCTCGCAGGCATGCCGGCGCTGGAGGGTAGTTTCCTGGTGCGGCTCCTCACGGGCGAGTTGCGTGTGGGCTCACGAGAAGGACTCGTGGAGGAAGCCGTGGCGAAGGCGTTCAACGTGGACGCGGATGCCCTGCGCGAGGCCGCGATGCTTTCCGGCGACATTGGTCGTGCTGCGGTGCTGGCCTCGAGGGATGCGCTTCACGAGGCGCAGCCCACGCTCTTCATCCCCATCAAGGTCATGCTCGCCAGTCCGGAGGAAACGGCGGAGGATATCTGGGAGCGCATCTGTGGCGACGGAGCGCATGCGAAGGACGATGAAGAAGCGCTCCCGACAAAGAATGGAAGCGCATCCAAGGAAGGCCCACCCAGGGTGTGGCTTGAAGACAAGTTTGATGGCATCCGCGCCCAACTGCATCGCTCGAAGGACGGAGTGAAGATTTTCACCCGCGACCTGAAGGACTTCACCGACCAGTTCCCGGAGATTGTGCAGTCCGCGGGTGATCTGAAGGAGGAGGTCATCCTCGATGGCGAGCTGATTGCGTTCTCGGAAAACAAGAAGCTCACCTTCCATGATTTGCAGAAGCGCCTGGGCCGCCGTGATCAGGGCGACTTGTTTGTATCATCAGACATCACAGTGCGATACATCGCCTTCGACCTCCTTTGGAAGAATGGCGAAGGCCTGCTCCATGAGACACTTGCGGCCAGGCGGCAGCACCTGGAGGCGTTGAAGATGCCCAGGCTGCTACGCCGCATCGCTGTAACCGAGGCGGGCTCTCCGGAAGAGGTGGAAGACGCCTTTCACGCCGCACGGCGCAATGGAAACGAGGGCCTGATTGCCAAGGACCGCCACAGCCTCTACACGCCGGGCCGACGTGGGAAGACCTGGCTGAAGTTGAAAAAAGCCTTCTCCACGCTGGATGTGGTGGTGGTGAAGGCGGAGCAGGGCCATGGCAAGCGCAGCCATGTGCTCAGCGACTACACCTTTGCCGTGCGTGAGGAAAACACTGGCGCGCTCAAGGTCATCGGCAAGGCCTACTCCGGCCTCACTGATGTGGAAATCGAAACACTCACGGAGCATTTCAAAGAACACACCCTCAGTCAGCGCGGCAGTGTCCGTACCGTGACACCGAATGTGGTGCTGGAGATTGCGTTTGATTCCATCCAGCCCAGCCAGCGGCATGACAGCGGCCTCGCCTTGCGCTTTCCTCGCATCAAGGCCATCCGCACGGACAAGACCCCTGCCGAGATCGATACCCTGGCTTACGCACGCAAGCTGGCAGGCGTGGGGAAGTAGGTAGCGAGGTGGTCCGCACCCATGGTGGTCCGCACACTCCGTGTGCGGTCAGGGTGGCGCGACTCGCAAGAAGCGTACGTTCTCTCATGCAGCACAAGGAGCGCTGTTCCTTCCCAAGGGTCGAGATACTTCTCCCGATTTCTCAGGGACTTCTCCAGCATTGGGATATTTGACCTTCTATCCCGTTGGTGAGCCCTGACCCGCACACGGAGTGTGCGGACCACTTGGGACCACCACAGGCGCCCCTACCCCACCCGTGGCACCCTCGGCCCGATGCCGGTGAACACGTGCCACTCGATGGTTTCCGCCCAGGCGGCGACTTCCGTTGCGGTGATCTTGCTCGTGCCATGGGCGCCGATGAGAATGACTTCATCACCCGGCTTGGCATCGCTGCGCGCGGTGACATCGACCATGATCTGATCCATGGTCACCCGGCCCAGCAGCGGGCACAGCGTGCTGCCGATGAGCACCTGTGCGCCATGACCAGAGACCTGCCGGGGGTACCCATCCGCATAGCCACAGGCCAGGGTGGCCACGCGTGTGGGACGCTCGGTGATGTAGGTGCATCCATAGCTCACACCGTGCCCGGCCGGGAGTTCGCGCACCTGCGTGACGCGGGTTTTCCAGGTGAGCACGGGTTTCAGACGGGACTGCTCCTCGGGAAGAGGTGAGATGCCATAGAGCATCAGGCCCGGACGCGTGAGAGTGCACCAGCCGCGCTGTTCTTCATAGCCCAGCAGGCCCGCGCTGTTCGAGGAGTGAATCCATTTCGGGCGCAAGCCCATGGCGCGAGCCTTCTCCACCGCCTGGCGGAAACGGGCGAGCTGTGCGCGCGTGAAGGCCGCGTCTTCATCTGCCGAAGGGAGGTGCGTGTTGATGCCTTCCCACGAAACGAACTTCAGCGAGCTCAGCGCGGCGATGGAGGATTCATCCCATGCCTCCTCCAGGAAGCCAATGCGGCCCATCCCGGTATCCACCACGGCATGCAGGAGCGCCCTCACTCCGGTGCGTTGTGCGAGGCGATCCAGCGCGATGGCCTCCTGTAGTGAGCTCACGGAGATGTGGCAGCCCATGCGCACCGCAGGCTCCCACTCTTCCGGGAGACAGGGGCTCAGCAGGAACGAGGGCTTCTCGATGCCCGCGAGGCGCAACTCCTGGGCCTCCTGCAGATTCGCCACGCCAAACATGGCCACGCGGTCCTGCAGGATGCGCGCCGCCCAGACTGCGCCGTGACCATAGGCATTGGCCTTCACCACGGCCATGATCTCCGCGCCTCCCTGCTCCCGCGCCACGGCAGCATTGTGCCGGAGCGCATCAGCACTGAGTTCAGTCCAGCAACGGTGCGGGAGGGTCGGGGAATCCATGCGCGAGAGCACTACATGAACGCGCTGGCGCTACAAGTAAAACTCAATGCATCACGCGGGCACCTGTAACATCCATGACCACTGCAAGCGCCTCGAATCTGTCATGGAACGCGAAGCCTGCACACCTGCGCACTGTTTCCACCATCCCGCTTTCGCACTCGCAATTTCCGACTATGCTGAGGTGAATGGAAAAGCCCTCCCTGTGGCGGAGCATTGTTCAGTCGCTGCGGGGCGAGGAGCATGACTACACCGCTGAATCTCTCAATCGAGCCGTCTTCCTGCTCTCCGTGCCCATGGTGCTGGAGATGTTCATGGAGTCGTTGTTTGCGATCACGGACATCTTCTGGGTCTCGCATCTGGGGAAGAATGCAGTCGCTGTTGTAGGCATCACCGAGTCGGTGATGAGCCTCGTGTATGCGGTGGCCATCGGCATGTGCTTTGCCGCGTCCGCCATTGTGTCGCGGCGCATTGGGGAAAAGGATCCCGAGCGCGCTTCGCAGGCTGCGGGGCAGATCGTGGTGCTGGGCACACTGGTGGCCTCCGGCATGGGCGTGGTGCTGGGCTACTTTGGAGAGGACATCCTGCGGCTCATGAGCCAGAGCGACGCCGTGGTGGAGATGGGCACGCCTTTCATCCGCATCATGCTGGGTGGGAATATCACCGTCTTCATGATCTTCCTCATCAATGCCATCTTCCGTGGCGCGGGGGATGCCGTGATCGCGATGCGCACCTTGATCCTCGCGAATGTGATCAACATGGCGCTGGGGCCGTGTTTCGTATTCGGCTGGGGACCCTTCCCCGAGATGGGCGTGACCGGCGCTGCGGTGGCCACGAACATCGGCCGTGGCATCGGCGTGCTCTACCAGCTCTGGCATTTGCTGGGCCATCACAGCCGCATCCATGTGCATCTGTATCATCTTCGCCCAGCGCGTGAGGTGCTGCATACCATCCTCAGCACTTCAAAGAATGGCATCGCGCAATTGCTCATCAGCACCACGAGTTGGGTGGGCCTCTACAAAATCCTCGCCATGTTCCACGAGGCTGCGCTGGCGGGTTACACCATCGCCTTGCGTCTGATCATGTTCATGCTGCTGCCGGCGTGGGGCATTGCCAATGCGGGCTCCACCCTGGTGGGGCAGAACCTCGGCGCCGAGCGACCGGACCGTGCGGAGGCGGCTGTGTGGATCGCGGTGAAGTGGAACACCATCTTCCTTGGTGTGATTGGCGTACTGTACGTGGCCTTTGCCCATCCGCTCGCAGCCATATTCACGGCCGAGCCAGACGTGCTCCATGAGGCCACGCGCTCCTTGTGGATCGTCTCCCTCGCCTTCCCCTTCTACGCCGCCGGCATGTGTTTTGAAGGCGCCTTCAACGGCTCCGGCGACACCTGGACCCCCACCCGCCTGAACTTCTTCTGCTTCTGGCTCGGCCAAATTCCTTTGGCCTATGTGCTTGCGGTGACGCTGAAGCTTGGCGCGCTCGGCGTGTACATCTCTGTGCCCCTCTCCTTCGGCGTGCTCACGTTGTGGAGCGCGGTGCTCTTCAGGAAAGGAAAGTGGAAGGAGAAGAAGGTGTGAGGGCCGCGAGTTCGGTGGATTCTGGGAAGAATCAGCCAAGAACATTGAGTGCGCGGAGGCTCATTTGCTTTGACTGTATACTCGGAAGTGAAACGTCGATTCATTAACTTCCTCAATCTTCAAAGCATGGTTGAGGACCAGCCTTACCCCATCAATGGAACAGGGGGTGGCGATGTAGATGGAGTCCGTGAGTTTTCTTCCCCTGGAGTAGGGGTAAACAAGATAACTGTATTTTGTGCCAGCGTGCTCATCCACGTAGTGCCATGCACTTCCACCGCCAGCCATCATAGTGAACTTCGGATCATCTGCATATAGAAGGGCGTACAGCTGTTCAATGCTGCGAACATTTTCAAACTGTTCCTGGGTCATCCCTTCTGACAGTTTCCGGAAATCCTTCAGCGACCTCAACACTCGATCTTTTTGAGATAGTCGGCCCGTCCCTCCCTTGTTCTGTCCAATGGACAACGGCATCCCAATCCAAAAACCAATGGCAACAGCGAGGCCGACCAGCAGACAGGTCTTTTTCATGCATTCAATTGAGTTTACAAGGCGCAGGGATCGCTTGGGGTGAATCCACGATTGGAGGATACCTACCTCTGCGGAAACCACCTCAACTTATCCGCCTTCTGGCCGATGGGGATGGCAGCATTTCGGCTCACCAGCGATTGGTAGAACTTATCCGCGGCTTTCGGGTCGCGATTGGCCAGCCACAGGCCGGCGGTGCGCAGGACTTCGGCGGTTTGCTCGTCGTTGTCCGGCATGAGGGCGGCAGCTTTCCAGGCGAGATCGGCGGCGGTGTAGCGGTAGTGGAAACGCTTCTCGATCGGAGCCACGCCATACTTCGCGAGCCTCCAGCGTTCGTTGCTGCTCACCTTGGGGAAGATGGCATCAGGCGCGGGCAGGCCCAAGGCGGCATTCTGGTCGCGCTTGCCTTGCATGGCGGCAGGATCCGCCCAGCGATTCATCCACTGCCAGTAGTCCTTGAACTCACCGGCCTCCGTTTCCACCACATAGGAGCCGCGCGTGCGGGACGCGGCCACGTGGTTCACCTGGAAGTTGCCGCCGTTCTCCTGGTGATCGGGATCATTCACGAAGCCGAAAAATTCCATGCCGTATTTCCGATGCAGCTTCGCGGCCGTCCAGAGCGCACCGGCCCGCTCCTTGCGCGGGAGGTTGCCGTCATGCCCCTTGCGCCAGGCAGCAGTGTACTCCTGGAAGGGACCACGCAACGCAGGTGGGAAGAGCAGAGCCGCATCCTTGAAGTAGCGCTCTCTCGCGAGACGACGCGCGGCGAGGTACCGCAGGTGGGCCTGGATGGATCCAAACCCAACAATGCCGTACTCTTCGTTCTCTGCGCGTTCTTGAGCATTCGCCGGCGCTTTTGGAGTCCACTCACGGTCGTTGGTGTGACGGCGCACATAGGTGAGCAGCTCCTCGCGGCTCAGGAGACGTTCCGCGATGTAAGCCGCATCGCGCCATGATCCCGCGTCGAGATATCCCTGCATCGCGGGAATGAACTGACCCGCGGCCAGCTTCGCCGTGGCGGCATCCGCCAGGAACTGGCAGGGCTGTATCTCCATCCCTTCCGTCACGGGAGAGTGAATGTAGGCGTCAGGGTCTGCGGTCCTGCGCCAGATGATGACGGCATTGGTCTTCGGCGTGAAGGCAGGCTTCGCCGAGGCGAAGTGCCGGGTGGCATCGTCCTTGCGGCCCTCCATGAGGGCGAACTTGCCCTGCAACCACTGGGTCATGGATTCCTTCGCATCCGCGAGCTTCAGCCAGCGGCGCGCCCGATCAAAGTCCCCCTGGGAGTAGGCGGCCCATGAGAGGCGCTCCGCATGAAGCAGCGGTGCGTCATGCAAATGCTTCTCCAGTGCTTCGAGCCACGCCTTGGTACTCTCATCCGGGTTGGCAGAGGAAGGATCCTCGCCCATGAAGTCACGCTCCAGCAGGGCCATGGAGATGAGCACACGGCGCACGGGTTGCCTGGCGGCCTTTTCCACCGCCACCTCATCCATGGCTGGAGGAGGCAGCTCCATGTTCGTGCGAATGACCTGCACGGCGGCTTCATCTCCGCAGGCGAGCCACGCCAGGCGCAGGCGCGCGGCGCTTTCCTCATCCTCCGAGGCGGTGGCGCAGTCCGCCTCACGACGGAAGGACGCGATGCCAAGTCCAAGGGGGTCGCTGCAGCCTTCACGCACCAGCTTGCGGGTCAGTCGGTACGCCGCGCGGGCATCCTTCCAGGCTTCTTCCGTTTCGTGACTGCGGGCAATCATGTAGGCCGCCCACACGGCACGGGGTTTGCGCTGTTCCGTGGGGAGCGCGATGATTGTTTCCCAAGCGCCGCGGGCCTCCTTGTTCTCGCCGAGCGCGAAGCGCCGCGCACCCTCCACATACAGCGAGAACGCCTCCGGTGCGTTTGGAAAGGTGATGGCCTTGATGGCGCCTTCGGCCTGTGGATCCTTCGTGGCAGGGTCGGTGGCGCCAATGGAAAGCGCTACGCCTACAAATGGGAGCAGGGCCTTGCGGGCGTCTTTCCACTTTTCCAGGTCAGGAGCGTCCATGTTCGCGAGCTCACCGAGTTCACGGGTCTCCACCTCGAGTGTGGTGCTGAAGGAATGCTCCAGCGTGCGGAAGTACTGGTGACGTCCAGCCGCATCCGGTGGCAGGGGCAAGGGGGCGAGATCGGCGTCAGGAAAGGCTTCGCGTGACCATTGGGCCAGCCGCTTCAATTCGGCGGCGACATCGGCCACGGGAGCGCGGAAAGGCGCCAGGGAAGGTCCACCGAGGTAGTCCTCGGAAATGAAAGGCCCGCAGGCCAGGATGGCGGAAATGCCGGCGAGGGTCCCGATACCGAGACCAGCGCCAAGCAGTCGCATGGGAGAGTTCATGATGGTTGTCTGTGCGTGAGCATGACAGACGGCGAAACGATGGGCTTGTTCGATAATCCCGCGAGAAAAACAATTGTAAATAAGTGACGGGACTAACGTCACACTGGCGAACAAACCTACTGCCCCAGCATCTCGGAAACAGTGGCTGTCGTCAGCGAAACTTCCGGCTTGCTGGAGCCGCCACGAACCCAGCCCACATAGAGTGGATCCCCCGCCGGCATTTCCGGCACACGAGCGCGTGCGTCACGGGTGAGCTGGAAGGTCACACCGTTGGGCGCGGTGCCTGCCGCATACTCGGGACGTGCATCCGTGCTCTCCACCACCGCGCCTGACGCGAGACGGACCGTCACCTGAAGCGGCCACAGTGCCATTCCATCACCAGTCTGGCGGATGGAGATTTTCCAAATGCCGGAAGGGTCGAGCTCCACCACCGGCTCAAGTTTCGGTGCGGGCGCTTCGCCTTGGAGGACCTTCAGGAAAGCAGGCATGGACCAGTTTCGCCGGTCGCCTTCCACCGGCACGCGGAACCAGATCAATCCGGTGAGATGCTCCGGCGGCTCGGCAGTCCATTGTTTTACCAGCCGGGCCATCGCAGCGGGATCCGCAACGGCCACGGAGCGTGAGGCGGCACGTATGGTTTTGTCCTGTGGGAGGTCTTCGGAGATCACATCCAAAAGCTTGCCACCGGCATCATAGAGCACCTCACTGCGATACGTGGGCAGGGCGATGCGGAAGGGCACACCAACCTTGTCCGCCTGCTTCGCCCAATGGAGCGAGCGTTGCTCATCACACAGCGTCGCCGCGCGTCCCGGAGGCGGGAGTTTCAGTGAGTGCACTTGCAGAATGTAGCTGCCTGTGGTCTGCACCAGTTCCTTGAAACCTTTCGCTCCCAGCCAGGAAGGCAGGGAGGTGATGGACCATTTCTCCTTCGGCCACTGCGCGCGAAGGTCGCGCATTACTTGGGCATACGCAGCCAGCTTCTTTTCCGGGCAGTCGAAGTCCACCTGGATTTCTGAAGGTGAAAGACCCGCGGTAGAGAGCATTTCCAGCGTGGCGTGGATGGCAGTGCGCAAAGCACCTGTCTCGTGCTCGGCATGTCCCACATCGAAGCTAGGGGTAGGCGTGCCCAGTCGCACCACCACCGCGATTGGCTTGCCGTGTTCCTTGAGTCGTTGCCATGGCACCTCGACGTATTGTGTCTGCGGGGCGATGGAGCCTTTGGGAAATCGAATCACCGCCGCCAGCACGGCGAGGCTGTCGAGTTCCCTGCTGGCGGTCGCAGCCGCCGCTTCCACGGGATCGCGCCATTGCTGCTGCCAGATATAGGCTTCGCGGGTGAGAGGCGCGTGGGGTTGAGAAGTGTCGCGGCATGCGGGCAGCAGCATCATGATTCCCCCGAGAGCCAGGCATGCCGTGCTGGATAAGCGAGTGAAGGTTCTCATGAGTGCCTGCGGATGTTTGTCCCGAAGGGACAGCGGATGGTAGCCGGTTGGTGGAGCGAGTCTAGACGAGCGTAACCACCGGATCAGTGTGCGGAAAAGATGACCCGTCCCGGATGGGACGGCGGAAGGCGTGGCTTGGCCAATGAACGCTCTCTCACTCTGCCACACCTTCCGGCGTACCCTCCGGGACGCCATCATAGCTTTCCCGAAGATCCGGTGGTTGCGGTCGCTCAGGCTCCCTCCACCGACCGGCTACCATCCGTGCTCCCTCCGGGAGCAAACTTCGGAATACGAGGCGCACTGGGACATTTCGCCTCTTTAACAATCGCCTTGCTCACTTCTGCCCCTTCCCCGCCAGCAAATCCGCCCGCTCAAATTCCTTCCACAATCGCTCAATCGCCTCCTCGGGGTCTTCCAGCATCATGCCTTCTTTGATCTTGCTGGCGTAGATGCCAAACGAGAACGGTGTGACCACGGGCACCTCGATGAGATCCCACTCCATCTTTTGCACGCGGCTTAAAAAATCCTGCGCGCGTGGCAGATCGAGGAAGACATGCTCGGCTTCGCGGTAAGCCTGCTCCAGCAGAACGTGATCCGGCTCGTGGGCGGAGAGGACTTTGAAGAGAATCTCCGAGCTCCACCGGAGTTGCTTCAGCTTGCGCTCGGCACCGGGGAGATTGCGCGGGACCATGAGTCCTGTCTGCGCCACGCCGCGGAATTGCCACTTCACCAGCGCGCTTTCCTTCAAGGCGGTACGGAGGTCTTGCGCCGTGTTCTCCGGATGGAAGAGTTCGCGCCAATCTTCGAGGCCAAGTTTTTGAAACGGTCGCAACGTGAGGAGGAAGCCGTAGTCATCGATGGTCACCAAGGCATTGCCGCCCACGGCTTCATTGAGCCGATGGCTGATCACGCGTGACAGCGCGTCATTCGCCGAGCGACCGATGAGAGAATGGAAGAAGACCTGGATGTTTGCCTCGCTCTGCATGCGCGAGCGTTTCGCGGCGGCGGTCATGCGGCGGCCTTCCTTGTCCAGTTCCGGTTCTTCACTCGGCTCATGATACACCTCAATGAGGAAGAGCTTCTCCGTGGACATGCGTGAGAAGCGGAACTGGTTTTTGCAGTGCTTCACGATGGCATCCGCATTCACGCTGGAGATGCTGAAGTTCTCCACGAGCCAGTCATTGATGGCTTCCACCGATTCATCCTTCTTGAAAAGGTCGGAGAGCTGAGTGCGCAGCTTCGTCACTTGATTCGCAAGGCCACTGGCGAGCGGCATCTTGTTCGCATTCCAGCTCGGCACGGTGGGCAGGCGTCCATCCGCAGCCTCCACGTGGATCTCCATGATGCCGGTCTCGATGAGTTTCAGCGTGCGACCAGAGAGCACGAAGATGTCTCCTATCTTCAGACCCTTTACGAAGTTCTCCTCCACCTCGCCGATGCGTCGCGTGCCGAGATACACACGTACCGCGCCTTCGCTGGCGATGGTGCCGATGTTCACGAGGTAGTCGCGCTCCACCTTCTTGCTTGGCGTGCGAAGGATGCCATCCTCACCTTCGATGACCTTGCCGAAGGTCTCGCGGTACTGCGTTTCCAGGCTGCGACCGCCGCCCATCACGTAGCGCAGGATTTTCTCGAAAGTCTCACGTGTGAGCTCGCGATACGGCCACGCCTTCCGCACCATCGCGAAGGCATCGTCCCGCGTGTGCTTCTTCTCCATGCCGAGACCCACGAGGTGTTGCGCGAGCACATCACCTGGCGAGTCCATGATCCGCACGTCATCCAGTTGCGCCTTGCGCGTCATCTCCGCGCAGACCACGCACTCCATAAGATCATTCACATTCGTGGCCACCAGCACGCCGTGGCTTTCCTCATGAATGCTGTGCCCACTGCGCCCGATGCGTTGGAGAGCGCGGCTGATCCCCTTGGGCGTGGAGATCATCACCACGCAATCCACCGCGCCGATATCGATGCCCAACTCCAAGCTGGTGCTGCATACCACGGCGCGGAGTTCCCCGGCCTTCAGCCTGTCCTCCACCTCCAGACGCACGTCGCGATCCAGCGAGGCATGATGTGTCTCGATCACTGCCGCGAGCTCTGGCAGTGATTGTTTGAGTCGCAGCGAGATGTTCTCCGTGCCGCTACGCGTGTTGCAGAAGATGATGACGCTGCGCTTCTGCTTCACGAGGCGCGCGAGGTCCTCCATGACGCGACCCGCCGTCCACCCCGCAGGCGGGTAGGGATTGCGCTTCAGTGGTGAGAGCACTTCCACGCGTCGCTTCCGCTCGATGCGGCCCTCGGCGATTTCGCACTTCCTGCCCACACCGCAGAGCAGGTGGCCCAGTTCCTTCAAAGGCGCTGCCGTGGCGCTGAGTCCGATGCGCACCAGCGGCTTTCCTTTACCCGTGAGTTCCTCCAGCCGCTCCAGGGAGAGCGTGAGGTGGGAGCCACGCTTGTTCTCCGCAATGGCGTGCAGTTCATCCACGATCACAAATCGGCAGGATTGCAGCGCCTCACGATGGCCTTCCTGCGGCAGCAAAATGGAGAGGCTCTCCGGCGTGGTGAGCAGCAGATGGGGTGGATGCTTTTTCTGCTTCGTGCGCTCACTGGCCGTGGTGTCGCTGTTTCTCAGACCAATGCGTACCTGACTCTCCAAGCCCATTTCCTGCAGCGGGAGGAGCAGGTTCTTCTGCATGTCATAGGTCAGGGCGCGCAGCGGCGAGACATAGACCGCGTGGATGCCATGGGGCAGGGGACCGTTTTCCAGCAAGCGCACCAGGTGGTCCAGCACGCCGAGGAATCCGGCGAGGGTTTTTCCTGTGCCGGTGGGGGAAGAGAGCAACACGGAGCGTCCGGCCAGTACGTGGGGCAGCGTCACCTCTTGTGCATGCGTGAGCCTGCCGAAGCGCCCGCGGAACCAGGCGGCCAGGGTGGGGTGCAGGTCATCCAGCATGGAAGCAGGCAGGAAAAATGGCAACGGGAAGCCGAAAACGTTGTCTCTGTAACACTTATACTCCGCCCGTTCGTAGCCCGGCTGGATTTTCACACGTCTCCCACCTCATGATCAAAGCCCTCAAGTCGCTCGGTCGGATGTTGACCATTGCGCTGCTCACCTGTGTCGTGTTTCTCCTCTCCTGCCAGTCGAAGATCATCTACTACCCGCGCCCATACGACACGACGCAGGTCGAGGTCTTTGAGGCGGAGGGTGGAAAGAAGCTGGAGTACACCACCTCCCAGGGGAAACAGACCGCTTTCTACTTGCCACCCGAAGGTATCGTCGGGACCAAACAGGCGCCGCCATTCGTCTGGTTCATCTATGGCGGCAATGGGTCACTCTCCCTCGACTACGCAGACCAGCCACCCTTCTGGGACAGAAAGCTGGGCTATGTCTTCGTGGATTACCCGGGATACGGCCTGTGTCAGGGCAAGCCCAACCCGAAGCGCATCCAAGAGAATGCGGTGGCGGTGGCGGAGAAGATGCGGGCTGAGTTTGGATGGACGGAGGAGGAGTTCCGCGCTCACAGCGGTGTCTTCGGCCACTCCATTGGTTGCGCGGCCGCCCTCATCATGGCGGATAGCGTGCACCTGCACCGCGCCGTGCTCTGCGCCCCCTTCACCTCCCTCACGGATATGGGCAGGCACGTTCTGGGCTGGCCGCTTTGTTACATCAACATGCACCGATTCGACAATGTGGCGCGTCTGGACTCCATCACGAGCCGGGGAAATGCCGAGGTGCGCATCTTCCATGGCACTCATGATGAAGTGATTCCCGTGCGCATGTCCCACGTCCTGCGCGACCGGTTCCCCAAGGAGGTGCGCTATGTGGAAATGAACAAAAGCCACCACAACGACGTCGTAGAACATGCCCGTGAGGAGATTGGCCAGGCCATCCGGGAGCTGTCGACGCCGGACTAAGAACGTCGCTTGTCATTCCTTTCGTCCCCCTCTAGCTTCTCCGCCCCTTACCATGACCGTGAAGAAATCCACCTCCGCCCTGTTCTGTGCCGTCGCCGCGATGGCCCTCACCTCGTGCGGCACGTCCGGCTTTAACCTTGGTTTCGGCTCGTCGTCCTCCGCTGCCACGCCGCCTGCCTACACCGGTGGTGGCCAGGAGTTTGACCCGTACTCGAATACTTGGCGCCCAGCACGGCCGGTAGCGGCGCCCACTTCCCAGCCCAATGCCTACCTGGCGGAAAAGGCGGAGAAGGAGAAGCAGGAGAATACCATCCTGAAGAAGACCACTCGCGCCATGAACAACACGGCCAGCGCCACCGCCGAAGCGGTGAAGAAGCCCTTGAAGTGGGTGCCTTTCGTCGGTGGCAAGGAGAAGAGCCAGGACGAGATCGATCCGAACTACTACCCTGCACCGGCTCCGGGGCAGTAAGCCCTGGTGGTCCGCACACTCCGTGTGCGGTCAGTCCCTCAGTGGGTGGGTGTGGTCAGTCGAGATTCGCATTGGGAGTCCATGTCATGACACGTCTTCAAAGCTCAAGGATAAGGTCGCTGCTTTGCCTGGCATTCGCACTGACTTCACTCGGCATCAGAGCCGAAACTCCATCGAGTCCTTCTACCAGCGCCGGGGTGCTGCTGCGGTCGGTTCAAGGGGCTCACACCCTCCCCAGAGTCATTGTGCCCACCGCTCACTTCGAGGACACCACTGCTGGGGAACTTGCCAAATACATGGAAGAGATTGTCCTGGGCAACATCCAGTGGACCAAGCCGGGCATGAGATACCGTGTGACCTGCTCGGACGCTGCAAAGAACCATCGGTTTTCCTTCGGAGAGGAAAAGGATGTCCGTGCCTTGGAATTGCTCATGGAGTTTGCCCTGAGGTCAGGCACGGTCGTCACCGTGGATGATTTGAAGATCACCATCGACGTCCCGAAGTGAGGCGAGGCAAGAATGCATTTTGGGAATCACTTTTCCCTAGACACCTTCCCATTCTTCAGCTATTTCTGTCTTAACAGAAAAGACTGACATGACGGACCTGCCGCCCATCACCCGCAAATTCATCCTCCACTGGGGAGAGATGGGCGTGCGCTGGGGCATCAACCGGACCATGGCGCAGATCCATGCGCTGCTGTATCTCTCGGAGCGCCCGCTGAATGCGGAGGAAATCTGCGAGGCGCTGGAGCTGGCCCGGTCGAATGTCAGCGTCTCGCTCCGCGAGCTGCAGGGCTGGGGGATTGTGAAGCTGGTGCACCTGCCGGGCGATCGCCGGGACCACTTCGAGAGCATGAAGGACGTCTTCGAGATGTTCCGCGTCATCGCCAACGAGCGTCGCCGCCGTGAGGTGGATCCCACGCTCAAGCTCATCGAGGACTGTCTGGAAGACACCGGCAAGGAGAAGAAGGGCGAGGAGTATGTGCGTGCCCGACTCACGACCATGAAGGAGTTCTTCGAGCTGGCCACGACCTTCGCCAACCAGCTTGAACGTCTTCCCACCGGTTCGCTGGTGAAGGTGGCCCGCATGGGGGACAAGGCGGTGAAGCTGCTGGGTTTGGGAGGCCAGGGGTCATAGCGCTCTTTTTATTTGCCACGGAATTTCGTTATTTACCGAAACTACAGATATGAACGCCACAACCGCCATCACCGAAGCTCTGCCTCGCTGGGTGACCATGTGGGTGCTGGCGGCTGCGGTCTTCTATACTGGGAAGGTGGCCATGTGGATGCTGACACCCGCTCCGAAAGGCGGAAGAGACGCCGTACTCACCGCTGGATGGTGGCTCGCCTGGCCGGGCATGAGCCTGAACGGCTGGAGCAAGTGGCCCGCACGGACGAAGGCGGACGCCGCGGGAGAGCGTGAAGTGGGAACACTCTGGTTGGACGGCGTGCGCAACATCCTCTTTGGCGCAGCGCTGCTCTGGGGTGTGGCGAGACTCTTCACCCATCCGCTCGCTGCGGGATGGGTAGGCATGGTGGGGCTCATCTTCCTGCTGCACTTCGGTGTGTTCCACCTCGTGACCGCCTTCTGGGGCGGGCTCGGCCTGAAGGTGAAGCCGGTCATGCGCAATCCTCTTGCTGCCACCACGCTGGCAGAGTTCTGGGGTCAGAGGTGGAATACCTCGTTCCGCGACCTCGCGCACCGCACACTCTTCATCCCCGTGGCGCGTCGCTTCGGCGAGACTGGGGCCACTTGGTTCGTCTTCGCCATCTCGGGACTGGTGCATGAGCTGGTCATCAGTGTGCCGGCGGGTGCGGGGTATGGATTGCCCACCGCCTACTTCCTGGTGCAGGGCGCGGGACTCATCCTGGAGCGGCGCTACTGCAAGCTCCCCACCATCATCAAGCACATCCGCACCGTGCTCTTCACGGCGGTGCCGGCCTTCTTCCTCTTCCATCCGCCTTTCGTGGAGGGCGTCATGGTTCCGTTCTTCCACGCCATCGGAGCCCTGCCATGAGTGTGTACACCTTCCTCCATCTGGAAAACCTACTGCTGCTCGCCGGCATCGGTCACTTCGGCATCCTCTGTGCCAGCGCGCTCGTGCCGAAGGTGCTGGACTGGAAAACCAACCTGCAACCGCTGCCCCCCTTCCTGCGCACGCTCTTCTGGGTGTATGGCGTGTTCATCGTGCTGACCATCATCGGACTCGGCACGCTCACCTTGTTCCATGCGGATGCCATGGTGAAGGGAGAGCCGGTAGCACGCGGGCTGGCGGCTTTCACCGCAGTCTTCTGGGGAGCCCGACTTTTCGTGCAACTCTTCATCTTCGAGACGGGGCCGTATTTGACGAACGCCTGGATGAAGTTGGGTGACCACGTGCTGACTGCGGCCTTTGTCTTCTTCACCGCCATTTACACCATGGCGGCACTGCACCTCACTATTTGTTTCTGATACACCACGAAACCCAATCATCCATCGTCATGCACAAGGGAAAAGTCATCATCGCCGGAGGCAGCGGATTCCTGGGAATCGCCCTGGCACGCTATCTGGCTGGGGAAGGCTACGAGGTCTTCATCCTGTCACGTCATCTTCTGCCGCCTGGTGTTCCTGCGAGATACATCCACTGGGACGGCAGGACCCTGGGAGCCTGGGCGGCTGAGCTGGAAGGTGCCACTGCCGTGGTGAATCTCACCGGGAAGAATGTGAACTGCCGCTACACCACGGCAGCGCTGGATGAAATCAACGACTCACGCGTGGATTCGGTGAAGGTCATCGGCGAGGCCGTCCGCGCCTGCCGTTTCCCGCCAGCGGTATGGGTGCAGGCTGGCTCACTCGCCATCTATGGTGATGCTGGTGATCATGTGTGCGATGAGAACGCGCCGCACGGCGAAGGCATCCCGGTGGACACCTGCTTGAAATGGGAGGGCGCGTTCGAAGCGGAAAACACACCTCATACGCGCAAGGTCATCTACCGCATCAGCTTCGTGCTGGGAAATGGAGGCGGCGCCCTCCGCATGCTGGCCAACCTCACGAAGTGCTACCTTGGAGGCGCGATCGGGAGTGGACGCCAGTACATCTCGTGGCTCCACGTGGAGGACATGAATCGACTGTGGCTGCGCGCGATCGAAGACGAACGCATGAGCGGCGTGTACAACGCGACGGCACCGGAAGCGGTGACGAATGCCGGGTTCATGCGGGAGCTTCGCAGCACCTTGCATCGCCCCTGGAGCCCGCCGATGCCCGCGTTCCTCGTACCCATCGGTTGCTTCTTCCTGCGTACGGAACCGGTACTCGCACTCACCGGCCGGCGCGGCATTCCCGCACGCCTTACGCAGGAGGGTTTCGAGTTCCGCCATGCGGAACTGCCCGAAGCGCTGCACGACCTCTTTGCCAAGTAATGAACCTACACCGCATCCCACCATGAACACGCTCATCGAATTTGCCCGCACGCATCTGGAACTGTTCCTTCGCATCGTCGCCGTGGCGCAGTTCTCCCTGGTGATCGCGAATCTGTTCATCGGGCGCATCCTGAACTTCAAGCCGGACATTGACCGCATGTCGCCACTGGTGCGGGATGTGTTCATCATCCACTCGTGGTTCATCACGATCACGCTGGCCATCTGGACGGTGCTCACGTGGCGCTTCGCGCATGAGATGGCAAACGCGCCCACGGAACTCTCACGCTGGCTGTGCTGGGCCATGGCGGGATTCTGGGGCATCCGCTGCGCGGCGCAGTGGCTCCACTACAGCCCGGTGCACTGGCGTGGCATTCCGAGCCGGACCTTTTTGCACTGGCTGTTCTTCCTCGGATATGGCGCATGGACCGTGGTGTATGCACTCGCAGCGACGGCGTAGGCGGAGGTTTGGAATGAGCAATAGCAATGAATGAGTGAGTGATTGAGGAAGAAGAAAGAGAAAGGAGAAGATGGTCATGAAACACTCCAGCGCGATGAAAGCGGGGGTTGGGGCATTGGAGGAGGGGGGAGAGATATGCGCTGTCGTGGAGGATGGCGGGCCGCTGGGCGGTCACGCGCGCATGGGGGCAGGAATGCCCCCACTCCTTGAAGGAGTGCGATGCCTCACAGACGATGCAGAACCGGGCGCTAGCTCAAGGAGCGGGGGCATTCTTGCTCCCGACGGGGTGGGTTCGCCCCTGATACACCATCACCCATCAATCGCAGAAACATCCAGCGCCGCGGCTCGCAGCCGCCTGCTGGATATGCGCAGAGGAGAACCTTTCCTCTTCGCCGATTGGGAACACGCACTCATGCTGCACTACGAAGTTGCTCCGGAGGCACTGCAACCCTTCGTCCCCTTCCCCCTCGATGTACGCGACGGAAAGGCCTATGTGAGCCTGGTCGCCTTCACCATGCGTGGCATGCGACCGCGTCACGGCGGGAAGCTCGCGGCACTCGCCTTCAAGCCCATTGCCACCCACGGCTTTCTCAATGTGCGCACCTATGTGAAGCACCACGGTGAGAGCGGCATCTACTTCCTGGCCGAGTGGTTGCCGAACAAGCTCGCGGTGTTGCTGGGACGGCCGGTCTTCGGATTGCCGTATCGATTGGGCAGGCTGGACTACCGGCATCATCATGAGCGCGGAAGAATACGTGGCAGCGTGATTGCTCACAGGAGGAAGGGCAAGAGCGGTGGCGGAGGAGTGTTGCGCTACCGGGCCGCACTGCCGCTGCATCCGGACTTCCGTCCAGCGGAGCACGGATCGCTCACCGAGTTCCTCATGGAGCGTTACACAGCCTTCACCACCTGGCTGGGGTGGAAGCGCTGTTTCCGCATCTGGCATGAACCCTGGCCACAGTGCGAGGTGGAGGCCGTCATCGAAGACGACAGCCTCATGTCCCTTACGGGCGAGTGGGCCAAACACGCGTGCTTCATCGGCGCCAACTACTCGCCGGGTTTGCGGGACGTGTGGATGTCCAGGCCCGTCCGCGCCAGCCGCCATCGCCTTTAACCTCTACCGGAGTCACGAACATGAACACCAATGCCATAGCCGCCACTGCCATGAATGCTGCCCCAGACACTGATGCGCCCACGCATCACCTCACATCAGGTGAATGGAAGGCCCTCCACCGCATCAAAGTCGCCGCCCGACTGAGCATCGGCCTCGTGTGGGTGTGGGAGGGACTGATGCCCAAGATGCTCTTCCCCAACGCGACCCAGTTTGAGATGGTGCGCCGCAGCGGCTGGTGGGTGGGCTCTCCCGAGGAGACTCTTTGGTGGCTGGGCGCGGCCATGGTCGTGGCGGGCATCGCCATCATGAGCGGTATCTGGGAGCGCGCTGCCGCACTTGTTTCGACACTAGCCGTGCTGGTGTTGATGGTGCTGGTCATCGGTACGAATCCCGAGGCGCTCCATGACCCCTTCGGTGGCCTCGTCAAAGACGCCTGCCTCTTCACCTGCGCCGCCCTTGTGTGGTGGTGGCCGAAGGCGTTGGGGCGCTAAAGGTTCGTGCAGGACCACTCCCAGCAGACTCGATTGCACACGGAGAAAAACGGCGTACATCAGCGAACACACGGCCTCGCAAGATTCTGGCGTGTGATCCTGTACCGACCTTCTCTGCATGCCATTCATCAAGAGCATTGCCTCACGCATCTTCGGTCTCGCGCTCATCCTCGTGTGCCTGATGATTTCGCTGGTCGGGTTCCTCCTTTACCAGGTAGCGGCGTTGAATGGTCACTTGAAGATCATCGCGGGATACTATGCTCCCCTGCGACTGACCTTGGTAGACTTGAACGAGGCAGGATTGCGTCGCCGTCTTGCGTTTGAGCGCTGGCATGCGGCACTTGATTCTGGGCAGGATCGATCTGCGGCCATTGCCGAGGCTTCAAAGAACTACGACTTGTACAACCAGGCGGTGTCGGAGGAAATCGTCCGGGCACGAGGCATGCTGGCCGCGCCCCCGGCAGGGACCAGCAACCAGCTTAGACTTCAGCAAATCAGCGTCCTGCTGGATCAGGTGGAATCCAGTTACAGCATCATCACGAAGCGTCAGCGTGAGGTGATTGACCTCATCAAGGGGGGCGAGAAAGCCCGCGCCGTAGATGTTCTGGGCATGCTCGATGAACTTCAGGTCGTGGTGCAAAAGCAGCGCAGCGAAATGCAGAACGTCATGGGTTCGGTCATCGCGGCATCGACGCGTGAGTCTGCCGAGCGTCATGTCAAGATCGTGTGGACGACACTCCTTGCCACCATCACCTCGGTACTTCTGGGATTGACGGTGGCCGCCCTTGTGACACGCAGACTCGTGAAGCCGGTGCGCTCTCTCATGAGCGGCATTCAGTCTGTTGAGAAAGGTGATCTCACCATCCAGCTCCCCGTGGCCAGTGCGGATGAGATTGGAGCCCTGACACGTTCCTTCAATTTCTTCATCGCCGAGCTCCGTCAGAAGGAACAGATGCGCAATACGTTCGGCAAATACATCGATCCGCGCATCCTGAAGCAGGTGCTCTTGACTTCCGAATCAGCCGGGCCTGCGAGCGGGAGACGTGAGATGTCGGTGTCCTTTTGCGACCTCTCTGGCTTCACCTCGATCGGGGAGCAACTCACGCCTGCGGGGGTGGTCAATCTCCTGAACCGGCACTTCACACTCCAGGCGGAGGCCATCCAGCATGAGCATGGCATTGTCGACAAGTTCATGGGTGATGCCGTCATGGCCTTCTGGGGCCCACCCTTCTCCACCGAACAGGGCGATGCTTTACTCGCCTGTCGTGCTGCCCTTGAGCAGAGGCGCGCGGTGGAACGTCTGCAAACGATGTTGCCCGAGGTCACCGGCCTGAGGAAGAATCTGCCACAGCTCGACCTTCGCGTTGGCATCAGCACGGGCGAGGTGGTGGTGGGGAATATTGGCTCGGAGAATACCCGCAGCTACACCGTCATTGGTGACACCGTGAATCTGGCCTCGCGCCTTGAGCATGTGAATCGCTTTTACGGCACTCACATCCTCATCTGTGGCAGCACGCGCGCGGCAGTCGGTGATGCGATTGTCGCTCGTGAAATCGACACCATCATCGTCAAAGGAAAGACGGAAACCACCAGCATCTACGAATTGCTCGGTCTGGCCGGTGAGGTGCCGGAGAAGATGCTCGGGCTTTGCAGCCGCTCCGCCACAGCCCTTGCCGCGTACCAGGCGCGGGACTGGGATGCGGCGGAGACGGCGCTGCGGGAGTGCCTCGCCATGGATCATGATGATGCACCTGCGAGGATTCTCCTTGAGCGCGTCTACGCTTTTCGTCTCAATCCTCCCGCTCCAGACTGGAATGGCGCGTGGGTCTTCGACGTGAAGTAGGCGTGACTTCAGGAACTGGACCTGGGCACCACTCTCTTCCAGAGATCATCAAAGGCGACGGAGTCAAAGAAGGCAGTGACACTCACCATCTTGCCGTCCTGCATTTTCATGAACCACGCGTAGGTGTTGCGATACGGTTTGCCGTCCAGACAAAGTGCTTCAGCGTCGAACAACGCAATCACGGTGTCACCATCACTGTAAAGGCTGCGCATGGTTGGGACCAGCGGCTTGGTCATTCGCGCGTTGAACGGCTTGATGACGATGTCCATGAACTCCGCGCGCGTGGGATACTTCCTCGCGACGACGGAATTCCCGGTGATGGTCCAGTCAGCTGTTTCGGCCAGCAGCTCGAATGGCCCGCCCGTTCCCGCACGCCAGCGGTCAAAGCTGGCTTGGATGATGGCTTTGTTCGATTCGGCTGTGCTCTTGGTGTCGGCACCGTGCATGGCTGGGATGATATGAAGGGATGTGATGACAAGAATGAAGGGGAGGAGGAGGGATCTTGCAGGTGTGTTCATCGGGTGCTCCTGGTGGAAATTGAAGTGGGGCAGATGGAGGCGACCTGAACAATTGTTCCCGGGAACAACGCCAGGCCGCCAGGATGCTGGTGGACTAGAACCGGATCACTGCGCGGCCCAGGACATCACCCGTTCGCAGCAGCTCAAGGTTCTCGTTCACCTGCTCAAGCGTGATCGGCTTGACCGTGTGGCGGATTTTGCCCTGCGTGGCGAGCGCCATGACCTCGCTCAGGTCATTGTAGTTTCCCCAGAAGGATCCGTGGAATGTGTACTCGCGAGCCACGAAGGGGAAGAGCGGAATGTCGATCTGATCACCCACGAGGCCGACGGATGAATAGTGGCCAGCGGTGGAGAGCAGCTCGAATCCCATGCGAATCATCTCCGGGGCGCCAGCGCAGTCGATGATAGCATCGAGCTGCCCCTGACCGCAGGCGGTGTTGAGCTCTTTGCGGATGTCCGCGGTGGATTTGTCCTTCGTGCTGATGATGTGATCCGCGCCGTAGTCTTTTGCGATGGCGAGCTTTTCAGGATTGCGCGCGAAAGCAATCACCGTCGCGCCGCCACCGAGGAGCCTGGCATACTGCACTGCATAGGCGCCCAGGCCACCGATGCCAAACACGCCGAGGATGCGGTCGGGTCCGAGCGCGCCGGCGTCGCGGAGTTTCTTGATGCCGCGGTAGGGCGTGAGACCTGCGTCCGTGAGCGGTGCGAGTTCCTCTGCCTTCAGGCGCTTGTCCACCTTGATGAGATACCGGCTGGGTACGGGGAGGAACTCCGAGTAACCTCCGTACGGGCCGAAGCCCGGCCAGGCGCCGTGGCCGCAGATCTGCGTGTTGCCGCTCTGGCAGTGGCGGCAGGTGCCATCTCCCCAGCCGCCCACCAGCACCACCTGATCGCCTTCTTCGAATCCTGAATTCTTCGGCACGAGGCTGCCAATCTTGTGAATGATGCCTGCGATCTCATGACCGGGCGTGAGAGGAAATGACGACTCCACATACTTGCGGAAGTAACCGTCGAGCAGTTGCACATCCGTGCGGCACATGCCGGCGGCGGTGACTTTCACCAGGACTTCGTCCGCCTTGATGTCCGGCACCGGGACGTCTTCAAGGATGAGTGGCTTGTAGTATTCATGCATTCGGGCAGCTAACATGGCAGGTCCTTTCTTCTTTGGGTTTCAGTGACGGAAGAAATGGAGCTTCTTCCGTTCCAACCCTCCTTTGGGAAGAACCCGCTGGCCGTGACGAAAAAAGTTCGCGTCACCGGCGCAAAGCCTCACTGCACCTGCTGCAAGATGCTGAAGGCACCCCATGATCCGTCCGGCTTTCTCAACTTGAGTGACATCGGTTCCGGAGTGCCGAGGTCAGGCAGGAACACGGTGAGTCTCCTCGGGCCGTTCTTTTCCAATTGGGTTCCGGACACTCCATCGACAGTAGCTGGCCCCATGACGGTGAAGGTGCCGGTCTCTCCTTTGGGCGCGGTCTCGGTCCAGGTCAGCCCCTCGCGTGTCCAGTGGCGGATCCCAGGATTGTCATGCCGGTAGTCGAACTGGAACTTCACCGGTGATCGTGGAGGCGCAGCATAGCTTTGCTGTAGCAGCGTCTGGTAGTCCGGGTGTTCGCGCAGGGGAGCGGCTCGCTCATCATGGTCAATGAACGCGATGCCCGTGAAGCCCAGCGAGACTGCCTTTTGCAGACTCTTGATGAGGTGTCCGGTGCATTCGGCGGCGGCTTGTTCGCGATCTGGGGGAGCAGTCTTTGCATCTGCGCGAATGAGGGCAAGCGCATCGCGGAATTGTCGCGCAGCCACTTCATAGTTCTGCCAGTTGATTGGAGCCTTCTCCATGAATTCCACACCATGTTTCACGGCGGTCGCAGGTTCCTTTGAAATGAGAGCGAGTTGGCAGAGCCTCAGATGCGCATCATAGCCACCGGTCGCATCCGCGACCCTTTGATAGCGGTCACGCGCGATAGACCACTCCCTCCGTTCATATGCGCGTGCCGCCTGCAGCGCGAAGATCTTCACCACATTGTCCTTGTGCTTCTTCTCGTCAGGAAACTCGGAAGCCAGTCGCGACAGCTCTGCCTGTTGCAGTTCCTGCAAGGCGTCCGCCTCCTTTGACTTGCCGAGCTTGATGCACGTGTAGATGAGCACTTCCCGTGCCTCGGTCAGTGCAGTCCTGTGGAGGGGAATGGAGGGAAACTCAGCGGCCATCTCCTGGTGCAACTCAATCGCGCGGCGCACATGGGGCTCGGCCTCGGTGGCACGATCCTGATAGTAGAGCACCGTCCCCAACATGGACAGCGCATTGCCAAGATGGTGACGGTAGGTCCGGTCGCGGGGGCGCATCGTGACGGCCTGCTCCTGGCACTCCACCGCCTGATTCAAGACAGCTTCGGCCTCCCTGAGGCGTCCCATTCTCCGATAAAGTCCGCCCTGCTTGCCAAAACATTCCCCAATGGCGCGCCAGTGCTCCACGTGACTGGGGTGTTGCCTTGCCAGAGGCTCAAGAACTGCGGCGGCTTTCAGGTACTCTCGCTCGGAGTCGTGGTGCCTTTTCAGCTCATCCAGTGTCAGCGCATAGTTCGTCCGCACGATGCCAAAACGGAGCTGATGGCCAAGGTTGGCAGGATCACGCGCCACGAGCTTCGCCATGGTATCAATGGCCTGCTGATGGCTGGCGAGGCAGGCTTCGTTCTTGCCACGCTGCCTCTGCACGTAGGCCAGTTCGTCATACTGGAACGCCAGATCCTTCTGAAGTGTCGGATCGTGGGATGAATCGGCCGCCACTACTTTTTGCAGTGGGATCACTTTTTCATAGGTCTTCTCTGCCTTCTCCAACTGCCGGGTCATTTGATAAAGCTTCGCCAACCGCCAGAGAGCCCATGCCTGATCCTTTTGCAGCTTTGGATCGTCACTCCGCTGCGTGGCCATCTGTTCGTAGAATGGCAATGCCGTTTCCAGCAATTCACGCTGGAGGTCCGTGAAGTCGGAAGAATTCAGCCGCGGATGCTCCGACACACGAGCGAGGTACTTATCCACGGCATCGCGTGCTTGCGCGTAGTGCGCTTCTGACTCCAGGCGGCTCTTCTCCGCCCGCGAGGCCTGCCAGAGACTCACGGCGGTACCGGTGATGAGTGCCAGGGTGATGAGAACCGTCGCAATCAACGTTGCCCGCTGGCGGCGTGCGAACTTGCCAAGCTGATAGCGCCAGGTGGGAGCCACGGCGCTGATGGGCTTCTGCTCCAGATAGCGCGAGATGTCGCGTGCCAGCGCGGTGGGCGTCTCGTAACGGCGTGTGCGATCCTTCTCCAACGCCTTCAGTGTGATCCAGTCGAGATCGCCGCGCAGTGCCCGGGCGAAGCGTGCGGGATCCGTGTGGCGATGCGCGGCTGCCATCACCACGGCGGGAGTGGCTTGCTGCACCAGCGTACTGGGCTTCACAGGCTCGGCTTCGCGCACCCACCGCAGGGCCTCCACGAAATCTGCCGGCTGGGTGGGGAAGGGTGTTTGCCCCGTCAGCAGCTCGCAAAGGATCACGCCAAGGGCATACACATCACTCCGCGTATCCACGTCCGGCATGCTCCCAGCCTGCTCCGGGCTCATGTAGCGTGGCGTGCCGACGATCATTCCCATCTGTGTGCGCAGCAGAGTCGCAGCCACCGGCCCTTCGGCATCACCGCCGCCCAGCGCCTTGGCAATGCCGAAGTCGATCACCTTCGGCACCGGTTTTCCATCCACGGTCACCACGAGGATGTTGGAGGGCTTCAGGTCGCGATGCAGGATCGCTTTCTGATGTGCGTGTTGCACCGCCTGGCAGACGGGGATGAAGAGTTCCAGCCGTTCGCGGATGCTGAGTTGGTGGTTGTCGCAGTACTCGGTGATGGGCTCGCCCTTCACCAGTTCCATCGCGAAGTACGGGCGCGAGTCGGTGGTGGTCCCTGCATCGAGCACGCTCGCGATGTTTGGGTGGTCCATCAAGGCCAGGGCTTGCCGCTCTGCTTCGAACCGGGCAATGATCTCCCTGCTGCCCATGCCCGCCTTGATCAGCTTGAGTGCCAGCTCACGCTTGAGGGGTTCGGTCTGCTCCACCTTCCACACGCATCCGAAGCCGCCTTCACCCAGTGGAGCCATGAGGCGGTAGCGCCCAATCATATCCCCCTCTGTCTCCGGCGTGGAAAATGGCGATGATGCCCTGCCGGCCTCGTGCGCAGCATCTTCCGTGATGAAGCCCAGATCCAGCAGACCCGCCGGCAGCACCTTTGCCGTCGGCGAATCAGAAGCGTTACTGGATGATGTGTCTCCCATGAGTCATCTCATGCCTGGTTCATCATCTTACGACCGTAGCGCCGCCCTCAGAGCATGAAGCTCAGTGTCGATGCGTGCGTCATCCGGGTCCTGTAGCGTGGCGGCAATGCGCTCGCGCAGGCAGTCGCGGAATTTCCTCCGCAGCCGGCTCACCGCCTGGCGCAGGGATTCCGCGTTCATGCCGAGCGTCACGGTGGCCTTGGCATAGTCCGCCTCGGCATCGGAGTCAGGATTGAGATGCGGTTCCAGTTCGGCGAAGAGTTTTCCGCGCCCCGCCTCTTCCTCCTGCACGCCGAGATGCCGCAAGGCTCCTCGCAGCACCGACTGCGCCCACGCATGATCATAGTGGCTCTCGGGGGTGTGCTTTCCCGCGAGATCGGCGAGGTACAGGTGCTCGCCCTCTTCCACGTTGAGAGAAAAGACCTGCACTCCACCACCACGCTTCTGTGCCTGCTCACGATCGCGCACGTCATTCATGTAACGTTGATACACCTTCAGAAGAAAGGTTCGCAGCGTGCCCATGTCGCGGTTGGCCGTCTCCAATACCCGGCGCTCCAGCAGGTAGGCGAAGAAGCCCTGTGTCAGGTCTTCCGCATCATGCATGCTGTATCCCAGACGGCGGGAGAAGGCGTACAGCGGCTTCCAGTATTCCCGGCAGAGATCCGTCAGCGCCTGATGCCGGTGCTGCCCATTCTCTGATCGCACGGCATGGACGATGGCCGTCCATTGGGTAGTTGGAAAATGCGAGGGCCCTGCATCCACGTCGTCATGGGACACTCACCACGCGGGCAAGTCAACCGACGCGGCATCTCCGTTACTCACTGTTTTTCCGCCTGCATCTGTTTGCTCATTTTCAGGCAATACAACAGCGGCACCGCGCCGAAAACGCCGAAGGAGCAGTCAATCAACTGCCAGTAGAAGGGAATGCCACGCATCGCTCCAGCGATGAACGCGAGCGGGAGAATGCCGGCGCAGCAGATGAGGCCGCACTTCAGCACCCA
Source organism: Roseimicrobium gellanilyticum (assembly GCF_003315205.1). Taxonomy (NCBI): domain Bacteria; kingdom Pseudomonadati; phylum Verrucomicrobiota; class Verrucomicrobiia; order Verrucomicrobiales; family Verrucomicrobiaceae; genus Roseimicrobium; species Roseimicrobium gellanilyticum. The sequence continues at coordinate 15,795 of NZ_QNRR01000009.1, read as the reverse complement.
GTCACTTTCCAGCGGCTTCCACAGGGGGCGGATGAAGAACATCGCGATGCTGAGGTGCCCAAAGGCGAGCCAGTCCGTGCCGTACGCGATGAAGGGAAACTTCGCATAGGTCTGCTCCAGACCATGCGCCACCTGTGCGATCCAATGCCGCAAGCCAGAGAGCTCTGCATACCGGGCTGGCTCATCGATGCCGAGCATCTGGCAAAGCAGGCGCAGCTCATGCAGCAGTGGAAATGCCGTGACTCCAGCCAGAATCAGACCGGCAATGAACAGCAGGAGAGACGCGCGATAGCGGAAGAGCGCTGAGGCCATGGATACACCACCATGGCACAATCAGCTGCTCCATGCGATGTCGGTGCGCATGATTCACGCACCATACATATACCGCGCACGCTTGCCGTGAGGCGGGATTTATGCGCGCATCTGCGCGGGCTGGTCGAACTTCGCAAAGGCAGGCCTTGCGACAGCAGGCGCCGGCTGGCTCACGGACTTTTGCGGGACGAGGGCCACTGCCCAGTTCCACGCCCTGATGGCGGTCTTTCCCGGAAGGGCGAGCATGTTCCGATAGAACTCGTGGCGGCGGGCTGCGCGTTCCAGGCGGCGACGGCGACGTTCCAGAAGGGCGCCAATCACCGTGCTCTCACTGAGCGTGGGATAGTCAGCAGTATGAGGATGAAGGAGACGGTATTCGCGGAGACTCAAGGTGCGGTCGTATTCGTTGGGGCTGTTTGGGCTTTTCATGGAGATACATGGATGGGAATCGTGAGTTGGTGATTGGTTGCGTTGGTCGATTCTCGTTGGACTGATTGCGATGTGCGTTTCTTCATGTCAGTCACGCAAGGTTGCGTGACATCAAATCTGAAGCGGCTGTGCGAGGAGATACGTCTGGGATGCGCCTTCGGGCCCTGTCCTGGCGCAGAATCATGCGCCGGCGTCAAATCATGCAACGATCCCACACTTCCACTCGTAAATGGCGCGGACGTGCGGCACAGTGTTTGCGCAGTTGATTGCCACCGAACCTGAAGCATCTCTTCCTCATGAAGCTCGACCTCACGCTCCTTTCGCTCGCAGCCACCCTTGGGTTCCATCTCGCCGTACCGACCGTGTCTCACGCGCAGGACAAGGATGAGAAGCCCCTCAAGATCGACAAGTCCACCTCCGACAAGGCGAAGCAGATGCTCGAAAAGCTCGTGGGTGAGGCCAAGGAGGCCGTGAAAGAGAGCGGCGAGAAGGGCAAGGACCTCTGGGAGCGCACCAAGGAAAACTTCACCATGAGCCGTGAGGCTTATGTGAAGAAGGTGAACTCCGCCCTGGCCACCATGGATGCCGAAATCCAAGTGCTGGCAGAGGGCGGCTCCGCCGTGACCACGCGTGACTATTTCAAGACGCGCATCGAGGCACTCAAGCAGCACCTGGACTACTGCAAGCGCGACCTCGCCCGTCTGCAGGAGGCGCCTTCAGACGAGGCCTTCCGCGTGAAACAAAGAGGTTTCGACCGCGGTCTTGACTTCCTCGGCCAGAACATTGAACTCGCTCAAGAAGAAGCGGGGTTGTAGCACGCACGCATTTTTCGATTCCAGTTTTTTCGTCACAACACGCACGCGGGGGAACAAGAACTCGACACACCATACTCAAGGACATCGAAAATGAACTACATCGCCTCTATCACTGACTTCTTCAAAAGCCCCAAGTGGGGCATGAACCTGCTGCTTGGCATCGTGGCCTTCATCATCCCGGCCGTGGGACCCATCGTTCTCGCCGGCTGGCTGATCACGGGATTGTACGGAAGGAAAAATGATGAGAATCCTGCCACTTTTCCCGACTTCGATTTTCAGTACTTCATGAAGTACTTGGAGCGCGGTGTCTGGCCGTTCTTGGTCAGCCTCGTGAGCAGTTTCGCCCTGATCCCGGTCATGATGGTGGTGATGTTCGTTCCCATGCTGCTCATCGGCGCGATGGGTTCCAATTCCAGCGGTGATGGCGCGAGCATCATCGGCTTGCTGATGATGGTCGTCATGTTCGGCCTTTATGCTCTGGCCATGGCTGCGTTCTTCTTCGTGACCACACCCATGATCATCCGCTCGACGATCACGCAGGACTTTGCCAAAGCGTTTGATTTCGGATTCGTGAAGCGCTTCCTCATCCTCACGAAAGGCGAATTGATGATGGCCGCCCTGTTCATGCTGGGCGTGGGCATCGTGTATATGATCTTGGGTGTCATCACCTGCTACCTTGGCTTCCTCGCCGGTGGCCCGGTGATGTTCTACGCATGGCACCATCTCCAGAAGCAGCTCTACAAAACCTACCTGAGCCGTGGTGGCGACCCAGTCCCGTACAGCCCCAAGCTGACCGATGACATCGCCACGCCTCCCAGCCTGGTTAAGTAATTCAATTTCAATTCCTTGAAGCGCAAGACAGGCCGGAGACGGCCTGTCTTGTCTGTTTTTGGGGCTGGACGCACCGGGGTGGAGCCTGAACGTTGTCTGCTCCTCCTGCAAGAAGCTCTCAGGAGGAGGCGTTCCGTCCTCCCGAAAATCGCCAGAACTCCTACTTTCATGCCCCACAAACACGCCAGTCGTCGTCGTTTCCTCACCGCTGCCGCCGCTTCGGCTGCCGCCCCCTTCATCCTGCCAGGCCGCATCTGGTCGGCAGAAACGCAGCCCAGCGCCAGGCTCCGCATGGGCTTCATCGGCATGGGCACCCAGTCCCGCGGCCTCCTGAACAAGTTCCTCGGTGACGAGAGCGTCATCGTCCTGGCTGTGTGCGACGTGGATACCGACCGCCGCAACGCCGCCAAGGAGACGGTGGACAAGAAGTACGAGAACAAGGATTGCAAGGCGGTGAATGACTTCCGTGAGATCACGGAGAGCAAGGACTTCGACGCCGTCTGCATCGCCACGCCTGACCACTGGCACGCGGTGATCTCCATCTCCGCCCTCGCCAACGGCAAGGATGTGTACTGCGAGAAACCCCTTACGCACAATGTCCATGAAGCCGTGGCTGTGACGGCAGTCGCACGCCAGCACAACCGTGTGCTCCAGACCGGCTCCATGCAGCGCAGCTCAAGTGAATTCCGCATCGCATGCGAATTGGTACGCAATGGTGTCATCGGTGAAGTGAAGCGCGTGGAAACCAGCTTTGGTGACCCCGCCAAGCCCAATGCGAACCCGGAAGAGCCTCTGCAGCCCGGCCTCGACTGGGATCGCTGGTGCGGTCCCGGCCCGCTGGTGCCGTACAGCTCCGTGCTCAGCCCGCGTGGCGTGCACAAGGGATTCCCGCAATGGCGCATGACCCGCGAATTCGGTGGCGGCATGATCACGGACTGGGGTGCACACCACATCGATATCGCCCACTGGGGTCTCAATGTGGACGGCAGCGGCCCGGTCGAAGTGAAGGCTCCCGCTGAGTGGGACAGCCCGAAGGCTCGCGGCGCCCAGCTCATCTACGCGAATGGCGTGGTGCTCACCCACGTGAACGGCAAGGGCTGCAGCTTCTTCGGCACCGAAGGTGAAGTGCACGTGAACCGCGGCAAGTTCGAGCTCGTGCTCGACGGCAAGCGCCGGTTCGGCTTCTGGGACAAGGAAGTGGACAAGGGCACCAGCCTCCAGCGCGAGTACACCCTGGCCGAGCGTGAGTTCCTCGCGAACGCCAAGGTGAAGCTCTACAACAGCAAGGACCAGATCCAGGACTTCCTCACCTGCGTGAAGAGCCGCCAGCAACCCGTGTGCGACGTGGCCATCGGCGCCAGCAGCGCCATCGCCTGCCACCTGATGAACTTCGCCTACTGGTACGGTGGCAGCTTCAAGTGGGACCCTGCGAAGAGCAACTTCGTCAGCGGTGGCGATCCCAAGTGGCTCACCCGCGAGTACCGCGGCGAGTACAAGGTGGCGTAAAGCTGCCTGACATCAGAAGCACCTTCAAACGACAAACCGCCGGAGGAGACTCCGGCGGTTTTTTTGTCACGCTCTTGCATCGCAAGCGATAGATTGACAGAAATCTGTCACGCGCATACCTTTGCTGATGCAAACCACACTTCGCTTCGACGATGCACTGATGCGTCGCGCCAAAGCGGCCGCAGCGGCGGAGGGAAACAGTCTCACGGCGTACATTGCAGATGCTGTGCGCGCAAAACTTGCTGGTGGGTCCACGCCCGTGAGGCGGAAGAAGGTCAGTTTCCCAGTTGGCGATACGGGAGGTCTCCTTCCCGGCGTGCCTCCCATTCATGACAGTCGTGCGCTGAACGATTACCTCGACGAAGTGGATGGACCTGCCCGACGTTAATCCGCTGATCTACGCTGCCGACAAATCGTCGCCTTTGCATGCGCCAGCGCGGTCATGGTTACATTCGCTTCTCAACGGTCAGCAACCGTTCGGTGTCAGCGAACTGGTTCTTCAGGCAACCGTCCGCATATTGACCAACCCACGAATTTACGTCACACCGTTTAGCCTGGATAAAGCTCTGGCTTTTGTGGAGAGCGTGCGCGGTGCTCCAACCGCCAGAGTGCTTGTCCCTGGTCGCTCACACTGGGGGATTTTCGTGAATCAAATGCGGGCCATTTCTGCGAGAGGCAATGATGTTACCGATGCCTATCACGCAGCAGTGGCGATTGAGCATGGGTGTGAGTTTCTGACATTCGATACTGGGTTCGCGCGGTTTCCCGCCCTGAAGTGGCGCAGGCCTTTTTGATTTTCTTGCCGAGTGAGTCCACCGCATGAAAGGACCCGTGACAAGCGCCGCCATTTCTGGTTTGCTCCGCTCATGCCAAGCAGCAGGGCCCTGTTCATCCCCGTGACCGCCACGGTGGCCGGGCTGACGGCGGGGTTCACCATGGCATTTCTGGTGCCTCTTCCGGAGGAGCGCATCTTTAACGAGTTGTCGAAGGTGCAAGTAGGACCGGTGAAGTGGGAGAATGTCTCCGCCAAGGCCGCAGTGGCCGAGCTGAATGCCCAGGTGGAGAAGGCCAATAGAAGCGCCTACCGCGTGAAGCTCGCCGAGCGGCAGGAGCCCTACCATGACATCACACTCTCCCTGGAGTTTCAGAATTCCATCCCTGCCACGGAATGCGCCAGATACATCGCTGAGCTTAGCGGCAGCGGTGTTTTTGCCACCCCAGACGGGCTGGTGATTGATGACTACGATCACGGTCACCGCTATGGCGAATCTTCCTGGCGGAGAAGCATTCGCTCCTGGGTGACAAATGGCTTGCCAAACTATTTCCGAAAGAAGCCCGAGCCCTCCGTTTCGGATCCCTTCGCGGCGCCGTGAATTCCTGTGTGGGGTGGTTCTGTAATCGCTAAGCATTTGAGGAAACGAGTGACAGGAGGTTGAGGCTCTGATTCCCTTTCCGGATGGCTCTATCACGAAGACCCTCCGGTCCCATGCTGATGACTGCGGTGCTTGTGATCGCCGTGGCATCGCTTGCGCTGCTGGTGTTGCTTCCCCTTCCTGAGGAAAAGGTCTTCGAGGTGCTTTCGACCGTGAAGGTCGGCCACATCCACTTGGAGAACGCTCCGGTTGAAGTCGCGGTGGCTGAAGTAAACGCCCAACTGGAGAAGGAAGGGGAAACGCGTTTGCGCTTCTTCGTTTCGGACGCCCATGCTCAACTGTCCTCAGGCACGATCTCCCTGCAGTTGGATGATGTGCCCGTGGACGAGTTGGCCCGGTACGTGTCTGAATTGTCGGGGGGCAGCATGTACGGAACGCGGGATGGAATTGTCATCGACATGTTGCGTTGTGAGGCTCCCTCAAGCAGGCGCCCAGGCCAGTCGTGGCGAAGACCCCTCCGCGATTGGGTGAGATACAGCCTGCCTTCAAAGTGGGACCGCTTTTGGAGGTCACGCGGAGGCGATCCCTTTGCGCCAGCTCCATCAGTCCCAAGCGCCACTCCGTTTTCCGCTCCGTCGGCGGCGCCTGCGCCCCCTGCCTCGGCGGGTCCGTTCGGCAGCCCACCTGGCGCGGTGGTCGATCCGTTCAAAACTCCGCCACCTCCTTGATTGGAGGAACTTCACATGGGTGGTTCAGCGATGGTGAAGAAGAAGGGGTTCCCTTTCCCGGCAACTTCGGCAGTGGCGACTCTGTTTCTTTTGCTCGCATGGGCCGTCTTCCTGCCCCTCCCGGAAGATCGCGTCTTCGACGAGCTCTTGCGTGTGGAGATCAAATCCATTCGCTGGAATGGCGTCACACCTCGCGAAGCCGTGGCTGAATTGAATGCGGAGATTCAGAAAGTGAGCGACACCCGCTTCCGCTTCTTTGTTGCGGAGGATGCACGCAGTGACATTCCGGTCCATCTGGAGCTCAACCGCGTGCTCGCGGTGGAGTGCGCCGAATACCTTGGCCAGGAAAGTGGCAACAGGCACTACCTCACGTCACGCGGATATGTGATTGATAACTTCGGCAAGGAGAGGACTTACGACCAGTCGTCGTGGCGCAGATTCCTCCACGGTTGGATCAGGCACTCAATTCCGCAGTATTGGCGAAAGCTCTGTGGTCAGCCGGAACCTGACCCAATCTGGGGGCCGCGATAGATGGCGTCGCACCAGCCTCACCCAATCTCCAGCTCCACCGGACAATGGTCCGAGCCGTAGATGTCTGGACGGATGCGTGCTGCCTTCAGCTTGGAACGCAAGGCCTGGGACATGAGCCAGTAGTCGATTCTCCAGCCCACGTTGTTGGCGCGGGCATTGGCGCGGTAGCTCCACCAGGAATAGTGGTGCGCACCTTTCTCCAGCTCACGGAAGGTGTCGATGAAGCCGGCGTTGAGCAGCTCGCTGAAGCTCGCGCGTTCTTCATCGCTGAAGCCGGGGTTCTTCCGGTTCTCCTTCGGGCGTGCGATATCGATCTCTTCATGCGCCACGTTGAAGTCACCGCAGGAGAATACGGGCTTGGTCTGCTCCAGACGCTTCAGGTAGGTGCGGAAGTCCGCGTCCCATTTCAGGCGGTAGGGCAGGCGCTTGAGCTGCTCCTGCGCATTCGGCGTGTAGACGTTCACGAGGTAGAAGTCGGGGAACTCTGCCGTGATCACGCGGCCCTCGTTGTCATGCTCGGGCATGCCCACGCCGAGCACGTGCGTCTTCGGAGAAATGCGTGTCAGCACCGCCGTGCCGGAGTAGCCTTTCTTCACGGCGGGATTCCAGAGCACCTCGTAGTCCTTGAGGAAGGTGAGATCGGCTTGATCCTGCAGGGCCTTCACCTCCTGAAGGCAGATCACATCGGCGTCGCAAGAGGTCAGGTAGTCACGGAGACCCTTGTCCATCGCCGCGCGCACACCGTTCACGTTAAAGGAGGTGAATTTCATCTGGGAAACAGATGCGCGGAAAGGTGGGCGCGGTCAATAGCGGCATTCGGTCATGGCAAGGCCCGGGTGGCTTCCTGGCAAAGTAGCCGAGTTTCTCCGAAACTCGTTGCGCGTGGACCTGTCTATGACGTGCCATCCATCACGGCGTGGTGCCAGACGTCAGAAATGGATGCATCTACAGCACATGCTAGGCGCTTCGAGTTTCGGAGAAACTCGGCTACGATCCCGGTGGCACCCTATGAAATGAGTCAGCCCTTCTGCGTGGTACTGACGGCCTTTTGCTTCACCCCGCTCATGGGATAGTTCACCACCGCCTCCCAAGCCAGCTTCTGCAGCAGCCTGTTCAGCTCCTCGGCTTGAGGCTGGTTCTTGAGCTGCTCCGGCACGGCGAGTCCTTCCGGGCTGCACTGGTAGATGGCGGCGAAGTGCGTGTAGGTGACCAGCGTGGCGAGCACTTCAAGGGGATGGCCGAGGGGATCGCGGAAGAGCGCAGATTGCTTCGCGATGCCCGGTGCCGTGCCTTTGATGACCTGCTCGCGAAGGGCGAAGACGGCATCGCTCACTGGAATGATGTGCACCGCATCGTGACCGGCGGCGGTATTCAGTGAGCGCACCTGGTCCTCCAGCTTCGAGCGCCACAGCGTTTGATGATCGATGCGCATCTGGTTCAGCCCGTCCAACGTCAGCGCATCGCGTTCTTCGTTCTTGAATCCCTTTTCCGGATGTCCATCACGCGCGGGCCAGGAGGCCTGCACCAGCACCCGCAGTTTCGGATTCTTCTCCAAGCCGAGCTTGGTGAAGTTCGTGATGCCGGGGTCAGGCATCAGCATGTGGGGTGAGAGCGTGATGACGTCCACATTCCCGGAGCGCAGGGCTTCCTTGGCGCGGTTTTTGTCATCGGGCAGTTCCCAGTGCTGGATGACCTTCGAGCCGCCAATCATCTGCTGGCCGGCATTCACATGCGCGATGCCCGCGGCCTGCGCCATGGGAGGCAACAGCTTCGCCGTGTAAATCATGAAGCTGTGTGCGCAGACAAAGACGCGCTGGCCGACTGCTGTCGCAGTCGCGGCGCTGCCGCTGGTGGTGGATGACTTGGCGATGCCTTCCGCATGACCCATCCCAGCGTGAAGCAGCAGGGCTCCGGCGGAAGCGAGGGCGGCAAATCGGGGGAGGAGGTAAGTGGGCATGGAGCGTCGAGGTTCGGTCTTGAACCCCTGGAGACGCCGCCGGGTTGCGGGCGGTTGCATCGGCGGGGTGGATTCTTCACTGCGGCATTGCTTGTTTTGCCATGGTTGCGGTAGCCTCGACGCATGCTCACCAGCCTCCGCCGCCTGACCTGCGCTGCTGTCGTCGCTTGCTCGTCCCTTGCCCTCATGTCCACGCTGCGTGCTGTGGATAATCTGCCCAACATCGTCCTCGTGATGGCCGATGACCAGGGGTGGGGAGACATGGCGTACAATGGGCACCCACACCTGAAGACGCCGAACTTCGATGCCATGGCGAAGGAGGGCGTACGCTTTGATAACTTCCATGCCGCTGCGCCCGTGTGCTCTCCCACGCGTGGCAGTGTGCTCACAGGTCGCACGCCGAATCGGTACGGTGTCTTCCAGTGGGGCTGGCCGCTGCGACCGCAGGAGCTCACACTCGCGGAAGCACTCAAGCAGGCGGACTACCGCACGGGACATTTCGGCAAGTGGCACCTCGGTTCTGTGCGCAAGGATCAGCCCACGAGCCCCGGTGCCCAGGGATTTGATGCGTGGGTGTCCTCGCCCAATTTCTTCGACCTCGATCCCATCCTGAGCGAGCGGGGCAAGGCCACGCAGTTCCAGGGAGACAGCTCGGACATCACTGCGGACCTCGCCATCCAGTTCATCAAGGAAAGCGTGGAGAAGGAGCAGCGCTTCGTGGCCGTGGTGTGGTTCGGCTCACCACACAATCCCCACAAGGCCCTCAAGGCAGACCGCGAGCTGTATGCGGATCTGCCCAAGAACGCGCAGGACTTCTACGGGGAAATCACCGCCATGGATCGTGCCTTCGGCCGCATCCGCGACACGTTGAAGGAGCTTGGTCTGCGGAAGAACACGCTGCTCTGGTACTACAGCGACAACGGTGCGCTGCCGAAGATTGGCTCCACCGGTGGACGGCGTGGCAACAAGGGCGCCGTGTACGAAGGCGGTCTCGCCGTGCCTGCTTTGCTGGAATGGCCCGCAAAGTTTCCCGAGCCCAAGGTGATCACCGAACCCTGCGTGACCAGCGATATTTTCCCCACGCTGCTGGATATCACCGACCTGGAGCCTGACAAATCGCGCCCGCTCGACGGAGTCAGCCTCATGCCACTGCTGGAGGGGACGGTAAAGAAGCGCAGCCAGCCCATCGGCTTCTGGGATTCTCCGATCAGAGGCATCGGCACACCGGCAAAGCAATGGATGGAGGAGCAGATGGCCGCCGAGAAAGAAGGTCGCGAGCCCACTCCCGAGCCACAGGCGTTCGCAGAGGCGGGACAAATCAAAGAGCACTTTGCACCGCAGAAGTATCCCGGGCATTCCGCATGGCTGGATGGAAACTGGAAGTTGCACCGCATGGAGGACCCCAAGACCGGCGCGGTCAGCTGGGAGCTGTATGACCTGGCAAATGACCCTGATGAAAGTCGCGTGCTGCTGGCCGAACAACCCGAGCGAGTGCCGCAGATGCAGGAGGCGCTGGAGCGCTGGCTGGAGTCCGTGGCAAAAAGCCTGAACGGTGGCGACTACGTGGACAAACCCTGAGGGGGTAAAATGGGTTCGGCAAATAAGGAATATTATTTGTGATAAATCCAAATGGTCGGGATCGTTTAGGATCCTTAGCCATGAAAAGGCCCACATTGCTCACCCCCCTTGTGGTCTTGCTCGGTTCGTTGACCCTGCAGGCCGCCAAGCCCGATGCCAAACAGGCAGCCCGGGAGATCGATGCCATTTTGGAAAAGGACTGGAAGGCGAACAAGCTCCAGGGAAACGCCCCTGCCAGCGATGAAGTCTTCCTCCGCCGCATCTATCTGGATGTCGTCGGCCGCATTCCCACGCATCGCGAGGCGGAGGAGTTCCTGAGTTCCCAGGACGCGAACAAGCGCAGCAAGCTCATCGACCGCCTGCTGGCGAGCGAGGGTTATGTGCAGCACATGTACAACTACCTTGCCGACATCCTGCGTGCGCAGTCGAACGGCCAGGCGGGTGGCATTACCGGGGCCGCGTATACCAATTACATCAAGGACAGCCTGCGGACCAACAAGCCGTGGAACAAGCTTGTGCAGGAGATGGTCTCCGCAGAAGGTGATGCTTGGGACAGTGGTGCGATCGGCTACTACATGCGTGACCGTGGCATGCCGCTGGACAATCTTGCGAACACCGTGCGTGTGTTCCTGGGCACCCGCATCGAGTGCGCCCAGTGTCACAACCATCCTTTCGACAAGTGGTCGCAGATGCAGTTCTACCAGATGGCGGCCTTCACCTACGGGGTGGAGACGAATGACTACTACGGCCCCACGCAGCTCGCCGCGCGTGACATGATGAACAAGGAGATCCAGGCAGAGCGGGACAAGTTCAAGCCGGAGCCTCCGAAGAAGAACATGACACCGGAGGAGAAGAAGGCCTACCGTGACAAGATGGAGGAGATGGGCAAGCAGGCCCGTCTTGCCAGCGATGCCAAGCGCAAGGAAATGCGCCCGGTGGAGGAAGTGCTGGGGGATGTGCGCAACAGCCTGCGCTACACCTCGGTGGGCTTCAATCCGAAACGTGAACTGCGCCTGCCGCACGACTACCAGTATTCGGATGCGAAGCCGAAGTCCGTGGTCTCCGCGGCCACGATGATGGGCCATGAGCTGAAAGCCGCCCCTGGAGAGAAGTCGCTGGATGCCTTTGCCAAGTGGATGACTTCACCGGACAATCCCCGCTTCACCACCGTGATTGCGAACCGTCTTTGGAAGAAGGTGTTCGGTCTTGGCCTGATCGAACCGGTGGACGAGCTGATGGATGGCACCGCCCCCATGAATCCGGAGCTCATGAAGCATCTGGAAAAGCTCATGGTGAGCAATGAGTATGACCTCAAGTCGTACCTCCGTGTGCTCCTGAATACCAGCAGCTACCAGCGCGCCGTGACGAAGGAGGAAATACCCGCCGGTGTGACCTATCATTTCACCGGCCCCGTCCTGCGCCGCATGAGCGCCGAGCAGATGTGGGATTCCTTCGTGGCCCTCATCAATCCCACGCCAGACATGCCGAATCTTCCCATTCGCGAAGCGGCTGAGCGCCGTGTGCTCGCTGCGAAGAAACTGGGCGATGCGCTGAATGAGCTCACCCCCGAGGAGATGTTGAAGGGTGCCCAGATCGCTGCGCAGAAATACCGGGCGCAAAATGATCAGGTGAAGGATCTGCAGAAGAAGATCGCGGATGCCCGTGCGAATGACGACAAGGCCACCGCCAAGGAGCTGAGCCGCAAGGTCAGTGAACTCCAGCGTGAAGCTCGCCAGGAAGTGAACAACCAGGTGTACCTTCCCGCGGTGAAAAAGCTCGCTGCAAGTGTGGGCGGCGCCAAGACTTCCGACAAGCCAGGCGATCCCGTCGTGGCCTCCGCAGACAGCTCCATGATGATGAGCGGTGGCATGATGGCAGATGCCGGCATGAACGCGGATCGCATCAAGATCCCCGGCTATGACAAGCCCGAAAAGTCCGATGAGCAGGTGAAGGCAGAGCGCCAGAAGCAGCTCGATGACCTCATGCAGGAGGCTGCCTACTACGGCATCCCTGAGAAGGAGCGCAAGGGCTATGCGAGCTATCGCGCGGGCCAGATGCGCAACTGGCTGCGTGCCGCCGAGATCGAATCGCCCGCGCCGCGTGGCCACTACCTTCGTGAGTTCGGTCAGAGCGATCGTGAGACGATTGAAAACGCGAACTACGATGCCTCTGTGCCGCAGGCCCTGGCCATGATGAACAGCCAGCTCCTGCCCGGCATTATGGAGCGCTATTCACAGCTCATGCTCGTGGTAAACAAGGCCCCTTACCCGGATGACAAAGTGGAAGCCGTGTACATGACCCTGCTTACCCGCAAGCCCACCCCGCGTGAGCTTGAGCTTTGGAACAAGGCCCAGAGCTCCGATGCAGGCCTGGACATTTCCGACCTGATCTACGCTTTGATCAATACCCAGCAGTTCATCTTCATTCAATAAGCCCCTCACCCTCGCAAAGCCATGAGCACCGCCCTTCAGTCCAGCCTCCTCCGTGGCGACCAGCTGTCGCGCCGCCAGTTCGCCGCCCGCACCGCGAGCACGCTTCTCGGCGTGGGTCTGCTTCCCTCGGTCTTCACGAACAAGGCGGGCGCCGCACCGTTCGAAGGCTCTTTCAAGGGCAAGCAGGTGGCCACGGCCAAGAATGTGATCTACCTCTACATGTCCGGTGGCCAGACGCACATGGACACGTGGGACGTGAAGGAAGGCGTGGAAACTGCGGGCCCCACCAAGCCCATCAAGACCAGCGCCGATGGCGTGCGCATCTCCGAGTATCTTCCGCTCACCGCGCAGCAGATGCACCACGTCACGGTGGTGAATTCTCTCACCTCCACCCAGGGAGCGCATGAGCAGGGGAACTACATGATGCACACCAGCTACACGCTGCGTGGCACCATCCGCCACCCTGCCATGGGTTCCTGGCTCACCGCCTTCCAGCCCGCCACGGGGAACAGCACGCTGCCGAAGAGCGTCTTCATCGGCAATGACAGCCGCCACCCTGGCGCTGGCTTCCTGCCTGCGAGCTACAACCCGCTTTTCGTGAACAATCCGGAAAACGGCATCAAGAACGTGCGCGTGCAGAAGGGCCTCTCGGAGGATCGCTTCGTCGCCCGCATGTCTCTGGCGGATGAACTGGATAAGGACTTCCGCAATACCTATCAGCATCGCAATGTGAAGGCGTACACGGACATGTACGACCACGCCATGACCATGATGAAGAGCGAAGACCTCAAGGCCTTCGACCTCACGGAAGAAAACGAGGAGACCCGCAAGAGCTACGGCGCTGAGCCCTTCGGCCAGGGCTGCTTGCTGGCCCGCCGTCTCGTGGAGCGCGGCGTGCGCTTCGTGGAAGTCTCGCTCGGTGGCTGGGACACGCACAATGCGAACTTCGTCCGCGTGCCGGAACTTTGCGATGTGCTGGACAAGGCGCTCGCCAGCCTGCTCAGCGACCTCAACTCGCGCGGCCTTCTTGAAGAAACGCTCGTGGTGGTCACTTCCGAATTCGGTCGCACGCCCGACATCAACGTGAATGTCGGCCGCGACCACTATCCGAAAGCCTTCTCCGGCATCATGGCCGGCGGCGGCGTGAAGGGCGGCTTTGTCTACGGCAAGACGGACAGGGAAGGCCGCGAAGTCATCGAGAACAAGGTGGAGATCCCGCAGTTCAACGCGACCATCGCCTACGCTTTGGGTCTGCCGCTTGACCACGTGGTGTACTCGCCCAGCAAGCGTCCGTTCACCATTGCGGACAAGGGTCATCCTATCACCGACATATTTGCTTGATGCCGATGCCCGTCTCAGGCGGCGGACCATCGACAGAAAGCAGGGCGGCATCGGGGGATGCCGCCCTTTTTTTGTTTTTTGTGTAGCTGGTCAGGGAGACGTGAAGCGATTCTCTCCCGACTGCTCCCATAACTGCGCCACCATGGAGAGCTGTTCCAGAGCTGGTTTGGCGAGAAACTCATCATAGGAAGCCTCTTCCACCAGGCGGTCTGCAACAGGGTCGCCGTCGTCCACGGAGAGATTCCGTGACCGGCAAGAAGGGCAGACCCTGCGAGGCAGAAGCTGCTGGTCTGTGATCTTTTCGGCGCATCCTGCGACCACCCAATGAAAGCGGTCAATCTCATGGCTCGACGGTGATTGTGGGTATCCTACGGCCTTTCGCAGGAGGGAGCGAATGTGCTCAAACATGGGGCTGGCGATGGCGTCAAAGTACGCAAACGCGTCGCCGCGCTCTCCGTACCAGATGAATTGACCGTAGAGGAACTCGCCGAGGTCAGGTATTGCAAAGTCGGCGCCGCAATCGAGACATCTGGTCCGGAAGAATCGCAGGGTGTGGGACATGGGGGTGGTGGCCTGGTTTCCTACAGCCTGTGACTGCCATGGATTCCAAGGACGCGCGAGACGCTTTTGACCCCCGCCATGTCTAATTTTGGAAGCAACTCGCCCGTCTTCCCGTATGTCTCCACCCGTTCCAGTCCTCTGGAGTGGGTCAGTACATCTCATCATCCCCCTCAAAATGCTACGTCGTACCTCCATCCTCCTCCTTCTCGCCGGGGCCATCGTGCTGCCCGTGCAGTCCCAGGGCGCTGAGCCCAAGAAGGTCATCGTCGTCACCACCACGGCGGGTTTCCGTCACAGCTCCATTCCCTTTGCGGAGAAGACCATCGCCGAGTTGGGCGACAAGTCCGGCGCCTACAAGGTGGTGGACTACTGCCAGCAGCCGGATGTGACCGTGCCCAAGAAGCCGAACAAACCCAAGGACCTGGCCGCCGATGCGGATGACAAGGCCAAGGAGCGTTATAAGAAGGACATCGCCAACTACGATGCGCAGATGGCCAAGTGGACTCCTGAAGTGGAAGCCCAAGCCAAGGCGGCGCAGGCAGAACTCGACAAGAAGATGGCCGAGTCCCTCGCCAAGCTCAGCCCGGACAACTTGAAGGCCAAGGGCATCGACGCCGTGATCTTCGCGAACACCACCGGCATGCTGCCCCTGCCGGACAAGGAGGGCTTCATCAAGTGGATTGAAGAAGGCCACGCCTTCATCGGTATGCATTCCTCCAGCGATACCTTCCACCAGTTCGAAGGTTACCTCGACATGCTGCAGGGTGAGTTCGCTGGTCACGGCGCGCAGGTCCCTGCCGACCTCGTGGCCGCGGACGCGAAGCACCCCGCCAATGCGGAAATCGGTGACTCCTGGAGCCTGAAGCAGGAAGAGATGTACCTCATCAAGCACCACGACCGCAGCAAGGTGCGCTCCCTCTGGCACCTGCGCCAGCACCCGAACAAGCCCGAGGAGAAGGGCTACTTCCCCGTGTCCTGGGTGCGCACGCCTGGCAAGGGCAAGGTGTTCTACACCAGCCTCGGCCACCGCGAAGACCTCTGGAGCGCTGACCCTGAGCTGAAGGGCCGCGTGAACCCGGTCGAAACGGCGAAGCAGTACCAGGCGCACATCCTCGGCGGCATCAAATGGGCCCTCGGCCTTGCTGACGGCAGCGCAGAGCCGAATCCGACGGTGGAGTAAACCCATCGTAGTTCGCGAGTCTCTTCGCGAGCATTCTGAAGTTCCAAGGACGGCAGCGTGGGCTGCCGTCCTTTTTGTTTGTGCGAGGTGAGCGGAGCTGGTGAGTACCAAAGTAGTTTCGGCTTCAGCCCAATGCCATGAAGGAAAATGCGGGGTATTTTACCATGGTATGAGCTTAAACTCGAAGTGACCATTGCGGGAGGAGCGCTCATGGATACGTG